>JAKFDF010000197.1:0-52469 GCA_036676275.1 Lysobacter sp.
GCCCATGTTCTCGAACTTGTCGGCCAGCTCGATCTCCTTGGCGACGGACACGCCGTCCTTGGTGATCGTCGGCGCGCCGTAGCTCTTCTCGAGCACGACGTTGCGGCCCTTCGGGCCGAGCGTGGCCTTGACGGCATTGGCGAGAATGTTGACGCCGCGCACCATCTTGGAGCGCGCGTCCTCGCCGAAACGGATTTCCTTGGCAGCCATTGCAGTTACCTCAAGAGAATTTCAGATCAGGATTCAGGGGAAGCGGTCGGTGCGACGTCTCAGCCGAGGACGGCGAAGATGTCGTCTTCCTTCACGACCAGGTATTCGCTGCCGTCGAGCTTCACTTCGGTGCCGGCGTACTTGCCGAACAGCACCTTGTCGCCGACCTTGACCTTGGGCGCGCGCAGCGAGCCGTTGTCCAGCGCCTTGCCTTCGCCGACCGCGACCACTTCGCCCTTGATCGGCTTCTCGGTGGCGCTGTCCGGGATCACGATCCCGCCGGCGGACATCTTCTCTTCTTCCATGCGCTTGATCACGACGCGGTCGTAAAGCGGCTTGATATTCATTGCAGCCCTCGCAAGTACTTGATTGTTTGGGAAAACGGCCGGCGATATTAGCAGTCTCCACGCATGACTGCCAGCATCGCGACGCGAAAACGCCCGGGCAACCGGGACGGCGCAGATATGGGGCGATGGTCGAAGGCTTTCAAGACGCCTGGCGGAAATCGGCTTGCATCGACACGGCGTGCGTTGCCCTCGCCCGCGGAGCGGGGAGGGGGTGCGCCAAGCCGAAGAGCGCCCCTCATCCGCCCTTCGGGCACCTTCTCCCCGCGAGCGGGGAGAAGGAACTGCATGACCCGCGACCCGCTTGCGGCGGGAACTGCATGACCCGCGACCCGCTTGCGGCGGGAACTGCGTGACCCGCGGCCCGCTTGCGGCGGGAACTGCATGACCCGCGACCCGCTTGCGGCGGGAACTGCATGACCCGCGACCCGCTTGCGGCGGGGACTGCATGATCCCTCGCCCCGCGGAGCGGGGAGAGGGACCGCTGCGCGCAGCGCAGCAGGGTGAGGGGTACGGCTGTTGGCGGAACCTGCACCGGAGGCGGCTGTTCGCGGATCGCCCCGGAACGCGGCACCTCGTCCACCCTGCCGCTAAGCTATGCCGGTGAGCGTCCTCGTCTGCTTCTGCACCTGCCCCGATACCGCCACCGCCCAGGCCATCGCCGACGTGCTGGTCGGCGAGCGGCTGGCCGCCTGCGTCAACGTGCTGCCGGGGCTGCGCTCGGTGTACCGCTGGCAGGGGGCGATCGAGCGCGCGGACGAGGCCCTGCTGCTGATCAAGACGGTGCAGGGACGGCTGCCGGCGCTGCAGGCGCGGGTGGCGGCGCTGCATCCGCATGAACTGCCGGAACTGGTCGCGGTCGAAGTCGCCGGCGGCCTGGCCGCCTATCTGGACTGGGTCGCGGAATGTTCTGCCGTCGCCCCGGCCGACACGGGAGACTGATCGAATGACGTTGTGGTTGCGCCGCGTGCGTGCGGTCCGGCTGTTGTGCGCCCTGGTGTCCTGCGCGGCCGCGCTGGCCGCGACCGGCATCGGCGAGGCACGGGCAGCGGTGGACGAGTCCGACCTGCTGCCGGTGGACCAGGCGTTCGCGCTCACGGCCTCCGCGCCGGAGCGCGGCCGCATCGAACTGGCCTGGAAGATCGCCGACGGCTATTACCTCTACCGGCACCGGATCTCGGTACAGGCGGTGGACGGCACGTTCAGCGCCGGCACGCTGCAGCTGCCGCATGGCGAGAAGCACCACGACGAATTCTTCGGCGATGTCGAGACCTTCCGCACGCGGCTGCTTGCGGTGCAGACGGGCACGGCCGCCGCCAGTGCCGACCGGGTCACCCTGAAAGTCAAATACCAGGGCTGCGCCGACCTCGGCGTGTGCTACCCGCCGCAGGCGCGGACGCTGGTCGTGGCGCTGCCGAGGGCCAGCGGCGTCGCGGCCTCCGGCAGCACCGGGCTCGGCGCCCTCGGCACGGGCGGCAACGGCAAGGGCCTGCTGCCGGGGAGGGTGGCGGGCGGCCCGGGCGAGCCGCTGCCGGAAGCGCAGGCGTTCGGCTTCGAGGCCATCGTCGGCGACGGCAACACCCTGCTGCTGCGCTTTACCCCGGCACCGGGTTATTACCTGTACCGCGACAAGACCGTGCTCACCCTGGCCGGCGCCGACGGCATTACCGCCGGGCGGCCGCGCTGGCCGCCGGGCACCCGCCATCGCGACGAATACTTTGGCGAAGGGGTCGTGTACTTCGAGCAGGTCGATGTGCCCCTGCCACTGCAACGCACGCGCGCGGACGCCGCGAACGCACGCCTGACCGCAACCTTCCAGGGCTGCCAGACGGATGGCATCTGCTATCCGCCGATGACGCGGACCGTGGCGCTGGCGTTGCCGGCCGGGAGCGTGGCTCCGGTACCCGTGGAAGCGGCTCCAGCCGCGGGCTCCTCCGGCAGCCTGCCCGGCGGGACACCGGCCGCCACAACAGACGCGACGGGTCAAAGGCTCGCCGCTGAAGGTCCTCTCACGGGAACTTCCCCCGCAGGAATTTCCGCCACGGGAATTGCTGCCCCGGCGATTGCGGGCGGCGACCCCGGCCAGGCGCTGGCCGAGGACAGCCGCCTCGCCGCGGCGCTGGCCGGCAAGAGCCGCTGGCTGGCGCTGCTCGGTTTCTTCGGTGCCGGGCTGCTGCTCGCCTTCACGCCCTGCGTGTTGCCGATGATCCCGATCCTGTCGGGCCTGATCGCCGGCCAGGGCACGCGCATCGGCACCCGCCGTGCGCTGACGCTGTCGCTGGTGTACGTGGTCGCCAACGCGCTGGTATTCACCGTCGCCGGGGTGGTCGCCGGGCTGCTCGGCGCCAACCTGCAGGCAGCGTTCCAGAATCCGTGGATCATCGCCGCGTTCGCGACCCTGTTCGTGGTGCTGGCGCTGTCTTCGTTCGGCCTCTACGAATTGCAGTTGCCGGCGACATTGCGGTCCCGGCTCGGCGCCCTCAGCGATCGCCAGCGTGGCGGTTCGCTCGGCGGCGTGGCGGCGATGGGCGCGTTGTCGGCGCTGATCGTCGGACCGTGCGTGGCGCCGCCGCTGGCGGCCGCGGTGCTGTACATCGGCCAGAGCCACGATCCGGCGTTCGGCGGCGCGGCCCTGTTCCTGCTGGCGATGGGCATGGGCGCGCCATTGCTGTTCTTCGGCGCCGCGGCTGGCCGCGGCATGCCGACCAGCGGGCCGTGGATGACGGTGGCGCAGCGGGTGTTCGGCTTCGTGTTCCTGGGGCTGGCGGTGTGGATGCTGTCGCGGATCCTGCCGGCGGCGGCGACGCTGGCAGCGTGGGGCTTGCTGCTGCTCGCCGCGGCGACCTGGGCGCTGTCGGCGACCACGTCGACGCCGCGCACGCGGCTGGCGGCGCGCTTCGCCGGCCTGCTGCTGGCGGTGCTGGGCATGGCGGAACTGTTGGGCGCGCTCGGCGGAGGGCGCGATCCGCTGCAGCCGCTGGCCGGCATGTTCGGCGCGCCGCAGGCGCAGGCCGTGTCGTTCCGCACGATCAAGTCGTCGGCCGACCTGGACCGCGAAATCGCCGCCGCCCGGGCCGCGGGCCAACCGTTGTTGTTCGACTTCTATGCCGACTGGTGCGTGAGTTGCAAGGAAATGGAGAAGTACACCTTCACCGATCCGGTGGTGCAGTCGGCGCTGGCCGGCTTCGTGCTGCTCAAGGCCGATGTCACCGCCAACGACGCCCTCGACCAGGCGCTGATGCGGCGTTTCGGCATCATCGGACCGCCGGGCACGCTGTTCTTCATCGACGGCAGCGAACGCCGCGAACTGCGGCTGGTGGGCTACGAAAAGGCCGCTGCCTTCGCTGCCCGGGTACGACGCGCGGACCCGCGCTGATGCGTTCTTCCACCAGGATCGTGCTGGTCGCGCTCGCGGCCGGGACGCTGGGCGTGCTGGCCAGCCTGGTGACCGGCGGCCCCGGGCCGCTGTTGCGCAGCGAACTGGGGCAGCGGCTGCTGGGCAGCGCCCTGTCGGCCGCAGCGCCGGCGCCGCCTGCCGGGGTGGTCGTGGCGACGCGCGGGGATATGGTTCCTGTGGTCAACGTCCGTGATCTTGAAGGCAACACAGTCCAACTACCCAGCAACTTCCTGGGCCGACGCCTGCTTGTGAACGTCTGGGCCTCGTGGTGCTCGCCCTGCATCAAGGAAATGCCGGAGCTGCAGCGATTTGCCATGCAACAGCCGGCCAACGGCGTGCAAGTGGTCGGCATCGCGCTGGATGACGCCGATGCGGTCGCGTCCTTCCTCAAGCGGGTGGCGGTCTCCTACCCAATCCTGCTGGATGCGCCCGGGCCCGCTGATGCGGGGGTCCGCCTGGGCAATCCCAAGGGGGTACTGCCCTATTCCGTGCTGATCTCGGCCGACGGCCGGCTGCTCAAGCAACGGATCGGACCTTTCGCGGACGGCGAAATCGAGGCGTGGACAGCCGATTAGTGCAGGCATTAGAGCCACGGCTCGAAGAAGCGCTTAACTTTCGGCAATCCGGCTGAACTTCGCCGATCCTGCAAGCAAAGCGATAGGCGGCATCTGGACAGCGCGATATCCATCGCGCAGACTGCGCGTCCCAAGTCACTGTCCGGGCTTCATGGCGAAGCTGCTGCTCCTGCACGGCCCCAACCTCAACCTGCTCGGCAGCCGCGAGCCGGAGGTCTACGGCCGCACCACGCTGGCGGCGATCGACGGTGACCTGGTGGCCCGCGCCACCGCTGCCGGGCATGCCCTGCAGAGCCTGCAGTCCAATGCCGAGGACGAGCTGGTCGACCGCGTGCAGGCGGCCGGCGGCGATGGCACCGCCTTCATCCTGATCAACCCGGCCGCCTTTACCCACACCTCGGTGGCATTGCGCGATGCACTGGCGGCGGTGGCGATCCCGTTCATCGAGATCCACCTGTCCAACCCGCACGCGCGCGAACCGTTCCGCCGCACCAGCTACTTCAGCGACCTGGCCGTCGGCGTGGTCGCCGGCTTCGGCGCCGACAGCTACCGCTATGCGCTGGACGCCGCCATGCAGAGGGTCGGCCACGCCCAAAACCCCTAGCACCGTCATTCCGAACGAAGCGAAGGAGTCTGCTCCGGCTATCCGCTACGCGAACTCGGCGCCCGGGATGACGAAACCCTGTTCAATTCGATAGAGGCCCGCCACATGGATCTCCGCAAGATCAAGAAGCTCATCGACCTGCTCGAGGAATCCAACCTCGCCGAGATCGAGATCAAGGAAGGCGAGGAGTCCGTGCGCCTGGCCCGCATGCCCAAGGGCGGGATCCTGGCCAGCGCGCCGATGCAATATGCCGCGGCACCCGCGCCGGCCTCGCCGCCGGTGGCGATGCCGATGCAGTCCCCGACCGAAGCCGCCACCGGCGGCCAGGCCAAGCCATCCGACCTGCCCGCCGGCGATGTCGTGCGCGCTCCGATGGTCGGCACCTTCTATGCCTCGCCGGCACCGGACAAGCCGCCCTTCGTCACCCTTGGCCAGGCGGTCAAGGCCGGCGACACGCTGGGCATCATCGAGGCGATGAAGATGTTCAACCCGATCGAGGCCGAAGTCTCCGGCACGGTGCTGAAGGTCCTCACCGAGAGCGGCCAGCCGGTCGAATTCGACCAGCCGCTGTTCGTGATCGGCTGAGCCCGCCGGCTCCGCTTCGCCATGCTTCCTTCGACTTCGGCCTACGGCCTACGCTCAGGACGAACGGGAAAACTTCATGCTCGATAAAGTCGTCATCGCCAACCGCGGCGAAATCGCGCTGCGCATCCTGCGCGCGTGCCACGCGCTCGGCATCCGCACGGTCGCGGTGCACTCCACCGTCGACCGCAACCTCAAGCACGTGGCGATGGCCGACGAGTCGGTGTGCATCGGCCCGGCGCCCTCGGCGCAGAGCTACCTGGACATGGCCTCGATCATCGCCGCGGCGGAAGTCACCGATGCGCAGGCGATCCATCCGGGCTACGGCTTCCTCAGCGAGAACGCGGACTTCGCCGAGCGCGTCGAGCAGTCCGGTTTCATCTTCATCGGACCGCGTCCCGAAACCATCCGCCTGATGGGCGACAAGGTCGAGGCGATCCGGGCGATGAAGGAGGCCGGCGTGCCATGCGTGCCCGGCAGCGGCGGCCCGCTGGGCGACGACAACGACACCAACATCGCGATCGCGCGCGAGATCGGCTACCCGGTGATCGTCAAGGCGGCCGGCGGCGGCGGCGGCCGCGGCATGCGCGTGGTCCACACCGAGGCCGCGCTTGGCAACGCCATCGCCACCACCAAGTCCGAGGCCAAGGCCGCGTTCGGCAACGACATGGTGTACATGGAGAAGTTCCTGGAGAACCCGCGCCACGTCGAGATCCAGGTGCTGGCCGACGGCCAGGGCAACGCGATCCACCTGGGGGAGCGCGACTGCTCGATGCAGCGCCGCCACCAGAAGGTGGTCGAGGAAGCGCCCGCGCCGGGCATCACCGCCGAACAGCGCGCGCAGATCGGCAAGGTCTGCACCGAGGCCTGCGTGCGCATCGGCTATCGCGGCGCCGGCACCTTCGAGTTCCTGTACGAGGACGGCCGCTTCTACTTCATCGAGATGAACACCCGCATCCAGGTCGAGCACCCGGTCACCGAGCTGGTCACCGGCATCGACCTGGTGCGCGAGCAGCTCAGCATCGCCGCGGGGCACGAACTGTCGCTGAAGCAGGACGACATCGTCCTCGACGGGCATGCGATCGAATGCCGGATCAATGCCGAGGATCCGGACAGCTTCATGCCCTCGCCCGGCCTGATCCAGCATTTCCACGCCCCCGGCGGCCCCGGCGTGCGCGTGGATTCGCACATCTACGAGGGTTATCGCGTTCCCGCCAACTACGATTCGATGATCGGAAAACTCATCGTGCACGGCCGCGACCGCGCCACCGCGATCGCGCGCATGCGAGTGGCGTTGTCGGAAATGGTGGTCGACGGCATCAAGACCAACATCGCGCTGCAGCAGCGGATCATGGCCGATGCCGGTTTCCAGCAGGGCGGACAGAACATCCACTACCTCGAGAAGCGGCTGGCCGAGCGCCGGGAAACGTCGATCGGCCTGGCGTGACGCACTGCGCAGTGCGCCGCGATCCGTGGGCGCCTGACCTGCAGGCCCCGCTTTTCGCGTAACCGGGGGATGACCAGCGCGGTGAACGCGCGCATTCCACGCCACAGGTACGCCATGACCCTGCCCCGCATCTCCTGCCTCGCGCTGGCCGTCGCCGCGCTCGCCATCCCCACCGCCAGCCGTTCGGCGAGCAACGCCATCCCGCAGCTGTACATGGATGTCGCCACCCACGACATGGCCGGCATGCCGGCCATGGGCGGGCTCGGCCGGATGGCGATGGGCATGTTCGGCGGCAAGGGCCAGGCCAGCTACGGCATGACGCGCATGCCGGGGATGCCCGGGCAATACCTGGACATCGCGCTGTACAACGGCAGCAATCCCGCGCCCGAAGCCAGCCAGGCGATCCCCGCCGGCCTGCGCCTGGGCAGCAGCCTGCCGCTGCTGCCGCCGCCGGCCGCCCGGTCGCCGGCCGCCCCCATGGGCGACGGCCGCGGCATCGCCGATGGCGGCGAGCACAGCTCGCGCATCCTGGTCTACTGGGGCTGCGGGACCGAAGTGCGTGCCGGCCAGCCGCGCGAGATCCGCATCAGCGTGAAGAACGGCAAGGCCGACATCAGCGGCTCGATGCCGCAGGGCCGCAACGCGCCGGAACGCGCGATCAACCCCGGCCCCGAATACGCGCTGTGGCCCAACGAGCGCAGCCGCAAGCAGGTGCCCGACGGCGCCTCGCTGGTGGGCGCACACCAGGTCAGCGGCCCCGGCGTCCCGGCGTCGATGCATTTCGACCTGGAGCGCATGCAGGACTTCATGCCGAAGATCGCATTGTCGAGCAGCGGCGGCGGCGATGCGGCCACCAACTGGAGCTGGAAGCCGGTCGACCGCGCGACCGGCTACTTCCTCAGCGCGATGGGCCAGAAGGACGATGCGATCGTGATGTGGAGCAGCGCCGAGATGCCGGAACCGGGCACGGGGCTGATGGACTACCTGCCCGAAGCCACGGTCGCCCAGTGGATCAAGGAACGCGTGTTGCTCGGCCCGCAGGTGACCAACTGCGCGATCCCGCGCGGCATCTTCGGCGATGGCGCCGGGGTGACCCAGATGATCGCGTACGGCCCGGAGCGCAACATCGCCTGGCCGCCGCGACCGGCCGGCAGCAAGGCCGCGTGGAAGCCGGAATGGAACGTGCGCGTGCGCACCAAGTCGACCGCGTTCGCGCCGATGGGCATGGGCAACATCGGCAATGCCGACCGTGGCGAGCCAGCCGCGCCCGCGGACCAGGACAAGCCGGTCAAGAAACTGCTGCGCGGATTGCTCGGCCGCTGACGGCGGCAGCCAGGAGGCCGCGCCGCGACCGCGGCGTCGAGGCTTGCCCCGCGCGCGGCGGGCGCGGACCATGGCAGCCCGCAACCCGGCGCCACGCGATGCCCTTCCTCGAACTCACCGTCCGCTGCCGCGAGGCCGAACAACCGCGCTACGAGCATGCGCTGGAGGATGTCGGCGCGCTCGCGGTGACCATGCTCGACGCCGAGATCGACACCCCGAACGAGCGGGCGATCCTGGAGCCCGGCGTCGGGCAGACGCCGCTCTGGGACGAGATCGCGCTGACGGCCCTGTTCCCGGGCGACGCCGACGCGCTGCTGCTGCTTGCCGCGCTGGAAGCCTTCGACCCGGCGCTGGACTGGTCGCAGGCCGGTTTCCGCAAGGTCGCCGACCAGGACTGGGAACGCGCCTGGATGGACCAGTACGCGCCATTGCACTTCGGCAAGCGCACCTGGATCGTGCCGTGGAACCACGACCTGCCGGCCGGCGCCGATGCCGCCGATGCGGCGGTAGTGCGGCTGGATCCCGGCCTGGCGTTCGGTTCCGGCACGCATCCGACCACTTCGCTGTGTCTGCAATGGCTGGATGCACTGGCGACCGACGGCCTGCTGCAAGACGCCGACGTGCTCGACTTCGGCTGCGGCAGCGGCATCCTCGCCCTGGCCGCGCTCAAGCTCGGCGCCGCGCAGGCGGTCGGCGTCGACAACGATCCCCAGGCGCTGCTGGCCAGCCGCGACAACGCCGAACGCAACGCGGTCGGCGGGCGCCTGGCCGTGTACCTGCCAGGCGACGAACCGATCGCGACCTATCCGGTCGTCGTCGCCAACATCCTGGCTTCCGCGCTCGACGTGCTGGCCGAGACGCTGGCGGCACGCGTGGCGCGCGGCGGCCGCATCGCCCTGTCCGGCATCCTCGCGGGCCAGGAAGGCGCGCTCCTGGCGCGCTACGGCGCCTGGTTCGATTCCCTCCATGCGGTGCAGGAAGGCGACTGGATGCGGATCGACGGCATCCGTCGCGACAACGCAGTCCGCAGCTGACCAGGCGGCATCGGCCGGCGGCAGCGGATGGACGCCACGGCACCAGTCCGTAAACTCGCCGCATGTTCGTGCTCTGCCCGCATTGCCAGTTCCTGGTCGCGCTGAATCCCGTCAGCGGACACCCCCCGCAGCGCTGCCCGCGATGCGACGGAGCATTGCAACCGGCGCCATCGCCCGCGGATGCCACGGCCACGTCGGCGGAGCCCGAACCCGTCGCGCCGCCAGCGCCGGAAACCGTCATTGCCGGGGATGCCGCGATCGATGGGCCTGCCGCCGTACCGACATCCGCACCACCTGCACCATCTGCACCACCCGAACCACCCGAACCACCCGAACCGGCGCCATCGCCAAAGGCCAAGTCCAAAGCACGCTCGAAGGCCCCGCGTCCCGAAACCATCCCGGCCGATCCCGCGGCCAACGCGCCTGCTGCCATCACCGCGGGCCAACCCGATGCCGGCGCGGCAATCGACGCGCAAGCCCCCGCGCAAGACGCCGCGCCCGCCGTCCTCGCCGACCATGGCCATCCCCCCATCAACGCCACGGTGGCGCGACCGGCGGACGCGACTCCCGGGGAGGAAGCCACCCCGGCCGCGTCGGCCGCGCCGCCCGCAACAGCGGCGCCTGCCCCGGGAACCGCGCCCGGAATCGTCGTCCGGGAGCCGCTGGAATCCCCCCCCGCGCCGTCGCCACCGCCCCGCGCCGCGCCGCGCGACAAGGCCATGCCCAGCTTCGTCCGCGCCCCCGCCGTCGCGGGCCGAACCGACGGCCGCCGCAAGTGGCGCGAGCCTGCCGCGATCGCCGCGCTGGCATTGCTGCTGGCACTGCAACTGCTGCTCGCCGATCGCGCGCAACTGGCGGCCAGCGCGCGCTGGCGCCCGCTGGTGTCGGCGCTTTGCGGCGCCTTGCGCTGCAGCGTGCCGGCGTGGCGCGAACCGGCGGCATTCACCCTGCTGCATCGCGACGTGCGCCCGCACCCGACGCTCCCGGGCGTGCTGCATGTCAGCGCCACCTTCCGCAACGACGCGCGCTGGCCGCAACCCTGGCCGGCGTTGCTGCTGACGCTGTCGGACGTCGATGGACGCAACGTCGGCGCGCGCGCGTTCGCGCCACGCGACTACCTGGGCGCCTCGCCAACGCGCAGCGGACTGGCCAGCGGCCAGAGTGCGACGGTGGCGATGGACATCGTGGAACCGGCACCGCGGATCGTCGCATTCACCTTCGACTTCCGCTGACATGGCGCGCCATCGCGATGGCACCTGCGACGACAGCGCGCTAGACTCGTCCCCCCGCCGGGACACGGACTGGCGGCGCAGCACGCTTGTCATGGGGACTCTGCTTGAACGCCGAACGTATGCAATCCATGGGCACTCCCGCCCGCAGCGGCACGCGTCCGCCGTTGCGCGAGCACGTCGCCACTTCGGTGCGCCGCTACCTGCGCGACCTCGATGGTTGCGATGCCAACGACCTCTATGAGATCGCCTTGCGCGAACTCGAGATCCCGTTGTTCGCCGAAGTGCTCGGCCACTGCGACGGCAACCAGAGCCGCGCCGCGGCGATGCTCGGCATCCATCGCGCGACCTTGCGCCGGAAGCTCAAGGATTACGGCATGGCGTAAGCCCCGGGCAGCCGGCGGCCCGCCACGCCCCGATGCCCGGCGTGATCCGCTCCAGCCCGATTTCCTGCCCGGTCGCGGCCAGTGCCCGTCGCCGGCGATTGCCGCGTGTTCCGCCGCCATGGCGGCCGGCCGTGCCCGCCGCGCCAGCGCGACCTTGCTGCCGCGGGCCCGCTTCGGCCCCGCCGTTATAATCCCCACTCTTTCGCTGTCCGTTTCCCTTCGCATGCCCCCTGACCGTCCGTCCGCGCCGGCCGTGAAAATACGCCGCGCGCTGCTCTCCGCCTCCGACAAGACCGGACTGGTCGAGCTCGCCCGCGCGCTGGCCGCCCGCGGCGTCGAACTCCTGTCCACCGGTGGCACCGCGCGGACATTGCGCGACGCCGGCCTCGCGGTCCGCGACGTCTCCGAGGCCACCGGCTTCCCGGAAATGATGGACGGCCGGGTCAAGACCCTGCACCCGGTGGTGCACGGCGGCCTGCTCGGCCGCGCCGGCATCGACGACGCGGTGATGGCACGGCACGGGATCGCGCCGATCGACCTGCTGGTGCTCAACCTGTATCCGTTCGCCGCGGTATCGGCCGATCCGGCCAGCAGTTTCGACCAGATCGTCGAGAACATCGACATCGGCGGCCCGGCGATGCTGCGCTCGGCGGCGAAGAACTTCGCGCGCGTGGCGGTGGCCACCGACCCGGCGCAATACGCCGGCATCCTCGCCGAGCTCGACGCCAACGACGGCATGCTGTCGGCGCCGACCCGGTTCGCGCTGGCGGTGGCCGCGTTCAACAACGTCGCCTTCTACGACGCCTGCATCAGCAACTACCTGTCTTCGCTGGACGGCGACGGCAAGCAGCAGCTGTTCCCGGCGCAGAGCAACAGCAACTTCGTCAAGGTCATGGACCTGCGCTACGGCGAGAACCCGCACCAGCACGCCGCCTTCTACCGCGACCTGTGGCCGGTGCCCGGCACGCTGGCGACCTTCACCCAGCTGCAGGGCAAGGAGCTCTCGTACAACAACCTCGCCGACGCCGACGCGGCGTGGGAATGCGTGCGCCAGTTCGAGCAGCCCGCGTGCGTGATCGTCAAGCACGCCAATCCCTGCGGCGCGGCCGTGGGCAAGGGCTGCGCCGACAGCTACGAAGCCGCCTACGCCACCGACCCGACCTCGGCGTTCGGCGGCATCATCGCCTTCAACACCCCGCTCGACGCGGCGACCGCCAAAGCGATCCTCGACCGCCAGTTCGTCGAGGTCCTGATCGCGCCCGATTACGACGACGGCGCACTCGCGTACGCCAAGAAGAAGGCCAACGTGCGCGTGCTGCGGATCCCGCACGGCGACGGCCGCAACAACTTCGACGTCAAGCGCGTCGGTTCCGGCCTGCTGATGCAGACCAGCGACATCCGCGAAGTCACGCGCGACGAATTGAAGGTGGTGACCCGGCGGGCGCCGACCCCGGCCGAGCTCGACGACCTGCTGTTCGCCTGGCGGATCGCCAAATACGTCAAGTCCAACGCCATCGTCTATGCGCGCGACCTGCGCAGCATCGGCATCGGCGCCGGGCAGATGAGCCGGGTGGTGTCGGCCAGGATCGCCGCGCTCAAGGCCGAAGAGGCCGGGCTCGCGGTGCCGGGGTCGGTGATGGCCAGCGACGCGTTCTTCCCGTTCCGCGACGGCATCGACGCCGCCGCGGCCGCCGGTATCGGCGCGGTGATCCAGCCGGGCGGCTCGATGCGCGACGGCGAGGTGATCGCCGCGGCCGACGAGCACGGCCTGGCAATGGTGTTCACCGGCGTCCGCCACTTCCGCCATTGACCGCCACCACGCGGATGCGGGGGTGAAGGGCGGCCGCGAACGCACGCGCAGTACGTCATGGTTATTGGAATCCCCTTTCCGGGGGACTCGATGTTTCCCGCAGGGAGCGATGCCACATGAAACTCCTCGTCATCGGTTCCGGCGGCCGTGAACACGCACTGGCGTGGAAGCTCGCGCAATCGCCACGCGTGACAGAAGTGCTGGTCGCGCCGGGCAATGCCGGTACCGCGCGCGAGGAAAAGTGCCGCAACGCCGATGTCGCCGCGGGCGACATCGACGGCCTGCTGGCGCTGGCCGCGCGCGAAGGCGTGGCGGTGACCGTGGTCGGCCCCGAGGGCCCGCTGGTCGCCGGCGTGGTCGATGCCTTCCGCGCCGCCGGCCATCGCATCTTCGGCCCGACCGCGGCCGCCGCGCAGCTGGAGGGCAGCAAGGCGTTCGCCAAGGACTTCCTCGCCCGCCACCGCATCCCGACCGCGCAGTACGCCGTCCACACCGACCTCGACGCCGCGCTCGCCTACGTCCGCGGCAAGGTCGCGCACGCGTCCGACCAGCGCATCGTGATCAAGGCCGACGGCCTGGCCGCCGGCAAGGGCGTGATCGTCGCGACGACACTGGCCGAGGCCGAAGCCGCGGTCCGCGACATGCTCGAAGGCAATGCCTTCGGCGATGCCGGTGCGCGGGTGGTGATCGAGGAATTCCTCGACGGCGAGGAGGCCAGCTTCATCTCGATCGTCGACGGCAGCACCGCGCTGCCGATGGCCACCTCGCAGGACCACAAGCGGGTCGGCGACGGCGACAGCGGTCCCAATACCGGCGGCATGGGCGCGTATTCCCCGGCGCCGGTGGTCACCCCGGCCGTGCACGCGCGGATCCTGCGCGAAGTGGTCGAGCCGACCGTGCGCGGCATGGCCGCCGACGGCGTGCCGTTCACCGGCTTCCTGTATGCCGGGCTGATGATCGACAAGGCCGGCGCGCCGAAGGTGATCGAGTTCAACGTGCGCTTCGGCGACCCGGAGACGCAGCCGGTGATGTTGCGCCTGCAGTCCGACCTGCTCGACCTGGTCGAAGCCGCGATCGACGCGCGGCTGCACACCGTCCAGGCCCGGTGGGATCCGCGCCCGTCGCTCGGCGTGGTCATGGCCGCCGCGAACTACCCGGGCACGCCGCGGCTGGGCGACGTGATCAGCGAATGGGACGTGCCCGACATCGAGGACACCAAGGTCTTCCACGCCGGCACCAGGCTGGAAGGCGGGAATGCCGTCACCGCCGGCGGCCGGGTACTGTGCGTGTGCGCGCTCGGCGACAGCGTGGCCGATGCCCAGCGCAAGGCGTATGCCGAGGTCGCCGGCATCTCCTGGCACGGCGAGTTCCACCGCCACGACATCGGCTGGCGCGCGATCGAACGCGAGGCCGCCTCCCCCGCCTGACCTCTGCTAGGCTCGCGCGAACATCGCCCGATGGCAGGCGCGGGGAGCCGCATGGCGCAGGGGGAAAAGAAGCACTCGCAGTTCGAACTGCTGCGACAACGCCGCTTCCTGCCGTTGTTCATCACCCAGTGCCTGGGGGCGTTCAACGACAACGTGTTCAGGCAGGCGATCATCGGCCTGCTGTTCTGGATGCAGGCCGCGCCGGCGCAGCGGACGCTGTATGCGTCGCTGGCACCGGCGATCTTCATCCTGCCCTACTTCCTGTTCTCGGCCACGGCGGGGCAGATCGCCGAGAAGCTGGAGAAGTCGCGGCTGATCCGCATCACCACCACGATGGAGATCGCGATCATGTCGCTGGCGGCGCTGGCGTTCGCGCTGCAGGCGCTGCCGCTGCTGCTGGTGGCGCTGTTCTGCACCGGGGTGCAATCCGCGCTGTTCGGGCCGGTGAAGTATTCGATCCTGCCGACGGTGCTGCGGCCCGAGGAGCTGACCGGCGGCAACGGGCTGGTGGAGATGGGAACCTCGGTGTCGATCCTGGCCGGAATGATCGTCGGCGGCCTGGTCTTCACCGCGGCCGGCACGCTCGGGCCGTTCGCGGCCGGCGCGGCGCTGGTTGCGCTGGCGATCGCCGGCAACCTCGCCAGCCGGATGATCCCGGCAGCCGGCGCGGCGGCGCCGCGGCTGCGGATCAACTGGAACCCGCTGACCGAATCGATGGCGGTGTTGCGGCTGGCGCGCAGGCAGCTGGCGGTGCGCAACGCGGTGCTGGGGGTGTCGTGGTTCTGGTTCGTCGGCACCGTGTTCGCGACCCAGCTGCCGGATTACGCCGCGCTGAACCTGGGCGGCAGCAACACCCTGTACGTGTTCGTGCTGGCCCTGTTCTCGATCGGCACCGGCGTGGGTTCGATGCTGTGCGAGAAGCTGTCGATGCGCACCGTCGAGATCGGGCTGGTGCCGCTGGGGGCGTTGGGCATCAGCGTGTTCCTCTTCGACCTGTATTTCGCCCGCGGCGGCGCCGCCGCCGCGCACGGGCTGGACATCGCGGGCTTCCTGCAGCAGCCCGGCAACTGGCGGATCGTGGCGGACCTGGTCGGCATCGGCCTGTCCACCGGTTTCTTCGTGGTGCCGCTGTTCGCGCTGATCCAGAGCCGCACGCCCAGGCACGAACTGTCGCGGGTGATCGGCGCGCTCAACATCCAGAACTCCGGCTTCGTGGTCGCCGCATCGCTGTTGTGCCTGGCGCTGCGCACCTGGGCGGGCTGGAGCATTCCGCAGCTGTTCCTGGCGCTGGCGGTGGCCAACACGCTGGTCGCGGCGTGGATCTTCACCATCGTCCCCGAATTCCTGATGCGCTTCCTGAGCTGGTTGCTGGTGCGCGCGCTGTACCGGCTGCGCCCGCGTGGCATCGAGCAGCACGTGCCCGACGAGGGCGCCGCGCTCATCGTCTGCAACCATGTCAGCTACATGGATGCATTGATCCTGGCGGCCAGCATCCCGCGGCCGGTGCGCTTCGTCATGTACTGGAAGATCTTCGGGATCCCGGTGATGTCGTGGATTTTCCGCACTGCCAAGGCGATCCCGATCGCCGGCGCGCGCGAGGATCCGGAGA
This sequence comes from Lysobacter sp., assembly GCA_036676275.1. GTDB lineage: Bacteria > Pseudomonadota > Gammaproteobacteria > Xanthomonadales > Xanthomonadaceae > Cognatiluteimonas. The sequence continues at coordinate 15,978 of JAKFDF010000197.1, forward strand.
CGATGCGGCGCGCCTTCGACGCGATCGATGCGGCACTGGCCGATGGCGAACTGGTGTGCATCTTCCCGGAGGGCGCACTGACCCGGGACGGCGGCATCGCGAAATTCAAGTCCGGGGTCGAGAAGATCCTGGAACGCAGCAATGGAAACGGCCGCCCGGTGCCGGTGGTCCCGATGGCGCTGCGGAACATGTGGGGCAGCATGTGGAGCCGCCGCGACTCCCGCCTCGGGCGCATGCGCGTGCCACGGCGCATGCGCGCGCATGTCGAAGTCGTGGCGGGCCCGCCGGCCGACGGCGCGGGGAGCACCGCGGAGTCGCTGGAGGCGCTGGTGCGCGGATTGCGCGGCGACGCGGCCTGAGCATGCAGCACGCATGCGTAACTGTAGGAGCGGCTTATAGCCGCGAGCTTTTTTGCGGGTTCGCCCACGGGCGCAAGGGCTCGCGGCTGTAAGCCGCTCCTACAACAGCGATGGCCGGTGGTGGTGTTCAGCCCATCCGGCCCGGCCCGGCGCGCCGGGCGTTCGCCGAAGCCGCGCGGCAGTGCCGCGCAAGCGGCCCTTCGACAAGCTCAGGACAGGCTTCAGCTCACCCAGCCCGCGAGCACGAACAGCGCCAGCACCACCAACCACAGCAGCAGCGTGCGCCATGCCAGGCTCATGGCGTCGCGCAGTTCCGGCAGTTCGCCCAGCTGCCGCACCAGGGCGGTCCCGGCCACGCCTTCCTCGACGTAGTCCATCGCCTCGTCTGCAAGCTCGGACTTGACGCTGGCGCGTGCAGCGGCTGCCAGGAAGCCGGCATCGAGCCGCAACGAAGCGCCGCCGTTGTCCTTCCACGCGCCGACCACGGTGTCGAAGTCGCCGACCAGCGCCATCGACAGCGTCATCAGCTGCGCCACCGGCCAGTCCAGCAAGGCGTGCAGCCAGCGCGCGCCGGCGGCGGTATTGGCCGGCAGCAGGCGGGCGTCGTCGCCTTCGGCGGCGAGTGCGGCCAGGCGATACAGCAGTGCGCCGAACGGGCCCAGCAACAGGAACCAGAACAGCACGCCGAACCAGCGGCGCTGCGCACTGGTGATGACCACCGAAACCAGCGAAGGCGCATCCAGCGAAGCCTGCGCGGGATCGGGCCACAGCTTCGAGGCAGCATCGCGGCGCGCCGCGGGATCGCGTGCTTCCACGATCGCCTCGACATCCACGTCGAGGTCGCGCGGGCCCCAACTATAGAACAGCACCGCGATCCCGAGCACGAGCCCGGCCAGGCCGAGCAAGGGCGCATCGACCGCGAGCTGGAACAGGCCGACCGCGAGCAGCGGCGGCAGCAACGCCAGCGCGATGCCGTAACGGCCGCGCCAGAAACCGGCGGCGGGGAAACGGCCGTCGAGCCAGCGCAGCCAGCGCCCGAACCAGGCGTAGTCGCGCACCGCCGCCGCCAGCCCCGGCGCGGCATGGCCGAGCGCCAGGGCGATGACGACGGCAATGAGGGTGATCGACATGGCCCGGATTGTATCGAAACCGCCATGGCCGGGCCGGCGCGAGCCGATCGGGGAAAGTCACGCCGCGCGGCCGGGACCGGCGGAAGCGCGGATCAGCCCGGCTGCGTCGCCAGCCAGCGCTCGGCGAGCCAGCGCGCGATCGAGATCGGCGAGGACAACACGATGCCGTCCGCATCGTCGGGCGGGGTGTCGGGAAGGGTGTTCCAGTCGCGGGCCAGGCCGGCGCGCACGCTGGCTGCGTCGAACCAGCGCGCATCCTCCAGCTCGTCGCCGGCCACCGGCGTGTCGGCCTCGGCCTGCGCCAGGAAACCGAGCATCAACGCCCCCGGGAACGGCCACGGTTGCGAGGCGAGATATTGGCAGCTGCGCACGCGCACGCCGGTTTCCTCGAGCACTTCGCGGGCGACGGTCTGCTCCAGCGATTCGCCCGGCTCGACGAAACCGGCGAGCACCGACCAGCGCCGCGCCGGCCACGTGGACTGCCGCCCCAGCAACAGGCGCGCGCCATCGCTGACCGCGACGATGATCGCCTGGTCGGTGCGCGGGTAATGCTCGCTGCCGCACTGGCGGCAACGGCCAAGCCAGCCGGCACGGACGAAATCGAGCTCGCCGCCGCAGGCGCCGCAATGGCGATGCCGCGCATGCCAGTGCAACAGCGCGCGCGCCTGCGCGAACGCGGTGGCCTCGAACGCCGGCCACGCCGAGGCGGCGCTGCGCAGGTCGAGGCGCTGCGGCGCGACGGCAACGACAGCGGGTGCGACCGTGGCAGCGCGCTGCGCGAACCAGCCGCGACCGTCGCGCAGGCCGAGGAAGATCGCGGCGCCGGGACCGCCGCCGATGGCATCGCCGTCGGCCGCGAACAGGCCTTGCGCCGCATCCGCCAGCGCGCGGCCGTCGTCGTCCAGCAGCACCACGCGCGCCTGCGGCCACAGCGCGGCAAGCGCCGCGGGATCGTCGCGCAGCGCATCGGCGCGATCGAGCGCGCCTTCGATGAAGGCGAACGGAGCCGGGCGGGCGGCGGGATCGCTGATGGAACCGGTCATCGGGCCGCGCACCGGGACGCGCGCAACGTCAGACGGTGAAGCTGCTGCCGCAGCCGCAGGTGCTCTTGGCATTGGGATTGCGGATCACGAACTGGGCGCCGTGCAGGCTCTCGCTGTAGTCCACTTCCGCGCCCATCAGGTACTGCAGGCTGAGCGGATCGACCAGCAGCACGACCTCGTCGGTGGCGATCGCCAGGTCGTCCTCGCCCTGTTGCTCGTCGAACTCGAAGCCGTACTGGAAACCCGAGCAACCGCCACCCTGGATGTAGACCCGCAGCTTGAGCGCGGGATTGCCTTCCTCGGCGATCAGTTCGCGCACCTTGGCGGCGGCGGCGGCGCTGAATTCGAGCGGGCGCCGCAGCGACTGGTAATCGGGGGCGGGATGGGCGGAAGCGGTTTCCATGCGCTCAGGATGGGGCGTGCCGGCCCCCGATTCAACCGCGCAGGCGCTGGACGGCTTGCTGGGCTGCCCGTGGTCGCCACGCGCCGCGCTGCTCTGCGACGGGCAATGGCGCCTCCACGGCGCCCATGGCCGCTAGGGCACGCCGGCTGCCGGCCCGGCGACCGCATCGGCCCAGGTGAACGATTGTTCCACCGCATTGCCGCGTGCCGGGGTCAGCCGCGCGATGACCCGGATCGGCTGCAGCCCGGGCGGCAACAGCACGTCGCCTTCCACCTGCTGGAAGTACTTGAACGAATACTCCACGCCGGCGGCATCGGGCTGCTGGCGCAGGTCGGCCCACGACAGCTTCTGCAGCTTGCCGTCGCGGCTGCCTTCCACCGACAGGGTCAGGCGTCCGCTGTTGACCGCGCCGCGGTTGAGGTTCTGGGTCAGGGTGGCGGTGAAATGCCAGGCCGGCCCGCCCTGCGCCTGCAGCTGCAGCTGGTGCACGTTGAGGCCATGGCGCTTGGCGGTGCTGCCGACGAAGCGTTCGTAGAAGGCGACGTCGGCGCGCAGGCCGGCGATCTCCTCGTCGCGTTCGGCCAGCGTGCCCTGCAGGTCGCGGTTGGCTTCGCGGCTGATCTGGTCGGAGCGGGCCAGGGTGGCGACGCGTTGCTCCATTTCGTCCAGCCGTGCCTGTTGCGCCGCCAGCACGGCGTCCTGGTCGTGCGATTTGGGTGCCAGCACCGACCAGACCCCCCAGATGCCGAACACCAGCGCCAGCAGGAACACCGCGACCAGCGCGTATGCGATGCCGTGGCCCTGGGTGACCGGTACATCCAGCGTGGCCTCGGCGGCTTCGACGGCGGACCCGGCCATCGACGGGGAGGGCGGGTTGTCCGGTGCCTGCGGTTCCCGGGGCGGTGGCTGGGTTTCGCTCATGCCGCCGGTATAGCCAGCTGCTTTGGGCCACGTCAAGCCGGGCTGCCCGTATAGACTGCGGCGCAAGCGGCATCGCCGCGCATCGGCCGGAGCCACGCCATGTCCGAAGCCCACCTGTTCGCGATCGGCGTGCTGCTGGCCTGGCTGGCCGGCATCCGCGTCTACCTCACCGTGTTCGGGGTCGGCCTTGCCGGCTATTTCGGCTGGCTCGACCTGCCGCAGGCGCTGCAGGTCACGCAATCGCCGTGGGTGATCGGCGTGTCCGGCGCGCTGGCGCTGGTGGAGTTCTTCGCCGACAAGATCCCTGGCGTGGACTCGGGGTGGGACCTGCTGCATACCCTGTTGCGGGTGCCCGCCGGCGCGTTCCTCGCGGCCTCGGCAATGTCGGCCGACGGACACCTGGGCGCGGGCATGCTCGCCACCGGCGCCGGTGTCGCGCTGACCAGCCACGTGCTGAAGTCGGGTTCGCGCGCGCTGCTCAACACCTCGCCGGAGCCGGTCAGCAACTGGACCGCGTCGGTCAGCGAGGATGTGGCGGTGGTTGGCGGGCTGGCGCTGGCGTTCGCGCACCCGTGGCTGGCGTTGGTGCTGGTGGTGGCGATCAGCGTGTCGCTGGCGCTGGCGGTCTGGTGGCTGTGGCGCAAGCTGTATCGCGGGGTGCGGACGCTGTCGCGATAGCGCTTGCACATGCACCGGTACTGGCCGGTTTGCACCGTGCAATCCGTCCCATGACGATGTTGGGGCGCGTTCGCATAATGGCAGCTCCAGCAAGGAGCGCCATGACCGCAACTCCCCAACGCGGGCCTCGTGAAGCCGCCAACGATCCCGGTATCGATACGCCGTCGCGCGCCGAATACCCGCCCGCGCATTACTGGCGTCGCTGGAGCAACGATGCACCGGCCGCGTGCGCGCCGGAACCCGCGCCGCCGGCGCACGAGGACGCGCCGGCCGCCGGTGCCGGCGGGACCGCGGGCGACGATCCCGGCGACGCCCCCTACCGCGTGCTGGTGGTGGAGGACGACCCGAGCCAGGCCTTGTTCGCCGAGAGCGTGTTGAGCGGCGCCGGCATCCAGGCCCAGGTCGCGGCGTTGCCCGAAGCGGTGATGCCGGCGATGGAGCAGTTCAGCCCGGACCTGGTGCTGATGGACCTGCACATGCCCGGCATGAGCGGCACCGAGCTCACCCTGCTGATCCGTGCGCATCCGTCGTTCGCGCACACGCCGATCGTGTTCCTCACGGGCGATCCGGATCCGGAGCGCCAGTTCGAGGTGCTGGAAAGCGGCGCCGACGATTTCCTCAGCAAGCCGATCCGTCCGCGGCACCTGATCGCCGCGGTGCAGAGCCGGGTCAAGCGCGCGCGCGCACTGCGCCGCCAGCGCTTCGGCGATGCCAGCCGGCATCCGCACACCGGCCTCTACAACCGCCCCTACGTGATGCAGCGCATCGCCGCGGCGCTGACCGCGGGCAATGGCGGCGCATTGTTCGTCGAGATCCAGAATCCGGGCGCGTTGCACGACCGCTACGGCTACGCCGGCTTCGAGCAGCTGATGCATGACGCCGGCCGCCGGATCGGCGAACTGGCCGGCGCCTGTCCCAGTGCGCGGCTCAACGACAACGCTTTCCTGGTGTTCGTACCCGATGGCGCACCGAAACTCGAAACCCTGGCGCGCAGCCTGCGCGACGGCATCAGCCATCCGCCGTTCGACATGGACGGCATGCCGCAGCGGCTGCGCGCGGCGATCGGCTACAGCACGCTGCAGCACGGCTTCGCCGATGCCGGCGCGGTGCTCGATGCGGTCGAACAGGCCGCGCGCAACGCGCGCGCCGAGCCGATCGGCCTGGCCGCCTACGTGCCGCCGGCGCGCTCGGATGCCGGCGCCGACCTCGTCGAGGCGATGCGCGCGGGCCTGCGCGACGGCGCCTTCGAACTGCTGTTCCAGCCGGTGGTGGCGGTGGCCGGTGGCGAGGAGGCGCAATTCCAGGCACTGTTGCGCATGCGCCAGGCCGACGGCAGCGTGCGCAGCGCCGGCGAATTGATACCGGTCGCCGAGGCGGCCGGGCTGATGCCCGACATCGACCGCTGGGTGCTGGAACAGGCGATCGGCCTGCTGCAGCGGCGTCGCGCCGAGCAGCGCCCGCTGCGGCTGTTCGTGTCGCAGTCGCCGCACTCGCTGGCGCGAGACCTGCACGGCGCGTGGCTGCTGGAAATGCTCGCCAGCCATGCCATCGAAGGGCCATCGCTGGTGATCGACCTGCGTCTTGACGACGCGCTGGTGCATTCGATCACGCTGCGCCAGTTCAGCGAGCAGCTGATGCCGGCCGGAGTGCAGTTCTGCCTCAGCCAGTACACCCACGGCGAGGAAGCCGGCGCGCTGCTGTCGCAACTGCAGCTGGGCTATGTGCGACTGGCGCCGCGCTATTCGCACGCGCATGACGATCCGCAACTGCGCGACGAGCTGCGCGGCGCGATCGAGCGCGCCCATCGCCTCGGCCTGCAGGTGATCGGCCCGCAGGTGGAGGATCCGCAAGGCGCGGCGACGCTGTGGATGAGCGGCATCGACTTCATACAGGGCAACCTGGTGCAGCAGGCGGCCGGCGAACTCGACTTCGATTTCCAGAATTCGGTGCTCTAATGCCCGGCCACCCACACCCCCTGCCGCCCACCAGCCGCTGGCTCGCGTTGGGCGCGGCCGCAGGCGCCGCGTTGGCGCTGGCGCTGGAACGCTTCGGCCTCTCCGGCCCCTGGACCAGCGTGGCGCTGTTGCTGGTACTGCTGGCGTTGTTCGCGATCAGCGCCTACCTGCACGCTTCGCGCCGGCGCGACGATGCCTGGAAGCGCGCCGACGAACGCGTGCGGCGCGGCGAGGCCGCGATCGGCGAACTGCAGCGCGAGATCGACCGCCACACCCAGCTCGAGCAGCAATTGCTGCAGGCCAAGCAGGCGGCCGAGTCGGCGGTGATGGCCAAGGGCGAATTCCTCGCCACCATGAGCCACGAGATCCGCACCCCGCTCAACGGCATCGTGCCGATGCTCGACCTGCTGCTGCACGCCGGATCGCTGGCGCCGGACCATCGCGAGCTGGTGCGCACCGCGTACGCTTCCTCGCACCAGCTGCTGCGGATCGTCGACGACATCCTCGACTACTCCAAGCTCGAGGCCGACCGGCTGGAGTTGGAGAGCACCACCTTCAACCTGCGCGAACTGCTGGAGACGGTGGTCCAGCTGATGGAGCGCCCGGCCGAGGCCAAGGGCCTGCGCCTGCACCTGCACATCGATCCATCGGTGCGCCTTCCGGTGCGCGGCGACCCGGTGCGCCTGCGCCAGGTGCTGGGCAACCTGATCAGCAACGCGGTCAAGTTCACCGAGCGCGGCTCGGTCACCGTCAACGTCTCGCGCATCGGAGAATCCACCGCCCAGCACCAGTTGCGCTTCGAGGTCCGCGACACCGGCATCGGCATCGCGCCGGAAGCGCAGGCGCGGCTGTTCCAGGCCTTCAGCCAGGCCGATGCCTCGACCACGCGCCTGTACGGCGGCACCGGCCTGGGGCTGGCGATCTGCCGCCGGATCGTCGACCTGATGGGCGGGCGCATCGGGGTGCAGTCCGAACCGGGGCGCGGCGCGACCTTCCGCTTCGACATCCCGCTGCTGAAGGTGCAAGGCGACATGCCCGCGCGCGAGCTCGATTTCGCCGGCGGCCGGCTGCTGCTGCTCAGCGCCGACGCGCGGCTGCGGCTGCGGCTGTCGATGCTGTTGCCCAACTGGGGCCTGCGCGTGACCGCGGTGGAGACCACGCACGAGGCGCTGGACCGGCTGCGCGCCGCCGCCGCGCAGGGCGAGCCCTGGGCCTACAGCATCGTGCTGGCGGACCTGGCCGGCATGCGCAACACCGCGCTGGCCCTGCACCGCAACCTGGAACGCCACGCCATCTACGGCGACGTGCGCCTGGTGTGCCTGCAGGGCGACGACCCGGTGCCCGATGAACTGCGGCGCAGCGCCACCCTGCTGCTGCGCAACGGGCCCGATGCCGACCTGCGCACCGCCCTCACCAGCAAGCCCGCGGAGGGGAACGGCCGCCCCGGCCATCTGCCCGACATGGCCGCCGCCACATCGGCACCGGGGTCGCTGGCCAGCGCCCGCGTCCTGCTGGTCGAGGACAACCCGGTCAACCTGATGGTCGGCCAGCGCCTGCTCGGGGTGCTGGGCGTTGATTGCGATACCGCCTCCAACGGCGAAGCCGCGCTGCTGCGGATGCAGGCATCGCGCTACGACCTGGTGCTGATGGACTGCCAGATGCCGGTGATGGACGGCTACAGCGCCACCCGCCGCTGGCGCGAGGGCGAGCAAGCCGCGCAGGACGGCCAGCACCTGCCGATCGTCGCCATGACCGCCAACGCCATGGCCGGCGATCGCCAGAAATGCATCGACGCCGGCATGGACGACTACCTCGCCAAGCCGGTCACCCGCGCCGAACTGGAACGTTGCCTGCACCGCTGGTGGCAGCCACGCCCGGCGGCGCCCACCGCGGCCGCGCCGGCAGCCGCGATCGCTGCGCAAACGCCAATGCCGGGCGCCGACCCGCCTCCCGCCGCGGACGTCACGACGCCTGCCGCCATCCCTTCCCCGCCGCTGGCCAGCGACCCGGATGCGTCCATCGACCAGGAAGTCCTGGACGAACTGCGTGCGGTACTGGGCAACGAGGTCGACCGGCTGATCGCCGTCTTCCTCGACACCACTCCGCCGTTGATCGCCAAGCTCGAGGCCGCCGCGCTGGTCGCGGATTTCGATGTGCTGCGCGAAGTCGCGCATTCGCTGAAATCCTCCAGCGCCAACCTCGGCGCGATGACGCTGTCGGCCGCCGCCAAGCTGGTGGAGCACGGCGCACGGATGCGCAAGCTGGACCGGCCGGTGATCGCCGTGGCACTGGTCTCGGGCGAATACGCCCGCGTCGCCGAGGCATTGCGCGCCGGCGCACCGGTGGCGGCGCGGGCCTGAATTCCCGGCCCGGCGCAGCGGCGGGCGTCCTCGCCCGGAGCCGCCCGGACAGCCTCCCCTGGATGGGCGGCTGGCGCCGGAACCCGCGCGGCCGCTCAGTCCTCGATCTTGGCCAGCAGGTAGTTCTGTTCGCCCAGGCGTTCGATCAGCCCGAGCTGGGTCTCGATCCAGTCGATGTGCTCTTCCTCGGATTCGAGGATCCCGGCGAACAGGTCGCGGCTGACGTAATCGCCGACCTGCTCGCAATGGGCGATCGCGTCCTTCAGCGTCGGTAACGCCTCCAGCTCCAGCGCCAGGTCCGCCTTCAGCAGTTCCAGCGGGTTTTCGCCGATGCGCAGCTTGCCCAGGTTCTGGAAGTTGGGCAGGCCGTCGAGGAACAGGATGCGCTCGGACAACTTGTCGGCGTGCTTCATCTCGTCGATCGATTCGTGGTGCTCGTGCTCGGCAAGTTCCTTCAGGCCCCAGTTCTTCAGCATCTTGGCGTGCAGGAAATACTGGTTGATCGCGATCAGCTCGTTGTACAGCGCCTTGTTGAGGTGCTCGATGACCTTGGCGTCGCCTTTCATGACCGCGCTCCCTGAAGCCTGTCGATGGATGCTACCGCCGCGGCGGGAACGAAGGCGGAACGCGAATCGACCGCATTCGCGCCACGGCAGGCGGCAGGCGGGGAGCCCGGGGCCTGATGGCCGGCCGGTTGCCGTCAGGCGGCGTGCGACAAGACCGGCAACGGCAACTCGAGCGTGGCGTGAACCTCCTCGAGCAGCTGCGCAGCCACCCCCAGGCAGCTGCCGCAGGTGGCGCCGCAGCCGGTACGCATGGTCAGCTCGGCGAGCGTGCGGCAGCCGGCGGCCGCGACCTCGCGGATCTCGCGCTCGGTGACACCATTGCAGAGGCAGACGTACACGGCGGCTCGCGAAGGGGAATCGGCGATCGCGATTCTCCCCTCAAATGAGAATGATTGTCAATCCCGACTGACCGATCCGCAGGCCGCGGTCCGCCTGCTCCGGTCCGTCCCGTTCAGCCCTGCCCGGGGCGGCCCGGCCCGGCCGGCTTGCCGGTTCCCGCCAGCGGTCCGCGCACGCGCGATGAGCGCGGCCGCGGCCGCGACCAGCCTTCCGAGGCGGCCGGCGGGATCGCCTGCTGCCCGGCGATCTGCCGCGCGAACGGCGCCAGGTGCCGCAGCGCGCTGGCATAGACCCCGCGCTTGAACACCACCACGTGCTGCAGGGGATACCAGAAATCCACCCAGCGCCAGTGGTCGAACTCGGGCTTGTCGGTCAGGTCCAGGCGCAGGTCGGACTCGTCCCCGGTGAACTGCAGCAGGAACCAGACCTGCTTCTGGCCGATGCAGACCAGGTGGTCGTTGCGGCGGATCGCGCGCTGCGGGAGCCGGTAGCGCAGCCAACCCGGGGTAGCCCCGAGCACGGCGACATGCTCCTGGCGCAGCCCGGTCTCTTCCTCCAGCTCGCGGTACATGGCTTCCAGCGGCGTCTCGTCGGTGTTCATCCCGCCCTGCGGGAACTGCCAACCGTCGCGGCGCACGCGCCGGGCCCAGAACACCCGGCCATCCGGATGCATCAACACGATGCCGACATTGGGTCGGTAACCGTCCGGATCGATCACGATGCGGACTCCAGAATGCACTGCGTTCGACTCTGCCACGCGCACGGCGACGCGACAAGCACGACAGGCCGCAATTGACGGCAACCGCGGCGACATGGACAATTCGCGGTTCGCCGCGGGACTTCCCGGTCCTGGCCGGATTGCCGATGGCAACCCCCTGCGGCCCACAAAAGGCTATGTAGCTCAGCCGGTTAGAGCACAGCACTCATAATGCTGGGGTCGGTGGTTCGAGTCCACCCATAGCCACCACGCCGCGTCCAGATGGACATCTTCAAGACCTTCACCATCGAAGCCGCCCACCGGCTGCCGAACGTGCCCGCGGGCCACAAGTGCGCGCGGCTGCACGGGCATTCGTTCCGGATCGAACTGCGGGTGGCCGGCGAACCGGGCGAGCACAGCGGCTGGGTGATGGACTTCGCGCAGATCAAGGCGGCATTCCGGCCCCTGTACGAACAGCTGGACCATCACTACCTCAACGACGTGCCCGGGCTGGAGAATCCCACCAGCGAACGCCTGGCCATCTGGGTCTGGGAACGCCTGAAGCCGGCGTTGCCGCTGCTCAGCGAGGTCGTGGTCCACGAGACCTGCACGTCGGGTTGCCGCTACCGCGGGAGCTGAATCGGAATCACGCCTGCGCGCGCGGGCCGGAGTTTGATCCAGGTCATATGATCCTGCAGCCGGGACTGGCAAAATGATCGGGTACAACCCGGGGTTGCCCATGCCAGTTTCCGATGCCTCCGTGGCAGCGCCCGCCGCTGCCGCCGCGCCTGCGCCGCGCGGTTACTACAACGACAAGGTCGTGCGCCAGTTCGCCGCGGCCACGGTCTTCTGGGGCATCGTCGGGATGGCGGTCGGGGTGCTGATCGCGGCCCAGTTGTATTGGCCGGCGCTCAATTTCGACACTCCGTGGCTGACCTACGGCCGGCTGCGCCCGCTGCATACCAACGGCGTGATCTTCGCGTTCGGCGGTTCGGTGCTGTTCGCCACCAGCCTGTACGTGGTCCAGCGTACCTGCCACGTGCGCCTGCTCTCCGACCGGCTGGCGCAATTCGTGTTCTGGGGCTGGCAGGCGGCGATGGTCGGCGCGGTGGTCACCCTGCCGCTGGGCCTGACCCAGGGCAAGGAATACGCCGAACTGGAGTGGCCGCTGGACCTGCTGATCGCGGTGGTCTGGGTGGCCTATGGCTGGCTGTTCTTCGGCACCATCGCCAGGCGCCGGGTCAAGCACATCTACGTCGCCAACTGGTTCTACGGCGCCTACATCATCGCCGTGGGCCTGCTGCACATCGTCAACAACCTGGCGATCCCCGCCGGGATGTGGAAGTCCTACCCGGTGTACAGCGGCGCGGTCGACGCGATGGCGCAGTGGTGGTACGGCCACAACGCGGTGGCGTTCCTGCTGACCGTCGGCTACCTGGCGATGATGTACTACTTCGTGCCCAAGCAGGCACAGCGCCCGATCTACTCCTACCGGCTGTCGATCGTGCACTTCTGGGCGCTGATCTCGATCTACATGTGGGCCGGCCCGCACCACCTGCACTACACCGCGCTGCCGGACTGGGCGCAGTCGCTGGGCATGGTGTTCTCGGTGATCCTGCTGGTGCCGTCGTGGGGCGGCGCGATGAACGGCATCCTCACGCTGTCCGGCGTGTGGCACAAGCTGCGCACCGACCCGATCCTGAAATTCCTGATCGTGGCGATCAGCTTCTACATGATCGCGACCTTCGAAGGGCCGCTGCTGTCGATCAAGACGGTCAATTCGCTCAGCCACTACACCGACTGGACCATCGGCCACGTCCATGCCGGCACCCTGGGCTGGGTGGCGATGATCTCGATCGGCTCGCTGTACTCGATGTATCCGCGGCTGTTCGGCCTGTCGACGATGTATTCGACCAAGCTGATCGACGCGCATTTCTGGCTGCATACGCTGGGCGTGGTGTTCTACATCGTCTCGATGTGGATCGCCGGCATCACCCAGGGCCTGATGTGGCGCGCCACCAATGCCGACGGCACCCTGACCTACAGCTTCGTCGAGTCGCTGGTGGCGACCTACCCCTATTACCTGGGACGCCTGTTCGGCGGCCTGCTGATCCTGGCCGGGATGTGCCTGATGGCCTGGCACATGTGGAAAACCGCGCAGTTGGCGCGGGATCCGGCACCGGTGCCGGTGATGGCGCCCGACAGCGCCGAAGCGCTGGCCTGAGGACGCGCGCATGGGAATCGCACACGAGAAGCTCGAGAAGAACATCGGCCTGCTGGCGGTGCTGGTCGCGGTCGCGATCTCGCTCGGCGGCCTGGCCGAGATCGTGCCGCTGATGTTCCAGGCCGAGGCGATCAAGCCGCTGCCCGGAGTCCGGCCATACCCGGCATTGCAGCTGGCCGGTCGCGATGTCTACGTCCGCGAAGGCTGCTACGGCTGCCATTCGCAGATGGTGCGCACGCTACGCTTCGAGACCGAACGCTATGGCCATTATTCGATGGCCGGCGAGTCGGTGTACGACCGTCCGTTCCAGTGGGGCTCCAAGCGCACCGGGCCGGACCTGGCGCGGGTCGGCGGCCGTTACTCCGACGACTGGCACCGCGTGCACCTGACCGATCCGCGCGCGGTGGTGCCGGAATCCAACATGCCGGCGTTCCCGTGGCTGGCCGAAACCGCGCTCGACGGCGTGCAGGTCGCCGCGCACATGCGCGCGCTGCGACGGCTGGGCGATCCGTACAGCGAAGACGACATCAGGCAGGCGGCCGACGCGGTCTCCGGCAAGACCGAACTCGACGCCGTGGTGGCCTACCTGCAGGGCCTCGGCAAGCACGCGCCGCGGGGGAACTGAGATGCTCTCCGGAATCCTGACCCTGTTGCTGATGCTGCTGTTCCTCGGCGTCTGGGCGTGGTCGTGGCAGCCGCGCCATCGCGCGCGCTTCGATGCCGCGGCGCGGCTGGCGCTGGACGAGGCCGAAACCGATGTCGACGCATCGGCGCGGGAGCCGCAGGCATGAGCAGTGGCTGGTCCGCGTTCGTCATCGCCCTGGCCGCATTCAACATCCTGGGCTGCGCCTGGCTGTTGTGGTGGACCTCCAAGCGCCGCCCGGGCGACCCGAAGCCGGAGGACACCAGCCATTACTGGGATGGCGACATCACCGAATACAACAAGCCGATGCCGCGCTGGTGGATCAACGGCTTCTACCTGGCGATCGCATTCGGGATCGGCTACCTGTTCTGGTATGGCGGGCTCGGCAGCCATCCCGGGATCAGCGGCTGGTCCTCGCAGGGCGAACACGCCTTGGACAAGGTCGCGGCCGACGCGCGCCTGGAGGAAACCTTCCGGCCGTACCGCGACCAGCCGTTGCCGGTGCTCGCCAGGGACCCGCAGGCGCTGGCGCTGGGGCGCTCGATCTTCGCCAACACCTGCGCCACCTGCCATGGTTCCTCGGCCCAGGGCGCGATCGGTTACCCCAACCTCACCGACGACATCTGGCATTGGGGCGGGACCCCGGAACGGGTGCTGCAGACCGTGCTCGACGGGCGCGAAGGCGTGATGCCGCCGTGGGGCCAGGTGCTGACCGGCATGGGTGGCGACAACGCCGTCGACTACGTGGTCGCCTACGTGCGCGCGCTCGGCGACCCGGCGCGGATGCGCAACAATTTCATGGCCGCGCAAGGCAAGCAGCTGTACGACGGCGTGTGCGTGGCCTGCCATGGCGTCGACGGCAAGGGCAATGCCGAGATGGGCGCGCCCGACCTCACCGACGGCTACTGGTTGTACGGCAGCAGCCGCGAGGCGCTGCGCCAGACGATCATCGACGGCCGCCATGGCAGCATGCCGGCGCACCGCGGACTGCTCGGCGAAACCCGCGGCCGGCTGGTGGCGGCGTGGGTGTGGTCGCTGTCCAACCCGCCAGCCACGGCTGCCGGCGCCAGCACCGGCGAAGGCGCGCCGTAGCCCATGCCCGGCACCCTGCCCGCGCCGGAATTCGACCACCCGCCGCGCCCGCTGGTGCAGCGGGTCGGCGCGATCCTGTGGCCGAGTTTCTTCGCCGCCGGGGTGGCGACGATGGTGTTCTTCGCCTTCGTCGACCCGCTGGAACTGCGCGACCTGACCTTCCCGCACCTGGCGATGACCCGCGGCGTCGGCTACACGATCGGCTTCTTCACCTTCTGGCTGGCGACGGCGTCGTCCAGCCTCTTCACCTGGATCCTGCTGCGGCCCTCGAGCCGCTTCAACGGACCCGTTTCCCGGTAGCAAGGCGCAGTGAGCAAACCCATCGACATCGACCTGCTGGGGCCGTCTGGCGACCCAGGCGGCGACTCGCTGTACGTCAGCGAGCGCAAGGTCTACCCGCGCGACGTGTCCGGGCGCTTCGACCGGCTGCGCAAGCTCGCGGTGTTCTGGCTGCTGGGCATGTACTACGTGTTCCCGTGGCTCAGGTGGGATGGCCGCCAGGCGGTGCTGTTCGACCTGCCGGCGCGCAAGTTCCACGTCTTCGGGCTGACGTTCTGGCCGCAGGATTTCAGCCTGCTGGCGCTGCTGCTGATCATCCTGGCCCTGACCCTGTTCTTCGTCACCGCGCTGGCGGGGCGGCTGTGGTGCGGCTACGCCTGCCCGCAGACGGTGTGGACCGAAGTGTTCCTGTGGATGGAGCGCTGGACCGAGGGCGACCGCCAGAAGCGGATGAAGCTCGACGCCGGCCCCTGGACCCGCGAGAAGCTTGTGCGCAAGGGCGGCAAGCACGTCCTGTGGATCGCCTTCTCGTTGTGGACCGGCTTCACCTTCGTCGGCTTCTTCACCCCGATCACCGACCTCGGCGCGCGCGCGTGGCCGTTTGCGTGGAATGGATGGGAAACCTTCTGGGTGCTGTTCTACGCCGGTGCCACGCTCGGCAATGCCGGCTTCCTGCGCGAACAGGTGTGCAAGTACATGTGCCCGTACGCGCGCTTCCAGAGCGCGATGTTCGACCGCGACACCCTGCTGATCGCCTACGACCCGATGCGCGGCGAACCGCGCGGCCCGCGCAAGCGCGGCCTGCCCTCGGTGCTGGCGCGCGCGCGCGGCCTGCTCGACCCGCGCACCGCCTACGACTACGTGTTCCGCGCCAGCCGCCATCCCAGCGCCGCGCAGAACCGGCTGCAGGCGGCCGGCACGATCGTGCTCGGCGACGTCGGCGACGATGCGCAGCCGCTGCCGAAATTCGCCTTCGAGGAACTGGGAGACTGCATCGACTGCACCATGTGCGTGCAGGTGTGCCCGGTCGGCATCGACATCCGCAACGGCCTGCAATACGAGTGCATCGCCTGCGGCGCCTGCATCGACGCCTGCGACGACGTGATGGACAAGATGGGCTACGAACACGGCCTGATCCGCTATTCCACCCAGAACGCGATCGACGGCAAGCCGACCCGGGTCGCGCGGCCGCGGATCCTGGTGTACGGCGCGCTGCTGCTGGTGCTGGTCGCGGGCTTTTCCTGGGGCATCGCCGCGCGCAGCCCGCTGATCGCCGACGTGCTGCGCGACCGCAATGCCCTCTACCGCGAGACCGCCACCGGGATCGACAACGGCTACACCCTGAAACTGGTCAACAAGACCGACCGCGCGCAGGCCTACACCGTGCGCATCGAGACCCCGGTCGCCGGCCTGCGGTTGCGCGGCGGACCGCGCCTGCCGGTGCGCGCCGACGCGCAGCAGGTGCTGTCGCTGCCGCTGGAAGTCTCCGCGCCGGGCACGCTGCGCGGGCGCCAGCCGCTGCGCTTCGTGATCGAGGCCGATGACGGCAGCGCCAGCGACACCGTCGACAGCAATTTCTTCGGACCGATGTGATGGACAGCAAGCACGATGTTCCCGGCAGCGCCGGTTCCTCGCCCTGGCGCCAGCCGATCGTGTGGCTGGTGGTCGCGCTGGTCGCCGCGGCGGTCGCCGGCAGCGTGGTGATGTTGATCGTCGCCGGCGACGGCGCCAGCGACGCGATACCCGACCAGGTGCAACGCACCGCCGGCGCCCAGGTCGGCGACCTGGGCCCGGATGCGGCGGCGCAACAGCGCCAGCTGAGCGCGATCGTGCGCATCGACGCCAAGCGCGGCGTGGTCCAGGCGGTCCCGGTCACCGGCACGTTCGACCGTGGCGCGCCCCTGCAGCTGGCATTGCATCACCCGGTACGCGAGGCCGACGACCAGGTGCTCGAGCTGCAGCCGTCCGACACGGGTTGGGAAGCCCGGGCACGGGTCGACGGCAGCCACGACTGGAACCTGCAACTGGCGCCGGGCGACGGCCGCTGGCGCCTGCGCGGCCGCCTGCCGAAGGCACAGCTCGCGGCACGCGTGGCGCCGGCGCTGCAGGCGCCGTAACCATGCCCGCGCCGGGCTGCTTCCACTGCGGCGAAGCGCTGCCGGAACCGCCCGCGCGCGTGGTGCTCGACGGCGAGCTACGCGAGTTCTGCTGCAGCGGCTGCGCCGCCGCCGCGCAGTGGATCCGCGATGCGCGGCTCGACGACTACTACCGCCTGCGCAGCCAGCCGGCATCCCGGGTCGGCACCGACAGCCCGGACCTGGCCGCGTGGGATCGCGAGGAACTGCTGGCCGGCCACGCGCGCGAGGTCATGCTCGGCGGCACCCGCGGGCGCGAGATCACCGTGCTCAGCGACGGCATGCATTGCGCCGCCTGCGCCTGGCTGATCGACCGTGCCCTGCAGCGCGACCCCGCCGTGCTGGAAACCAGCGCCAATGCGGTCACCGGCCGCATCCGCATCGCCTGGGACCCGCAACGCGCGCCGTTGTCGCGACTGCTCGCGCGGCTGGCCGCGCTGGGCTACCGGCCCTACCTGGCCGCGGGCGAGGCGCGCGAACGCGAGCGTCGCCGCGAGCGCAACCGCGCGCTGCTGCGGATCGGCCTGGCCGGGCTTGGCGCGATGCAGGCGATGATGTTCGCCGAGGCGCTGTACCTGGACACGCGCGGCGAGATGCCGCTGCCGACCCGCGACTTCTTCCGCTGGATCACCTTCATGGTGTCGACGCCGGTGGTGTTCTGGGCCGGCTGGCCGTTCATCGCCGGCGCTTGGCGCGAGCTGCGGCTGCGCCGCCCGGGCATGGACACGCTGGTCGCCGGTTCCACGCTGCTCGCCTACTTCGCCAGCGTGGCCGGCACCGTGCGCGGCAGCGAACACGTGTGGTACGACGCCGCGGTGATGTTCGTGTTCCTGTTGCTGGTCGCGCGCCAGCTCGAGCAGCGCGCGCGCGGCATCGCCAGTGCCCAGGTCGATGCGCTGGCGCGGGCGCGGCCGGCGTTCGCCACGCGCGAGCGCAGCGACGGCAGCCGCGAATCGGTGCCGGTGAGCGCGATCGCGGTCGGCGACATCGCCTGCGTCGCGGTCGGCGAACCGGTGCCCGCCGACGGCGTGCTGCTCGATGGCGAGGCGCGCTTCGAGGAAGCGCTGCTCACCGGCGAATCCAGTGCCGTGCGCAAGCGCGCCGGGGACCCGGTCTACGCCGGCACCGCCTGTCGTGAACACGCCGCGCGGTTGCGGGTGACGGGCGTGGGCAGCGACACGCGGCTGGCGCAACTGGTGCGGCTGGTGGAGCAGGCGCAGGCGCACCGCCCGGCACTGGCGCGCAGCAGCGAGCGCATCGCCAGCCGGTTCGTCGCCGGCCTGGCGGTGGCGGCGTTGCTGGTGTACTTCGGCTGGCGCCTGCACGATCCGGCGCGCGCCTTCGAGGTCACCCTCGCCTTGCTGGTGATCAGCTGTCCGTGCGCGCTGTCGCTGGCGGTACCCGCGGCGCTCGCCGCCGCGCATGGCGCACTGGCGCGACTGGGGGTGCTGGCGGTGCAGCCCGAGGCGCTGGAACGGCTGGCCAACGCGACCGACGTGGTGTTCGACAAGACCGGGACGCTTGGCGACGGCCGCCCCCGGCTGCAGTCGGTGGACCGGCTCCAAGGCCTCGACGCCGCACAGGCATTGCGGATCGCCATGGCGCTGGAGCGCGACAGCGGCCACCCGCTGGCCCTGGCCTTCGTGGACGCGGCGGACGATGCGCCGGTAGCCACCAGCTTGCGCGCGGTCGCCGGACAGGGCATCGAGGGCATGGTCGAAGGCGAACACTGGCGGCTCGGCCAAGCCGGGTTCGCGGCCGGTGTCGCCGACGACGGCGGATTATGGCTGGGCGGCGCACGCGGCCGGGCCCGCTTCACCGTGGCCGAAGGCGAACGCCAGGATGCGCGGGCCGCGATTGCCGCGCTGCGCCAGGAGGGTTTGATCGTGCACCTTTCCAGCGGCGACGGCGATGCGGCGGTCCGGCGCTTCGCCGCGGAGCTTGGCATCGACCACGCCCACGCGCGCCAATCGCCGACCGACAAGCTGGCCTATGCGCGCGCGTTGCAGGCGGACGGGCGCGTGGTGGCGATGGTCGGCGACGGCCTCAACGATGCGCCGGTGCTGGCCGGCGCCGACGTATCGCTGGCGATCGGCGATGGCGCGGCGCTGGCGCAACGCGCCGCCGACCTGGTGCTGGGCGGACGTTCGCTGATGCGCGTGCCCGATGCGATCGCGGTGGCGCGCCGCACCCGGCGGATCGTGCGCCAGAACCTGGGCTGGGCAACCGCCTACAACCTGCTGGCGCTGCCGCTGGCCGCC
Organism: Lysobacter sp.; assembly: GCA_036676275.1. GTDB lineage: Bacteria > Pseudomonadota > Gammaproteobacteria > Xanthomonadales > Xanthomonadaceae > Cognatiluteimonas. Next base: position 35,063 of record JAKFDF010000197.1, read on the forward strand.
GCGGGGCTGGTGACCCCGTGGCTGGCGGCGCTGGGGATGGCGCTATCCTCGCTGGTGGTCACCGCCAATTCCCTGCGCCTGGCGCGGATGCGTGCACGATGAACATCCTGCTGCTGCTGATCCCGCTGAGCCTGGTGCTGATCGGGGTGGCGATCTGGGTGTTCGTGTGGGCGGTGCGCCGCGGCCAGTTCGACGACCTCGACACGCCCGCGCTCGACATCCTGCGCGAGGACGAACACGACCGGCCGCTGCAGGCACCGGACCCGCCACCGGGGCACGCGGATGCCGATTGACTGGCTGACACTCGGCGCGGCCTGGCTCACGGGCCTGCTCGGCGGCGCGCATTGCGCGGCGATGTGCGGCGGCATCGCCACCGGGTTCTCGGCACTGTCGCCGGGCGGCGGCTGGTGGCGCGCGCTGCAACCCAACCTCGGCCGCATCCTCGGCTACACGCTGGCCGGCGCGATCGTCGGCGGCATCGGCCACGGCCTGCTGGACCTCGCACGGATCCAATGGTTGGCCTGGGCATTGCGTGCCGCGGTCGGCCTGGTGCTGGTGGTCGCCGCCCTGCGCCTGCTCGGGCTCGGCAGCCACCTGGGTTTCAGCGCCACCACGGGCGCGCGGCTGTGGCAATGGTTGCGTCCATTGCAACGGCGCCTGCTGCTGGCCAGCGACAGCAGCGGCAAGCGCATCGCCCTGGGCATGCTGTGGGGCTGGATGCCCTGCGGACTGAGCACCACCTTGCTGGCCGCCGCCTGGTTGCAGGCCGACGCACGCAACGGCGCGCTGACCATGGCCGCCTTCGGCCTCGGCACCCTGCCGCTGATGCTGCCGCTGACCTGGTCGGGAGCACGCCTGGGCCAGCGCCTGCAGCGCGGCAACTGGCGGATCGCAGCCGGCTTGCTGGTGTTGTTCGCGGGATTGGTGGTGATCGCCGCGCCGTGGCTGATGCAACAACCGGCGCTGCACGGCGTCCTCGTCGCGCTCGGCTGCGTGCCCCGGCAGTAGGGTCCGCGGCAGCTCCCGGAAGGCTTTCCAGGCACCGGCCGGGACCCGGAACGTCCTCCCGGGGCGCGATGGCAACCGGTTCAGGTTGGATGTTGCATTGCAGCAAATCCAGAGGTATGCTGCATCGCACAAAACCGGCAATCCCTGCCGGACATCGCAGGAGCCCGCCATGTACCAGATCAACGAGCAGTTCGCCGCCGCGACCCGCCAGTTCGCCGACAACGCCACCCAGGCCAACCGCCTTGCCCTGGCCAATGCCGGCGAAGTGTTCGGCCTGCAGCTGGCCACCATCGAGCAGAGCGTCAACGCCACCTTCGCCTTCTGGGGCGAGCTGGCCGAAGTGCGCGATGCCGACGGCCTCAAGGCCGTGTGGCCGAAGGGCGTGCAGGTTGCCCGCGAGAACGTCGAACGCGCCGTCAGCACCGGCCAGGAAGTCCTGGGCCGCACCCTGAAGGCCAACGAAGCGATCGCCCAGCTGGCCAAGGGCCAGTTCGAAGCCGCCACCGCGCAGGCCAAGGCCGACGTGGAGAAGGTGGTCAAGGCCGCCAAGGCCAAGTAACCGCGTTGGACTCGACAAGGCCGGAATTTCCGACCTTGCGGGCCAACCTCCCCGCGTTGACGAAGGCCCGGCAGCTCGCGCTGCCGGGTTTTTTTTGGTCTGCGCCCGAATGCGGGGTAGCGCCATGTCTTCGGCTGGCAGGCCCTCGGATGCTGACATCCGCAGGGCGCCGGGTACGGAGTCCCTTGGATGCGAATGTCCCCCGGCGCCGGCCGTTGGCCGACGCCTCCTCCTTTACTTCGCACCCAAGGGCCTCCGCACCCGCCGTTGCGGCCTTCGCAGCGGTGGTACAAGCAAGGCGAAGAGCTTCAGCTTTTCGGCAAGCCTGCAATCCGACGTCCCGACGTGGCCGCCAGCGCTTCGGGGCAAATGCCCCCCGGCCTGCGGCCTCCTCCTTTACTTCGCCCCGAAGCGCTGGCGGCCACGTCGGGGCCTGTCAAGTCGCAAGCGAACAGGCAATCACGCAGGAGTCTTCTCCGGATCCGTGAAGATCCTTCTTGGGCGCGCCATTCAAAGGGGGCGCCATCCAGCGACTTGCGCCGGCGGCGTCTCCGGCGCGCCGTCGCGCGCCGGGGAACGCATTGGTCTGCCTATCCGGCCGGCTGCGCAGGTTCGTCCACGCCCGGCGCGACGTCGAGCTTGTCGCCCAGCAGGCGCCGCACCACGACGTAGAACACCGGGATCAGCAGCAGGCCGAGGAAGGTGGCGAACAACATGCCGCCGATCACGCCGGTGCCGATCGCGTGCCGGGCGTTGGCGCCGGCGCCGCTGGAGATTGCAAGCGGGGTGACGCCGAGGATGAACGCCAGCGAGGTCATCAGGATCGGGCGCAAGCGCAGCTTGGCCGCCTCGATCACGCCCTGGCGCAACGACTTGCCGTGCGCACGTTCGGCGAGCGCGAACTCGATGATCAGGATCGCGTTCTTCGCCGCAAGGCCAATGACCGTGATCAGGCCGATCTTGAAGAAGATGTCGTTGGGCAAACCGCGCAGCAGGGTGAACACGACCGCGCCGAGCACGCCCAGCGGCACCACCAGCAGCACCGACACCGGCACCGACCAGCTCTCGTAAAGCGCCGCCAGGCACAGGAACACCACCAGGATCGACAGCGCCATCAGCGCCGGCGCCTGGTTGCCGGACAGGATTTCCTGGAACGACTGGCCCGTCCAGTCGTAGCCGAAGCCTTCCGGCAGGTCGTCCTCGACGATCCGCTGCATCGCCCCCATCGCTTCGCCGGAGCTGTGGCCCGGCGCCTGCGAACCGACCACTTCCACCGCGGCGTAGCCGTTGTAGCGGGTCAGCGAGGGCGGCGCGACCACCCAGTGCGCCTTCACCAGGTTCGCCAGCGGCACCATCTGCGGCGTGCCGGTGCGCGGGTCGACCGCGTTCGGGCTGGGCGTGTAGAAATGCGCCAGCGATTCGGCGCCGTTGCGGAAACCGGTGTCGGCCTGCATGGTCACGCGCTTGACCCGGCCGGCATCGACGAAGTCGTTGACGTAGACCGGCGCCAGCATCAGCTGGATCGCGCGGTAGATGTCGCCCACCGACAGGCCCATCGCCTGCGCCTGGGTGCGGTCGACATCGAGCTTGAGTTGCGGCGCGTCGGCCAGCGTGTTCGGGCGCACCGCGGTCAGCGCCGGGTTCTGGGATGCCTTGCCGAGCAGTTGCCCGAGCGCCTGGCCCAGCGCCTCGCGGCCCTTGCCGCCGCGGTCCTGCAGGTACATGTCGAAGCCGCCGAACGCGCCGAGGCCGTTCACCGTGGGCAGGTTGATCACGAAGATCTGCGCGTCGCGGATCCCGTACAGCGCCATGTTGGCGCCCTGGATGAATTCCGCCGCGGTGACCTTGCGCTCGTCCCAGGGCTTGAGCTTCACGAACGCCATGCCGACGTTCTCGCCCTGGCCGACGAAGCTGAAGCCGGCCACCTGCATCATCCCTTCGTAGCCTTCCTGCTTCTCCAGCGTGCCGCGCACCTGCTCGAACACCTTCTTGGTGCGCTCCAGCGCGGCCCCGGGCGGCAGCTGCACGATCGCCAGCGCGTACCCCTGGTCCTCCTCCGGCAGGAAGCTGCCGGGCAGGCGCGTGAACAGGAATCCACCGAGCAGCGCCAGCAGCGCGAACACGATCATCCAGCGCGGCGCATGCGTCACTGCGCTGGCGATGTGGCGCCCGTAATTGCCGCTGACCTTGCCGTAGATGCGGTTGAAGCCGCGGAAGATGAAGTTCTCGCGGTGGTGGTCCTCGGTGGGCTTGAGCAGCGTCGCGCACAGCGCCGGGGTGAACCCGAGCGCGAGGAACGCGGAGAACGCCATCGCCAGCGCGATGGTGATCGCGAACTGCTTGTAGATCTCGCCGGCGCTGCCGCCCTGGAACGCGCTGGGCACGAACACCGCCGCCAGCACCACCGTGATCGCGACCACCGCGCCGCTGATCTGCTTCATCGCCTTGATCGTGGCGTCCTTGGGCGACAGCTTCTCCTCGGTCATGATCCGTTCGACGTTCTCGATCACCACGATCGCGTCGTCGACCACGATGCCGATCGCGAGCACCACGCCGAACAGGGTCAGCTGGTTGATGGTGAAGTCGAACATCCACAGGCCCAGGAACGTGCCGAGCAGCGCGATCGGGATCACCAGGGTCGGGATCAGGGTCGCGCGGATGTTCTGCAGGAACAGCAGGATCACCAGGAACACCAGCACGAACGCCTCGGCCAGCGTCTTCACCACTTCGACGATCGAGACCTGGACGAAGGTCGAGCTGTCGTAGGGCGCGAACCAGGTCACGCCCTCCGGGAAGGTCGATTGCAGTTCCTCCATGCGCGCGCGCACCGCTTCGGCCACGCCGAGCGCGTTGGCGCCGGGCGCCAGTTGCACCGCGAAGCCGGCCGCGGGGGCGCCGCTCCAGCGCAGGTCGAAACCGTAGGCCGAGGCGCCCTTCTCGACCCGGGCGACATCCTTCAACCGCACCGCGCTGCCATCGGCATTGGCGCGCAGGATGATGTCGGCGAACTGCGCGGCGGTGCTGAAGCGTCCTTCCGCGGTCACCGTGGCGGTGAACGCGGTGCCTTCCGGCGACGGCTCCGAGCCGACCTTGCCGGCCGCGAACTGCACGTTCTGCCCGCGCACGGCATCGAGCGCATCGCTGGCCGACAGGCCGAACGCGCGCAGCTTGTCCGGGTCGAGCCAGATGTTCATGGCGTACTCGCCGCCGAACAGCTGGGTGTTGCCGACGCCGGGCAGGCGCGCGATCTGGTCCAGCACGCGCGCGGCGATCAGGTCCGACAACGCGTTCTTGTCGTACGCCGGATTGGCCGAACGCAGCGCCACCACCATCAGGAAGCCGGAGTTGGCCTTGGCCACCACCACGCCCTGCTGGGTGACTTCGCTGGGCAGCCGCGGGGTCGCCAGCGCGACCTTGTTCTGCACCTGGACCTGGGCGATGTCGGGATCGGTGCCGGGGCGGAAGGTGAGCGTGATCGAGGCGCCGCCGCTGGCGCTGGACGAGGAGCTGAAGTACTCGAGGTTGTCGATGCCGGTGAGCTGCTGCTCGATCACCTGGGTCACCGCGCCCTCGGTGGTCTCGGCGCTCGCGCCCGGATAGTTGGCGCTCACCGTCACCTGCGGCGGCGCGATGTTGGGATAGGACTCCACGCCCATGCCGCGGATCGCGAGCACGCCGGCGAGCACGATCAGGATCGCGATCACCCAGGCGAAGACCGGGTGGTTGATGAAGAAGCGCGACATGGCCGGTCAGCCCTTGGCCGCGGCCGCGGCCGCATCCTGCGGCGCCGGTGCCTGCCCGGCAGCCGGCACCGGCGCGGCCTTCGCCGGCTGGCCCGGGATCGCGCGCTGCAGGCCGGAAACGATCACCTGGTCGCCCTCGGCCACGCCTGCATGCACCACCCAGTCGGCGCCCTGCGCGCGTTCGGTGGCGATATCCTTGCGTGCGACCTTGCCGTCCTTGCCGACCACCAGCACGTAGGCGCCCTGGGCGTCGCGCTGGACCGCGACCTGCGGCACCAGGAACGCGTCGCGCTCCTCGCCCAGCACCGCCTTCAGGGTCACGAAGGTGCCCGGCAGCAGCCTGCCTTCGGGGTTGGCGACGCGCGCCCGCAACTGCACCGCGCCGGTGGCCGGATCGACCACGTCGCCGGAAAAATCCAGCTCGCCGCGGTGCGGGTAGGGCGTGCCGTCCGGCAGCAGCACCTGCACGCTCGCGTCGGCGCGCGACGCGCCGCGCTGGCGCACCTGCGCCAGTTCGCCCACGCTCAGCGAGAAATCGATGTACATCGGGTCGAGCTGGTCGACCGTGGTCAGCAGGGTCGCGTCGCCCTGCCCGACCAGCGCGCCTTCGGTGACCTGCTGCTTGCCGGCGCGGCCGCTGATCGGCGCGCGCACGGTGGCGTAACCGAGGTTGATGTCGGCGGCCTGCACCGCGGCCCGCGCGGCCTGGACCGCGGCGGCGGCGCTGCGCTCGGCGGCGATGGCGTTGTCGTAGTCGGAGCGGGAAATGAACTTGCCCTCGATCAGCCCGCGCGCGCGCTGCGCCGCGGCCTGCGCATTGGCGGCGCTGGCCTGCGCCTGCGCCAGCGCGCCCCTGGCCTGCGCCGCCGCGGCCTGCAGTGGCGCCGGGTCGATCCGGAACAGCACCTGGCCCTTGCGCACGTCGCTGCCTTCCTCGTACAGGCGGCGCTGCAGCACGCCCGGCACCCGGGCGCGGACGTCGGCACTGCGGAAGGCCGCCAGCCGGCCGACCAGGTCCTTGCCGATCGGCACCGTGGCCGGGTGCATCACCACCACGCCGACTTCCGGCGGCGGCATCGCCCCGCCCGGAGGGCCGCCCGCAGCTTCATCCTTGGAACAGCCGGCGATCGCCAGCAGCGCGATCGACAGGACAAGCACAACCAGGGGACGGCGCATGCGCAAACCTCGTGGAAGGGGATTCCTATACTCGGCAGTCTAGCATTGGCCGATTTCGGTGGACGTGCCGGAAGTCGTGTTGCGCCGACAGGATCGCCGTGCACCGGCTCAAGCGATGAGACGCAAACCTGTCGCCAGGCCGGGCACCAGCGCGACCGGATCGGGCGCCGCCTGCCAGGGCAGCCAGCCCAGGCAGGGCGCCGGGAGCCGCGCCGCGAGCAGCGCCCGGTTGGCATCGATGCAGGCCATCGCCGGGTCGATGCCGGTGCCGATCCAGCCAGCCAGCCGGCAACCGTCCGCCTGGATCGCGCGCGCGCTCAGGTACGCGTGGTTGAGGCAGCCCAGGCGCAGGCCGACCACCAGCACCACCGGCAGGTCGAGCGCCCGCACCAGGTCGGCCTGCATCAGGTCGCCGGCCAGCGGCGCCATCCAGCCGCCGACGCCCTCGACCACCACCACGTCGGCTTGCACCGACAGCCGCGCATGCGCGGACAGCATCGGCGCCAGCGCCACTGCGATCCCGGCCTCGCGCGCGGCCAGTTCGGGAGCCAGCGGCAACGGCAACGCATAGGGATTGACGTCCTCGTAGCCGGGCCGCGGATCGCTGGCCGCCTGCAACGCCAGCGCATCCTCGTTGCGCAGTCCTTCCTGCGTGGCCTCGCAGCCACTGGCCAACGGCTTCATGCCCACGGCGCGCAGCCCGCGTGCGCGCAGCGCATGCAGCAGGGTGCAGCTGGCAAGGGTCTTGCCGATGCCGGTATCGGTGCCGGTGACGAACATCCCGCGCGGGAACGGACCGGCGGTCATGCCGCCGCGCCCTGCGCGCCTCCGGGAAGGTATCGCGCACGGGCAATGGCATGGCCGGACGTCGCCGCGAAAGCGGCAATTGACGCCGCGATGCGTGCGAGCTCGCGGCCACGGTCCCTTCCTGCGGTTTCGGCCTGCTGCATGGGCATATGGTAATGCGGCCACGGGATTGCGGCGCAGCCCGGGTGCGCGGCGCATGCGCGCTACAATCAAACGATGACTTTCCAGGCCACCGCCCTGTCCGGCAGCAAGCCGGAGCAATACGCGCAACTGCTGGCGCAGGCACGCGCGCTGATGCACGGCGAACGCGATCGCATCGCCAATGCCGCGAACCTGTCGGCGCTGCTATGGCACGCGTTGCCCGACCTCAACTGGTGCGGCTTCTACCTGTTCGATGGCACGGAACTGGTGGTCGGCCCGTTCCAGGGCCTGCCGGCCTGCATCCGCATCCCGCTCGACAAGGGCGTCTGCGGCGCCGCCGCGAGCAGCCGCCAGACCCAGCGGGTGGCCGACGTCAACGCCTTTCCCGGCCACATCGCCTGCGATTCGGCGTCGCGGTCGGAACTGGTGGTGCCGCTGTCCATGGCGGACGGCACTCTGGTCGGCGTGCTCGACCTCGATAGTCCGAAACCTGCGCGGTTTGACGTTGAAGACCAGCATGGCCTCGAGGCGATCGCCCGGGCGTTCGAGGACACGCTGGCATGAACACACCGGAAAAGCTGCGCAACATCGGCCCGAAGTCGGCGGCGTGGCTGCGCCAGGTCGGCCTGCGCACGCGCGCGGACCTGGTCTCCGCCGGTACCGTCGAGGCGTTCATGCGGGTCAAGCGCGCCGGCTTCAAACCCAGCCTCAACCTGCTCTACGCGCTGGAAGGCGCGCTGCTCGACTGCCATTGGCAGGAAGTGCCCGATGCGCGCCGCACCGAGCTGGTGGCCGCCGCGGAAGCCGCGATCGCACTGCTGCCGCCGCCGCGCGGCCGCCCGGCCGCCGGGCCGGTGACGTTCACGATGATGGCGAGCGAAGATCCGGTGACTGCGCACGGCGACATCGACGAACCGGAACCGGCGCAGGACTGAAACGTTTTGCGCCCGCCTCCGCGCTGGCATAGACTGCACGCGCTTCGAGGTGACCCGGCGGCGTTCCGCCCACGGGTTGAAACGGGAAGCCGGTGACGACGCCAGCAGCGATTGCCGCATGCGCGTCCATTCCGGCACTGCCCCCGCAACGGTAAGCGAGACAAGGCCACGGCATCCGCCACTGTGCAACATGCACGGGAAGGCGCCGCGGCCGGTAATGGTGACGCCATTGCCGCTCGCGAGTCCGGAGACCGGCCTTGGAGCAGACTGGTTGCGACGCGGAGGGCGTTGCGGCGGCGATGCCGACGCACGCGCACGCATGCAGTGTCCCGGCCCCTCGCTTCCGCCTCCTGCGTGCCGCGACTCCCGCCAACTCAGCGCGCGCGGGTGTGCGCGATGGAGCTTTCCTGCATGCAAACGCAACTGCGTCAAATTTCCGTGGCCGTGACCTTCGCCCTGGCCGCGATTCCCACCGCAAACGCACAAGGGCAAGCCACCGACCTCGACCAGGTCGTGGTCACCGCGACCCGGACCGCGACCACCGCCGACCAGTCGCTGGCCGCGGTGGAAGTCATCGACCGCGAACAGATCGAACGTAGCCAGGCACGCTCGCTGCCGGAACTGCTGCGCGGCCGCGCCGGCGTCAACCTGGTCAACCAGGGCGGACTCGGCAAGATCTCCACGCTTTTCCTGCGCGGCACCGAGTCCGACCACACTCTGTTCCTGGTCGACGGCGTGCGCATCGGTTCGGCGACCTCGGGGCTGGCGTCGCTGCAGGACCTGCCGCTGGAGCTGATCGAGAGCATCGAGATCGTGCGTGGCCCGCGTTCGAGCCTGTACGGCAGCGAGGCGATCGGCGGCGTGGTCCAGGTGTTCACCCGGCGCAAGCGCGACGGCGTGCATCCGCGCCTGCGCCTGGGCGCCGGCAGCCATGGCCTGCGCGAAGCCGGCGCCGGCGTCGACATCGGCGGCGCGCGCGGCTGGGTCGGCGTCGATTACACGCACCAGTCCAGCGACGGCATCAACGCCTGCCGCGGCATCGGCGCGCCGTTCTACGCCGGTTGCGGCATGGACAACCCGGACCCGGACCGCGACGGCTACGAAAACAACGCGTTGTCGCTGCGCGGCGGCATCGAGATCGCCGACGCATGGACCGCCGACGCCCATGTCCTGCGCAGCGAAGGCCACAACGCCTACGACGCCGATCCGGCGTGGGGCCTGCCCGACAACTCCGACACCACCCAGCAGGTGGTCGGCGGCAAGCTGCGCTACGCCGCAAGCGACCGGTTCGCGCTGCAACTGGTCGCCGGGCGCAACCTCGACGCCTCGGACAACCATCTCGGCCATGCCTTCAGCGACCGCTTCGAGAGTACGCGCGACAGCGCCACGCTGCAGGGCGACCTCGGCCTCGCCGCCGGCCAGCTGCTGACGCTGGGCGCCGACTGGTCGCGCGATCGCGCGGGCATCGATGGCCCGTTCGCGAGCTTCGACGCCGATCGCGGCAACCGCGCCGGGTTCGCGCAGTACCAGGGGCGCTTCGGCCGCCACGACCTGCAGGCGGCGCTGCGCCACGACGACAACGACCAGTTCGGCGGCCACGACACCGGCAGCCTGGCCTGGGGCATGGACGCTTCGCACGGCCTGCGTTTCAGCGCCAGCTACGGCAGTGCGTTCAAGGCGCCGACCTTCAACGAACTGTACTACCCGTTCTTCGGCAACCCCGGCCTGCGCCCGGAAACCTCGCGCAGCGCCGAACTCGGCGTCGCGCAGCATCGCGATGCCTGGCACTGGCAATTCAACGCCTTCCAGACCGCGATCGACGACCTGATCGTGTACGACCCGAACCGCTTCCAGGCCAACAACATCGACCGCGCGCGCATCCGCGGCGCCGAACTGGTCGCGGGCGCGACGCTCGCCGGTTGGGAGCTGTCGGCGCAGGCCAGCCTGCTCGACCCGCGCAACCGCAGCGACGCCAACATCGACAAGCTGCTGCCGCGGCGCGCGCGCCGGACCGCGCGCGTGGATGCGGATCGCCGCTTCGGCGACTGGCGCATCGGCGCCAGCTGGGTCGCCGAGGGCGCGCGCCATGACGACGTCGCCAACACCCTGCGCCTGGGTGGATACGCCACGCTGGACCTGCGCGTGGAACTCGCCTTCGCCTCCGACTGGTCGTTGCAGGCCAGCATGCGCAATGCCTTCGACCGCGATTACGAAACCGCCGCGTACTACAACCAGCCCGGCCGCGAGTTCAGCCTCACGCTGCGCTGGGCGCCGGGCACGTAAAGCGCTCGCTTCCCGCGCAACAAAAAGATTCGAGCTTCGGAAGAAGTTGCCGCCCGGCGGGCCGGGGGTGGCTGCGCCCTCCTGACGACGTCGTGTCTTCAAGTCGGGGCGCAGGCCATCCATGGCCTGCTCTCCGCCACCCCCGGCCCGCCGGGCGGCAACTTCGCGAGCTTGGAGGTTCGTTTCTTCGGGTGGATTTTTTTACAGGCGCCGGCCAACTTTGCAGAAGCCGGTGGCCCGCCCTTCGCGGGACCGTCGGCGGCATGGATGCCGCCGCAGAGCCTACAAGGATGTATTCACGGCGTGTCCCGCGAAGGGCGGGCCATCGGCTTCCCTGCAGAAGATTCCGCACACCATAAAAAAGCCCGGAATCTGCCGGGCTTTTTCTTATTCCACGCCACGGAGTTGCTTCGAACGGCGATTTGCACTATCCCGTTGGAACTTATTCCACCGTCACCGATTTCGCCAAATTCCTTGGCTTGTCGACATCGGTGCCGCGCGCCAGCGCGGTGTGGTACGCGAGCAACTGCACCGGGATGGTGTGCACGATCGGCGACAGGATGCCGACGTGGCGCGGGGTGCGGATCACGTTGACCTGCTCGGATTCGCCGAAGCGGCTGTCGGCGTCGGCGAACACGTACATCTGGCCGCCGCGCGCGCGCACTTCCTGGATGTTGGACTTCACCTTTTCCAGCAGGCTGTCGTTGGGCGCGATCACCACCACCGGCATGTCGGCATCGACCAGCGCCAGCGGGCCGTGCTTGAGTTCGCCGGCCGGATACGCCTCGGCGTGGATGTAGGAGATTTCCTTGAGCTTGAGCGCGCCTTCCAGCGCGATCGGGTAGTGCACGCCGCGGCCGAGGAACAACGCATGTTCCTTCGGCGCGAAGCGCTCGGCCCAGGCGACGATCTGCGGCTCCAGGTTGAGCGCGTGCTGCACGCTGCCCGGCAGGTGGCGCAGGGCATCGACCAGTCCGGCTTCCTCGGCGCCGGGCAGGCGGCCGCGCAGCTTGGCCAGCGTCGCCGCCAGCGTGAACAGCGCGACCAGCTGCGTGGTGAAGGCCTTGGTCGAGGCGACGCCGATCTCGGCGCCGGCACGGGTGTAATGCACCAGGGCGCTGGCCCGGGGAATCGCGCTCTCGGGCACGTTGCAGATCGCCAGCGTCCTGTGCTGCCCGAGCGACTTGGCGTACTTGAGCGCCTCCATCGTGTCGAGCGTTTCGCCCGACTGCGAAATGGTGACGACCAGCTGCTTCGGGTTGGCGACCACGCTGCGGTAGCGGTATTCGCTGGCGATGTCGACCGCGCACGGGATCCCGGCCAGCGCCTCGATCCAGTAACGCGCGGTCAGGCCGGCGTAATAGCTGGTGCCGCAGGCCAGGATCTGCACCGCCTCGATGTCGCGCAGCACCTCTTCGGCGCCGGCGCCGAACAGCGACGGGGTGAATGCGCCGTTGTCGATCAGCGCCTCGATGGTGTCGGCGATCGCGCGCGGCTGCTCGTGGATCTCCTTCTGCATGAAGTGGCGGTACGGGCCGAGTTCCAGCGAGGCCAGCGACACGTCCGAAACGTGCACTTCGCGCTGCACCTGCGCGCCACCGGCGTCGAACACCCGCACCGCGTCGCGGGTGAGGTCGGCGGTATCGCCCTCCTCGAGGAAGATCACCCGGCGCGTGGAGGACACGATCGCCGACACGTCGGAGGCGACGAAGTTCTCGCCCTCGCCCAGGCCGACCAGCAGCGGGCAGCCCATGCGCGCGGCCACCATGCGGCCGGGCTCCTTGCGGCTGACCACCGCAAGTGCATAGGCGCCATGCAGTTCGCCGACGGTGCGCTGCAGCGCGTGCAGCAGGTCGTCGCCCTGCTTGAGGTGGTGGTGGATCAGGTGGGCGATGACTTCGGTATCGGTCTGCGACTCGAAGACATAACCCAGCGCGCGCAGGCGTTCGCGCTGCGCCTCGTGGTTCTCGATGATGCCGTTGTGCACCAGCGCCACGCCGTGGCTGATGTGCGGATGCGCGTTGGATTCGGTGACGCCGCCGTGGGTGGCCCAACGGGTATGGCCGATCCCCAGCTGCGCGTGGAAGCCCTCGGCCAGCGCGGCCGCCTCCATTTCCGCGACCCGGCCGGTGCGGCGCACGCGGCGGACCGCGTCGTTTTCGACCACCGCGATGCCGGCCGAGTCGTAACCGCGGTATTCGAGCCGCTTCAGGCCTTCGATCAGGACCGGGACCACATCGCGATCCGCGATCGCGCCGACGATGCCGCACATGGCAGGAAGCTCCGAGGGGATGCACCAGTGTAGCTGCTGGCCCCCGCGTTCGGCTGTCCGGCGGACATCCCGCCGGCGTCCGCCGGACACCGTCGCCAGGAATTTTTCCTTTCCGGATCAGCCATTTGGCGATTGGCACGCGACATGCTTTGGAACAGGACAGACCCACGTCGAGCCCGTTGCTGCATGAGCATCCGCGACACTTCCGCCCAGGACCGCCCGGTCGCCACCCCCGCGTCGCATGGTGCGCGCAAGCGCCGTGGCTGGCTGCTCGCCGGCGGCATCGGCCTTGCGCTGCTGTTGCTGGCGGCCTGGCTGCTGTCGGGCTGGAGCGCGGGCAGCCGCTCGATCGATGCCGCGCGGGTCCGCATCGCCGAGGTCAAGCGCGGCGACCTGGTGCGCGACATCTCCGCCGAGGGCCGGGTGATCGCCGCCAACAGCCCGACCCTGTACGCGATCGCCGGCGGCACGGTGACCCTGCATGTCGTCGCCGGCGATGTCGTCAGGAAAGGCCAGGCGCTGGCCGAGATCGACAGCCCCGAGCTGCGCAGCCGGCTGGCGCAGGAAGAAGCGACCCTGGCCAGCGTCGAGGCCGAGGCCAGCCGCGCGGCGCTCGACGCGCAGCTGACGCGCTCGACCGCGCGCAAGCTGCTCGACCAGGCGCAGATCGAACGCCAGGCGGCGTTGCGCGACCTGGAACGCAACCAGCGCGGCTTCGCCGGCGGCGCGGTGCCGCAGATCGAGGTCGCGCGCGCGCAGGACGAACTCAAGAAGGCCGATATCGGCCTCGCCCACGCGCGCGAGGACTACGGCCTGCAGGGCCGTGGCGCCGGGCTCGACACCCGCAACAAGAAGCTGCTCGCCGACCGCCAGCGCGCGGTCGTCGCCGAGATGCAGCGCCAGGTCGACGCGTTGACCCTGCGCGCGCCGTTCGATGGCCAGGTCGGCCAGGTGCAGGTCGCGCAGCGCGCCAACGTCGCCGCCAATGCGCCGGTGCTGGGCGTGGTCGACCTGTCGAAATTCGAGGTCGAGATCAAGGTGCCGGAGAGCTTCGCCCGCGACCTGGCCATCGGCATGCCGGCGCAGCTCACCAGCGGCAACGGCCAGCCGTTCCCCGGCGCGGTCTCGGCGGTGTCGCCGGAAGTGGTCAACGGCGAAGTCGTCGCGCGCCTGCGCTTCAAGGACGGGCAGCCGCCGGGCCTGCGCCAGAACCAGCGGCTGTCGGCGCGGATCCTGCTGGACACCCGTCGCAACGTGCTGATGGTCGACCGCGGCCCGTTCCTGGAACAAGGCGGCGGCAGCGCCTACGTCATGGACGGCGACAGCGCGGTCAAGCGCCCGATCCGCACCGGCGCCAGCAGCCTGGGCGCGGTCGAGATCCTCGACGGGGTCAAGGAAGGCGACCGCATCGTGGTCTCCGGCAGCGACCTGTTCGGCGATGCCCAACGCGTGACCATCCACTGATTCCCGGCCATACGAAACCCCACGAAACGAGGACTCCCCATGCTCCAGATGCACCAGGTCAGCAAGGTCTACCGCACCGAACTCGTCGAAACCCACGCGCTGCGCGCGCTCGACCTGCACGTGCGCGAGGGCGAGTTCGTCGCGGTCACCGGCCCTTCGGGCTCGGGCAAGACCACCTTCCTCAACATCGCCGGCCTGCTGGAAACCTTCACCGGCGGCGAATACCGGCTCGACGGCGTCGACGTGCGCGGCCTCTCCGACGACGCCCGCAGCAAGCTGCGCAACCACAAGATCGGCTTCATCTTCCAGAGCTTCAACCTGATCCCGGACCTGAACCTGTTCGACAACTGCGACGTGCCGCTGCGTTATCGCGGCATGGCGGGCGCCGAGCGCAGGCGCCGGATCGAGGAAGCGCTGGGCCAGGTCGGCCTTGCCTCGCGGATGAAGCACTTCCCGGCCGAGCTCTCGGGCGGCCAGCAGCAGCGCGCCGCGATCGCGCGCGCGCTCGCCGGAACCCCGCGCCTGCTGCTCGCCGACGAACCCACCGGCAACCTCGACTCGCAGATGGCGCGCGGGGTGCTGGAACTGCTCGAGGACATCAACGCCAAGGGCACCACCATCGTCATGGTCACCCACGACCCGGAACTGGCCGCGCGCGCGCAACGCAACGTGCACATCGTCGACGGCATGGCCACCGACGTCAGCGTGGAGCCCAGCCTGGCCCGCCTCGCCTCGGCCGCGCTGGCCGAGGCCCAGGGCTGAGGAGACGCCGATGTTCGCCTACTACTTCGACCTCGCGTTGCGCAGCTTCCGCCGCAACAAGGTGCTGACCGCGCTGATGGTGCTGGCGATCGCGCTGGGGATCGGCGCCAGCATGACCACGCTGACGATCTTCCACGTGCTCTCCGGCGACCCGATCCCGCAGAAGAGCGGCCGGCTGTTCCACGTGCAGCTGGATGCGTCCAGCATGGACGGCTACACCGCGGGCGAGGAGCCCGACGACCAGGTCACCCGCTACGACGCCGAGGAACTGCTGCGGCAGAAGAAGGGCGACCGCCAGGCGATGATGACCGGCGGCAGCGTCGGCATCGAGCCGCGGAAGGCCGGCATGGATCCGTTCTACGCCGACGCGCGCTACACCAGCGCCGACTTCTTCCCGATGTTCGACACGCCGTTCGTGTACGGCAGCGGCTGGACCGCCGCCCAGGACGCCGCCCGCGACCGCGTGGTGGTGCTGTCGAAGGCGCTCAACGACAAGCTGTTCGGCGGCGCCGACAGCGTCGGCGAGGTCGTGCGCCTGAACCAGAACGACTTCCGAGTCGCCGGCGTGCTCGGCGACTGGCGGCCGGCGCCGAAGTTCTACGACCTCAACAACAGCCGCTACGGCGAGGTCGAGCAGGCATTCGTGCCGTTCTCCACCTCCCGCGACCTGAAGATGGACCGCAACGGCAGCATGAATTGCTGGAGCGACGGCAGCAACAGCGACGACCCCGAGGGCAACACCGGCGTCAACGCCCCCTGCACCTGGATCCAGTACTGGGTGGAACTCGGCGACGCCGGCAAGGCTGCCGCGTACCGCCAGTACCTGGGCAACTACTCCGACCAGCAACGCGCCGCCGGCCGCTACCAGCGCCCCACCAACGTGCGCCTGCGCAGCGTGATGGAGTGGCTCGACTACCAGCGCGTGGTCCCCGGCGACGTCCGCATGCAGGTGTGGCTGGCGTTCGGCTTCCTGCTGGTGTGCCTGCTCAACACCGTCGGCCTGCTGCTGGCGAAGTTCCTGCGCCGCTCCAGCGAAATCGGCGTGCGCCGCGCGCTCGGCGCCTCGCGCCGCGCGATCTTCGCGCAGTGCCTGGTCGAGGCCGGCACGGTCGGGCTGGCCGGGGGCATCCTCGGACTCGGCCTCGCCCAGCTCGGGCTGTGGGCCGTGCGCCAGCAGCCCACCGGCTTCTCCGACCTGGTCCACCTCGACCTGCCGATGCTGGCCGCCACCTTCGCGATCGCGATCGTCGCCAGCGTGCTTGCCGGCCTCGTGCCCGCGTGGCAGGCCTGCCAGGTCGCGCCGGCGATCCAGCTCAAGTCGCAGTAAGCGCCTCTCTACCGGAGACTACCCATGGAACTGCGCCCCATCCTTTCCACCCTGCGCCGGCACAAGACCGCCGCCGCGCTGATCGTGCTCGAGATCGCGCTGAGCTGCGCGATCATCTGCAACGCCCTGTTCCTGATCGGCGGACGCATCGATCGCATCAATCGCCCCAGCGGCATGGCCGACGACGAGATCGTGCGCATCCAGATCACCGGCATCGGCACCGACGACAACGCCAGCGCGCTGACCCGCGGCGACCTGGCCGCGCTGCGCGCGCTGCCCGGGGTCCGCTCGGCGAGCGTCACCAACCAGGTGCTGTTCGGCGGCGGCTCGTGGAACAGCGGCGTCAACCTGCAACCCGACCAGACCCACTCCAGCCTGACTTCGACGATCTACATGGGCGACGAGAAGCTGCCGGAAACGTTGGGGCTGAAGCTGGTCGCGGGCCGCTACTTCAACGCCGACGAGCTGGTCGACTGGGAGGCCGCGAACGCGCCCGGATCGACGCCGGTAATCCCGGTGGCCGTGATCACCAGGGACATCGCCGACAAGCTGTGGCCGGGGCAGGATCCGCTCGGCAAGACCTTCTACAGCTGGGGCGACACCGGAACCCGCGTGGTCGGCGTGGTCGACAGGATGGCGCGCCCGGGCGAGCAGGGCGGCGCCGATGCGTACTACTACTCCACCATCCTGCCGATCTGGGTGCCGTACACCGTCGGCGGCAACTACCTGCTGCGGGTGGCGCCGGAGCGCCGCGCCGAGACGCTCAAGGCCGCGGTCGACGCGCTGCAGCGCAACGGCCCCAACCGGATCGTGCTGGAGCAACAGACGCTGCAGGAGATGCGGGGCGACTATTACCGCCAGGACCGCGCGATGATGTGGATGCTGGTGATCGTGTGCGTGCTGCTGCTGGTGGTGACCGCGCTGGGCATC
>JAKFDF010000198.1:0-25221 GCA_036676275.1 Lysobacter sp.
TAGGGATAGCTGGCGGCGAGCACCACGCCGGCAAAGCTCATGTAGATGGTCAGCCGGTTCAGGGTCAGCACCAGGGCGAACGCGACCAGCATCAGCACCGCGAACACCGCCAGCGCTTCGCGCCCGGAGACCGCGCCGGTGGCCAGCGGGCGTCCGCGGGTGCGCTCGACCTCGTGGTCCAGCCAGCGGTCGGCGTAGTCGTTGATCACGCAGCCGGCCGAGCGGGTCAGCCACACGCCGAGACTGAAAACCACCAGCGGCCACAGCGGCGGCACGCCGCCCGCCGCCAGCCACAGGCCCCACCAGGTCGGCCACAGCAACAGCAGCCAGCCGATCGGCCGGTCGCCGCGGACCAGCTGCCAGTACAGGCGCAGTCGTTGCTTGAAGTCGGGGTCGTTCATGGCACGCCAGCGTAGCAACATGCGAGAATCCGCAACACGCGCCTGTAGCTCAGCCGGATAGAGTAGTGGCTTCCGAAGCCATTGGTCGGGGGTTCGAATCCCTCCAGGCGCGCCACTCCAGCTCCACCCGCAAGCCGCCCAGCGACGAGGCTTCCAGTGCCAGCGCGCCGCCGCTGGCGCGCACCAGGTCGCGCACGATCTGCAGTCCCAGGCCGCTGCCATGCGGCGACACGTCGACGGGCGCATTGCCCGCCAGTACCGCCTCGGCCTGCGCCGCCGGCATCCCGGCGCCGTCGTCCTCGACCAGCAGGCAGATCCGCTCCGATCCCCCGGCGGCCGACACTCGTACCTGGCGCGTAGCGTGGCGCACCGCGTTCTCCATCAGTGCCCCGAGGATCTCCGCCAGCGGTTCCTCGCCGACCGGCAGGCCGAGCCCGGTGGGTACCTCGATCGCGAAGGCCAGGGTTTCGCCCTTCTCCGTGTGTTCGAGCACGTTGGCCAGGCGCTCGACCACCGCAAGCACGTCCACGGTGCCGGCCTGCATCCCGCCCAACCGCTGCACCCGTGCGCGCGCGAGTTCGCCCTCGACCACCCGTGCCATTGCGGCAATCGCCTGGTCCATGCCGTCGGCCGCGGTCGCGGCCCCGGCTTCGCGCGCACGCCGGCTTTGCGCCGACAGCGCCGCCAGCGGTGTCTTCAGGCCGTGCGCCAGGTCGGCTGCGCGGCGACGCGCGTGGGCAAGGTCCTCGTGCCGCGCTTCGGCCAGCGCATTGATCGCTTCGACCAGCGGCTGCACTTCGCGCAGGTGCGCCGCCGGCAAGCGCGCATCCGGGCTGCGTGCCAGGCGTTCGAGATCACCGCGAATCCGGTCCAGCGGTTGCAACCCGACGCGCACCTGCAACCAGGCCGCCAGCAGCAGGACCAGCCACATGCCGGCGAGGAACAGCGCCAGCTCGCGTCCGAACTCGGCACGTGCGTCGGCAAGCGGCGCCTGGTCCTGGGCGAACTGCACGACCACCGGCGGATGGTCGGCATCCACGCTGACCTGGCGCTCCAGGATCGCAACAGCCTGGTCGAACGGTCCACCGGCATGGCGCAAGCGCCAGGCATCGGCCGGGGCGCGGGTCGGGACTGCCAGCGCGCTGTCCCACAACGAACGCGAGCGCAGCACGCCCGCCGCCGTCGATACTTGCCAGTAATAGCCGCCGGCCGGCTTGCGCAGGCGTGAATCGCTGGGCTCGGCTTCCAGCAGCAGCTGGCCGCGCGGGTCGAAGGCCAGGCCCGACACCAGGCCGAGCGCGTCGCGGGTCATTTCCGCCTCGAGGTTGCGTTCCAGGTGGCGCTCGAACAGCACCGTCATGAATACCCACGCGATGGCCAGCGCGGCAAGGATGCCGGCCGCCGCCGCCAGCAGCAGCCGCCAGCGCAGCGAATGGCGGCTCACTCGCCCCCCAGCAGGTAGCCGAAGCCGCGCCGCGTGCGGATCAGTTCGCTGCCGAACTTGCGGCGCAGGCGCGCGACGATCGCCTCGATGGCATTGGCATCGTTGCCGTCGGACGTCCCGTAAAGATGATCGGCGAGTTCACCGGCGGAAACCGCGCGTCCGGGCTGGTGGGCCAGGTAATCCAGCAACCGGAACTCCAGCGGCGAGACCCGTGCCGGCGCGCCGGCATGGGTCGCCGTCATCCGCACCGTATCCAGGCGCAAGGCGCCGGCCTCGACCAGCGGCGACAGCTTGCCGGCATCCCGGCGGACCAGCGCGCGCACCCGCGCTACCAGCTCGCCCATCTGAAAAGGCTTGGCCAGGTAGTCGTCGGCACCGGCCTCGATGCCCTCGACCTTTTCGGTCCAGTCGCCGCGCGCCGACACGATCAGCACCGGGAACGCACGGCCGGCCTTGCGCCAGCGGCGCAACACGCTGAGCCCGTCCAGGCGCGGCAAGCCGAGGTCCAGCACCACCGCGTCGTAATCCTCGACGTCACCCTGGTACCACGCCGCATCGCCATCGCCGACCTGGTCGACGAGGAATCCGGCCGCCTGCAATGCGACCTCGAGGTCGGCGCGGATATGCGGCTCGTCCTCGGCCACCAGGCAACGCATCAGTCGTCCTTGACCTTCAGCACCTTCGCGGTGCCCGCGTCGATGTACAGCTTGCGCACGCGCCCTGCTTCGGTGAGGACCTTGACCTCGTACTCCCAACCGTCGTCCTCGCGCTCGAGTTCGACCTCGATCACGTCGCCGGGAACGCGCTCGCGTGCCGCATCGAGGATCCGCGGCAACGGCAGGATCTCGCCGCGACGGAGCAGTTCGCGCGCCTCGACATGGTCGTGGTCGTCGTCGCCGGCTTGCGCCACGGCGGGGGCCAATACCAGCAGCAACGGCAGCAGGTATCGATGGGTACGAATCAGCTTGGTCATGTCCATGGGCCAGAGGATGCGGACGGCTGCCTGACAACGACCTGACAGCAGCCGATCGCGCGGTGTCAGCAAGGCCAGCATAGCGTGGCTGCCAGTGGCCAGGGAAAGGACGGGGAATGCGCGTTTACGATCAACCGACGAGCCGGCTCGCCTGGCTGGTGCTGGCTTGCGTGGCACTGGTCAATGCAATGCCGGCGCAAGCGCAGTCGTCATCCGCGGCGGCCGCACCGGAAGTCTTCCTTGCCGAATACTTCCGCGACGCCGCACCGGCCAATGCCGGTGACATGCTGGAGCGGGTGCCGGGCTTCACCCTGATCGAGGCCGACGCCGACGTACGCGGCTATTCCGGCGCCGCGGGCAACGTGCTGGTCGATGGCGCCAGGCCAACCAGCAAACGCGAGGAAACCTCGGAGCAGTTGCAGCGGATCCCGGCCAGCGCAGTGGAACGGATCGAGCTGATCCGCGCCGGCGCGCCCGGCATCGACATGGGCGGCTATGCGGTGCTCGCCAACATCGTGCTGCGCCACGAAGCACAAACCACGAGCACGATCGAAACCGGGCTGGTGGCCTCCACCGACGGATGGTCGGCACCGCAGGCCACGCTCCAGTACACGCGTCGCCGCGATGATCGCCGCCTGGAGCTGGCGTTCGCACAGGAACCCGAACTCGACGACGACACCGGCGACGGCGCGATCCTGGGGCGCGAAGCGGAGGCTGCCGACGCCGAACACCTGGATTGGAGCACCCGTACGACCAAGCGCAAGCGTTCGGCGACGGCCGCCTGGCAGCAGCCGTTCGCTGCCGGGCAGCTTGCGCTCAATGCGGCGTTGCGCGGCGAGCGCGCGCGCGTGGATACCTTGATCGGTGCCGGCGAACGCATCGCCGAGGATGAGGAGGTTCGCGAATCCGAGTTCGGCGCGCGCTACAGCCGCGACCTGGGCGCGCGTACGCGCCTCGACGCGATGGCAACGCGCCAGCGCGCGCGACTGGAGGAATCCGAGGATGCCGTCGAGGACGGCGAGCAGGAGCGGTTCCGCGCCTACGCCGACAGCGGCGAGACCATCGGCCGGATCGACCTGGCGCACACGCGCAGCGACACGCTGTCGTTCAATGCCTCGCTGGAGGCCGCCGCGAACTTCCTGCAGGGCGACGCCCGGCTCGAGGAGGACGGTGTCGAAGTCGCGCTGCCCGGCTCGCGGGTGCGGGTCGAGGAGCAGCGTGCGCAAGCTGCTTTCGGTCTTGCCTGGCAGCCGCGACCGGCATGGGCACTGGAAGCGGGCCTGCGCCTGGAGCGGTCGGTACTCTCGCAATCGATTCCGGACGGGCACGATCGTTCGCGCAGCTTCGTCTATCCGAAACCGCGGGTCGCCTTGCGCTGGACGCCCGGCGACGCCGATGAATGGCGCCTGGCGGTGTCGCGCGAAGTGGGCCAGCTCGAGTTCGAGGACTTCGTCGCCTCGGCATCGCTGGAAAGCGGCACGGTCAGCGCCGGCAACGCCGAATTGCGTCCCGAACGCAGCTGGCGCGCGGTGCTCGGCTGGGAACATCGCTTCGGCGCCGACACCGCGCTCACCCTCGACTGGACCCATGAGCGCATCGACGGCGTGGTCGATCGGGTGCTGGTGATCGACGGAGACGAACTGTTCGACGCGCCCGGCAACATCGGCGACGGCCGTCGCGACACCCTGGCTGCCGACCTGGCGTTGTCGCTGCAAGGCCTCGGCCTGCGCGGCGCGCGCTTGCGGGCCACCGCGCTGTGGCGCGACAGCGCGGTGACCGACCCGGTCACCGGCGCGCGCCGCCGGATTTCCGGCGAACAGCCGTTCGAAGGCGAAGTCGAACTGAGCCAGGAGTTGCCGGCGTTGCGCATGCACTGGGGCGTGGAGGTGGAACACATCGCCGAGCGCGAGACCGAGTACCGCTACGACCGCATCACCCGCGAATCCGAAGACGCGGGCTGGACGCTGTTCGCCGAGAAGCGACTCGGCACCCACTGGCGCCTGCGCGCGGAACTCACCGACCTGTTCGGGCGCGACTTCGAGGAATCGCGCGTGGACTATGCCGGGACCCGCGCCACCGGCAACATCGACGAGTACACGCTGCGCCAGCGGCGCACGCCCGGCACGATCAGCGTGACGATCCGTCGTAGTACGGGTGGTTAGGCCAGCCCTCGGGCGGATCGAAACCGTAATAGCCCTTGCCGGCGCGGAAGCGCTCCAGCCGCTCCACTTCCTTCGGGTCGGCCTTGCGGTCCCAGGTGCGCACGCCATTGCGCAGGTCGTCGGGCGTCAGCTCCAGCGGCTCCCAGACCGGTTCGCCCATCACGTCGTGCAGGGTGTAGGTCAGCCGCGGCGTGTCGCCGGTGAGGTCGAACTGCAACAGGCCGACGTTGACCGAGCGCGTCCAGGTATCGCGCACCCGCACCTCGGGCGCCTGCCGGGTGTTCTTGCTGGCCGGCATCTGCGCCAGCGGCGAGGAGCACAGGTCGTAGATGTCGTAGCCACCACGCGACGACCATGGAATGCAGTTCAGCTCGCCCATGTGCGAATCGCCGGAAATGCACACCACGCCCTCGATGCCTTCGTCGCGGATGAAGTCGAAGATCTCGTTGCGCTCGGTGAGGAATACGCCCCACGAGTCGCCGCCGTCCTCGTTCTCCGCGGCCGACCAGCCGCCGCCGATCGCCATGATCTTGAACGGTGCGGTACTGGCCTTGAGCTCGCGCTTGAGCCACGCTTTCTGCCGCGCGCCGAGCATGGTCTTGTTCGCGTCATCGACCTGGGTCGTCGGCGAGCGGTGGTAACGGCCGTCGAGCACGAAGAAGTCGACGCCGCCGTACTGCTGGCGGAAGTAGACACCCGGATTGTCGGCTTCGCCGTAGGACGGATTGGCCCAGAAGCTGCGGAAGATCCGCAGCGAATCGACCTTGAACGGGTTGCTGCCGGCCGAATCGTTGTAGCCGAAGTCGTGGTCGTCCCAGGTCGCGATCTGCGGGGTCGAGCGCAGCAGCGGTTCCAGCCGCTCGACGTTGCGTCCGCGCGCGTACAGGTCGACCAGGCCGTCTGCCCAGTCGCTGTCGCCATAGATGTTGTCGCCAAGCCAGATGAAGAAGTCCGGCTCGAGCTTGCGCACCACGTTCCAGATCGGCTGTTCGGCGTCGAACTGGATCCGGCAACACGAACCGAAGGCGACCCGGAACGCAGCCGGGCCCGCCGGCGCGGTGCGGGTGCGATACGGAAGCGGTTGGTAACGATCGTGCACGCCGGCGTAGCGCAGTCGGTACCAGTAGTCGGTGGACGGCTGCAGGCCTTCGGCGCGCAGCACCACGCAACCCTCGTCGGCCTGGCGCGCCTGCGTCGTCGGCACAGGCACGAGGTTGCGGAACTCGCGATCGGTGGCGATTTCCAGCGCCACCTCGAACAGGCCGCTGGGCCGAACCCAGACGTTGACGTGGTTCGGTCCGGGGGCGCCGATCATCGGTCCCTGCAGCGCGCGCGGATAGCCCAATGCCTCGGCGAATGCGCGCGGCATCGCCGCCAGCAGGGCGCCGAGCCCGCCCAGTTTCAGGAAGCCGCGTCGTGGAATCCTCATGCCGGTTCCTCCCTTGCCTGGTCCAGGAATTCGAGCAGTGGCGCATGCACTACGCCGTTGCTGACGAGCACGCTGGTGCCGAACGGATCCAGCACGCTGCCGTCGGCCGCGGTGGCGATGCCGCCGGCTTCCTGCACCAGCAAGGTGCCCGGCGCCATGTCCCAGGCGCACAGCGCGTTTTCCCAGTAGGCGTCCCAACGGCCGGCGGCGACCCAGGCCATGTCCACCGCGCAGGCACCGGTGCGGCGGATGCCGGCGCAGCGCGGCGTGAGCAAGGCCATCTCGCGCGCGAACCGCGCCTGCGCCGGCTTGCCCGCAAACGGAATCCCGCAACCCAGCACTGCTTCGACCAGCGTAGCGCGACCTGACACATGGATGCGCTGGCCGTTGAGCCAGCTGCCCTGCCCGGCCTCGGCCACGTACATCTCGTCGAGCATCGGCAGGTAGGTCACCGCAGCGACCACCCGGCCCTCGCGCGCCAGCGCGATGTTGACGCCCCACAGCGGTGCGCCGAACAGGAAGTTGGTGGTGCCGTCGAGCGGATCGACGATCCAGGTGTTGTGCGCGTCGCTACCGGCGCGCACGCCACCCTCCTCGCCCAGGAATCCGTAACCTGGCTGCGCGACGGCGAGCAGGCCGCGTACCGTCGCCTCGGCTTCCTCGTCGGCGATCGACACCAGGTCGGCCGGGCCACTCTTGGCCCGGATCCCGAGTCCGGAAAGCTGGGCGAAATGACGCTTCAGGCCGCTGCCTGCGGCCTGCGCCGCGGCGATCATCGCCGTCAGTTCGAGCGAGGGTTGCAGCATGTCGTTCCTCAATCCTGGAGCCGGGTGCGCCACAGGCTGGCGGCCAGCAGCATGGACAGCACCGACGATCCGATCCAGAACCAGATCACCGGGCCGAAGTCGTAGACGCGGTCGTCGCCGACCATCGTCATGCCGTGCTGGATCAGCGAACCGCTCACCTGCTCCTGGATCGCCGCGCCGGTGTAGCTGAAGATGCCGATCACGCCCATCGCCGCACCGGCGACGCGCTTGGGCGCGATGTCGACGGCGAACAATCCGCCCAGCGACGTCACCAGGCCGGTCAGCCCCATGCCGAACAGCAGCATCGCCACCACCAGCACCGGCGTCGAATTGGGCCCGAAGAAGAACAGGCCCAGGCCGAGCAGTTCGATGACCGCGAACAGCAGGTTGGCCGGCGGCCGGCGTGCGCCGAACCATTTGTCCGAGATGAAGCCGAACGCGACCGCACCGGCAATGCCCGCGAGCGTGCTGGTCATCAGCAGCGTGCCGGCGGCGGGCAGCGAGAATCCGCGCGCTTCCTGCAGGTAGAGGATGCCCCACGAGTTGATCGCGTAGCGGGTGATATAGGTGGTGGCACTGGCCAGGCACAGGATCCAGATCGCGGGGATCTTCAGGATCGACAGTTGCAGCGCCAGCACCGAGGTGAGCCTGGGCTTGTTCGAACCCTCGTAGCGATCGCCCTTCCAGTCGTTGACCTCGGGCAGGCCGAGCGTGCGCGGACGATCCTGGATCAGCAGGTAGCAGCCGATCGCGGTCGCGATCCCGATCAGGCCCGGCCCCCAGAAACCCCAGCGCCATCCGAGCACGCTGACCGCGAACCCGACCACCAGGAAGGTCAGCCCCTCGCCGATCGAATGCGCCGTGCTCCACACCCCGTAGGCGCGTCCGCGCTCGCGGTTGGAGAACCAGGCGGTCATCGCCACCACGCCGCCGGGCGCGCCGAAACTCTGGAACCAGCCGTTGAGGCCCCACAACACCACCGCCAGCCACAGGGTGGTGGCGAAGCCCATCGCCAGGTTGCACAGCGCGGTGAGCATGAAGGCCGCCGCGAGGAAGCGCTTCATGTTGGCGTGGTCGGACAGGAAGCCGTTGGTCAGCTTGCCCAGCGCATAGGTATAGAACAGCGCCGACCCGATCGTGCCGAGTTCGGCCGGGGTGAAGATGCCGCCGTCGATCAACGGCTTCTTGACCACGCCCAGCGCCAGGCGACAGGTATAGATCAGGCCGTAGCCCAGGGTGATGGCCAGCATCACCCGGAAACGGTGACGGCGATACTGGCGTGCGACTTCCTCGGCGTCTTCGATCAGCGGGCGATCGGCGCCGGTGGCGAAGTAGCGCAGGAGGCCGTTCATGCGTGCGAAGTCGGCATGAGGAAGCTGGCGTCGGCCACGCCGCCACTGCTGGGCCAGCGCTGGGTGACGGTCTTGGTGCGGGTGAAGAAGCGCACGCCGTCCATGCCGTACTGGTTGAGGTCGCCGAAGCCGGAGCGCTTCCAGCCGCCGAAGCTGTGGTATCCGACCGGAACCGGGATCGGCACGTTGATCCCGACCATGCCCACTTCCACCTGCTCGGCGAACTCGCGCGCGGCATGGCCGTCGCGGGTGAAGATGCTCACGCCGTTGCCGTACTGGTGCCGGGTCGGCAACGCGATCGCCTCTTCGAAACTGTGCGCGCGGACGATCTGCAACACCGGACCGAAGATCTCCTCGCGGTAAGTGGTCATGTCCGGCGTGACATGATCGAACAGGCTCGGCTTGAGGAAGAAGCCGCCCTCGTGTCCGGGCAGTTCGAAGCCGCGGCCGTCGACCACCAGCTCCGCGCCCTCGTCCACGCCCGCCTGGATCCAGGTTTCCACCCGCGCCTTGTGCGCGGCATTGATCAGCGGGCCATAGTCCGCGTCGTGATCGGTGGAGACGCCGATGCGCAACCCGGCAATCGCGGCAAGCAACTTCCCGCGCAACGCCTGCGCGGTGGCTTCGCCGACCGGCACCACCACCGGCAACGCCATGCAGCGTTCACCGGCCGAGCCGTAGGCGGCGCCGATGATGCTCGCCACCGCCTGGTCGAGGTCGGCGTCGGGCAACACGATGCCGTGGTTCTTGGCGCCACCCATCGCCTGCATCCGCTTGCCATGGCGCGCCCCGGTGGCATACACCTCTTCGGCGATCGCCGAGGAGCCGACGAAGCTCACCGCCTTGATCTGGCGGTGGCGCAGGATCGCCGCGACCGTGTCCTTGTCGCCATGCACGACATTGAGCACGCCCGGCGGCAGCCCGGCCTCGAGCATCAGCTCGGCCAGCCGCACCGGGACCGAGGGATCGCGTTCGGACGGCTTGAGGATGAAGGCATTGCCGCTGGCGATTGCCGGCCCGAACATCCACATCGGGATCATCGCCGGGAAGTTGAACGGGGTGATGCCGGCGACCACGCCCAGCGGCTGGCGCATCGAGTACACATCGATGCCGGGCCCGGCGCCCGGCGTGAACTCGCCCTTGAGCAGGTGCGGGATGCCGCTGGCGAACTCGATGACCTCCAGTCCGCGCTGCACGTCACCGCGCGCGTCGGCCAGGACCTTGCCGTGTTCGCTCGACAGCAGTGCGGCCAGTTCGTCCATGTGCGCCTCGAGCAATTGCCCGAAGCGCACCAGGACGCGCGCCCGCCGTTGCGGGTTCAGCGCGGCCCATCCCGGCTGCGCTGCCGCGGCGCCGCGCACCGCCTCATCCAGCTCCGCCTGGCCGGCGAACGCGACCTGGGCCTGGACCTGGCCGTCATTGGGGTTGAAGACATCGCCATGGCGTCCGTCGCCACCGGCCATCCGGCGACCATTGATGAAATGTTCGATGCTGCGCATGGGTGTCGTTTCCTGCTTCGCGTGTGTCAGTCCCGGCGCGCGATCCACGCGTGCGCCGGATCGTTGCGGAACGCCCACTGCCGGCGCGGGCCGGCCATGACGTTGAGGTAATAGAGGTCGTAGCCGTGCGGCGCGCCGACCGGGTGGTACCCGCGCGGCACCATCACCACGTCGCCGTCTTCCACCGCGATGGTCTCGTCGAGCGAACGGTCGTCGGTGTACACGCGCTGGAACGCGAAACCCTGCGGGGGCTGCACGCGGTGGTAATAGGTCTCTTCCAGTTGGGTCTCGACACCCGCCTGCGCGGTATCGTGCTTGTGCGGCGGATAGCTGGACCAGTGCCCGCCCGGGGTGATCACTTCCACCACCAGCAGGCTTTGCGCCGGCTCCGTCTCCGGCAGGATGTTGCGCACGTAACGGGTGTTGGTCCCGCTGCCGCGGGTTTCCCGCGACATGCGCGCGGCTTCGATCAAACGTGGCTCGCCGCCTTCCTGCGCCGGTGCACTGCACACCGCAAGCTCCACCGCGTCGCGCGCAATGACGGTCCACGCGACGCCTGCGGGCACGTACACCGCTCCCGGCGCGCGATCCTCGAAGGGCGAGCCCCTGCCACCGACGGCATCGAAGCGACGATCGCCCACCTCGATGTCGGCGCATCCGGCCACCAGGACCAGGCAGGTTTCGCGGTCGCTGCTGGACGCGGCGTGTCGCTGCCCGGCGTCGAGCCGCACCAGGCGGAAGCCTACATGGTGCCAACCCGCGCTGGCCGGGGTCACCTCGAGCACGGTGCCGTCGCTGTCGGGGGCATGCGGGCGGACGCGCAGCGAATCGCTCACTGCAGGCCCGCCCGGGTCGCGGCGGCGCGCAACGTCTCAAGGCCGAGCGCGGCATAAGTGCGCGGGTCGGCTTTGGCCGGGTCCTGCTCGGCCTCGACCACGATCCAGCCGTCGTAGCCGATCGCGGCCAACCCCCCCATCAATGCGTCGAAGTCGAGGTTGCCGTCGCCGGGCACGGTGAACATCCCGGCGAGGACGCCGTCGAGGAAACTGTCGTGGTGTTCGGCCGCGTGCGCGAACACCGCGCTGCGCACGTCCTTGCAATGCACGTGCGCAATCCGCCCCGGATGGTCGCTGATCACCTGCAGCGGGTCGATCCCGCCCAGCGCCGCGTGCCCGCTGTCCAGGGTCAGCCCGACCGACGGGCCGGTGTTGTCGATGAAACGCTGCAGCTCGGCCGCATCCTCCACCACCGTGCCGAGGTGGTGGTGGTAGGCGAAACGCAGGCCGCGAGCGGCAACATGGTCGGCGACCCGGGTCAGTCGTTCGCCGAACTGCTGCCATGCATCGGCTTGCAGGTGCGGCGTGCCCGACATCGGGATGGTGCGGTTGCCATGCACCGACCGATGCACCTCGGCGAACACGAACACCTTGCTGCCCAGTGCTTCGAGCAGCGACAGGTGCTCCTGCAGCGCAGCGATCTCCGCGTCCGCGTCATGCGCCAGCAGCGCGCCGCTGTACCAGCCGCCGACCAGGTCGAGCTCGTGCCGGGCCAGCAACGCGCGCAGCGCCGCGGGGTCGCGCGGGAAGCGGCCGCCAAGTTCGATGCCCTTGAAACCGACCTCGTGCGCATCGCGCAGGATGTCGTCCAGCGGCGTATTGCCGCCGAGCTCGGGCATGTCGTCGTTGCTCCAGGCGATCGGGCTGACCCCGAAGCGGATGCTCATCGTGGCTCCTCGCGTTTGCGCAGGCGGGTTTCGTAGGCGCGGCGTGCGCTGGTGACTTCCGGGCGGCCCGACACTTCCGGCACGGCCACGTCCCACCAGGCGCCACCCGCGCCGGTGCTGGCGCGCGGATCGGTGCGGATCACCACCACATGGCTGCGGCTCGAGGCGCGGGCACGTGCGAGCGCGGCGCCGAGCTCGCCCAGGGTGTCGACCTGTTCCGCTTCGGCGCCGAGGCTGCGTGCATGTGCGGCGAAGTCGATCTCGGGCAGCGCCGCGTGGCGGCTATCGGCGAGCAGGTTGTTGAACCCGGCGCCGCCGGTGGCGTGCTGCAGGCGGTCAATGCAGCCGAAACCGCGGTTGTCGAGCAGTACCACGATGATCTTGTGGCCGAGCATCACCGAGATGGCGAGCTCGGAGTTCAGCATCAGGTAGCTGCCGTCGCCGAGCATGGCGACGACTTCGCGGGTGGGCGCAGCCATCTTCGCGCCCAGTGCGCCGGCGATTTCATAGCCCATGCACGAATAGCCGTACTCGACGTGATAGCCGCCCGGTTGCGAGGTGCGCCAAAGCTTGTGCAGTTCGCCCGGCAATCCGCCCGCGGCCGCGACCACCACCGCGTCCTCCGGCATGGCCGCCTGCACCGCGCCGATGACCTGCGCGTCGCTGGGCAGTGTCGTCCCGGGATCGCCTGCGACCGCCGCGTCCACCGCGGCATGCCAGGCCGCGATCGCCGCGCCGTCCTCGCGCTGCGCTTCGGGCGGCACGCGCCAATCGTCCAGGCGCTTGCGCAAGGCTTCCAGCACCAGGCGCGCATCGCCGACCACCGGCTGCGCGCCGTGCTTGTGCGCGTCGCTCGCCTGCACGTTGACCTGGAACAGGCGCGCCTGCGCGAACAGGCTGCGCGACCCGGTGGTGAAATCCTGCAGGCGCGTACCGATACCGATCACCAGGTCCGCCGCCTGCGCCGCCGCATTGGCGGCACTGGAGCCGGTGACGCCGATCGCACCGAGGTTGCACGGATGGTTCCAGTGCAGTGCGCCCTTGCCGGCCTGGGTCTCGGCAACCGGCAGTCCGGTGGACTCGGCCAGCGCCGCCAGTGCCACTTCGGCCTGCGCATAGGCCACGCCACCACCGGCCACCAGCAATGGCCTGCGCGCGTGGCGGATGGCTACGACCAGCGCTTCCAGTTCGGTGGCATCGGCAGGCGTGCGCCGCAACGGCCACGCACTCGGTTCGAAGAACGCGAGCGGGTAGTCGAAGGCTTCGGCCTGCACGTCCTGGCAGAACGCCAGCGTTGCCGGGCCGCAGGCAGCCGGGTCGCGCAGCACCGCCATCGCCCGCGGCAAGGCATCGAGCAATTGTTCCGGGCGCTGGATGCGATCGAAATAGCGCGACACCGGACGGAAGCAGTCGTTCGCCGACACCGTGGCGTCGGCAAACGCTTCGATCTGTTGCAGCACCGGATCCGGTCGCCGACTCGCGTAAACGTCGCCGGGCAGGAACAGCACCGGGAGGCGATTGACGTGGGCCAGCGCGGCGGCGGTGACCATGTTGGTGGCGCCCGGGCCGATCGAGCTGGTGCATACCATCGCGCGCTGCCGCCGCAATTGCTTGGCGTACGCGATCGCCGCATGCGCCATCGCCTGTTCGTTGTGCGCGCGCCAGGTCGGCAGCGCGTCGCCGGCGGCATGCAGCGCCTCGCCAAGGCCGGCGACATTGCCGTGGCCGAAGATCGCCCAGGCCCCGGCGAAGTACGGCACCGCCACGCCGTCCACGTCGACGCGCTGCGCGGAGAGCCAACGCACCGTGGCCTGGGCGGCGGTGAGGCGGATCGTCGCCATCAGCCGGCCCTGCTCGCGGCGGCCCAGGCATCGACCAGCACACCGAAGCGGCGCGCCAGTTCCGCGATCGCGGCTTCGTCGTCGATGTCTCCACGCAACCAGCGCTCGGCGGTGTCGGCGAAGATCGTGCGCCCGACCGCGAAACCCTTCACCACCGGCATGCGGGCAGCCACCTGGAACGAGGCGACCAAGGTTTCCTCCGGGGCCGACAGGCCCAGCAACACGACACCCCGGCAGTATGGGTCGTTGCGGTTGATGGTGTCCTCGATGCTGTGCCACGCCTGCGCACTGTCGCTGGGCTCGAGCTTCCACCAGTCAGGCTTGATGCCGATGTCGTAGCAGCGCTGGATCACCCGTGCAGCGGTGTCGTCGCCGACCACCCCAGCGCGCGAGGCGATGATTTCCAGCAACAGCTCATGGCCGGTGGCGCGGGTCGCATCGAACAGGCGCAGCAGCTGCCGTTCCTGGCGCTCGCGCAATGCAGCCGGATCGTCCGGGTGGTAGAAGACCAGGCACTTGACCACATGGTTGCGCGGCCAGGACATCAGTTCGGCGGCCACGTCCGGCCCGCCTTCGAACTCCAGCGGGCAGGAACCGGGGAGCTCGATCGGGCGGCCAATCCAGTAGGGGAAATCGGCCGCGACCTCGAGGGCACGCATGCCGTAACGGCCGTCGAGCAACACGCCGAAGCCGGGATCGCCACCGGCAAGCCGATCCACCGCGCGCAGGGCCAACGCCTTGAATGCGGGGAGCTTCTCCAGGCTGGCCCCGGTGCTCGCGCAAAGCGCTTCGAACTGGCTGCGGTGGTCCATGGCAAGCACCGTCAATCGCGGCCAGCTACCCGCGCGCGTCGTCGCCCAATGCACGTGCGCCAGCGCGGCGTCCTCGCGCAGGCGGAACGGGCGCTGCGTGTTCGCCAGGAACTGATCCAGCTCGGCCCGGGTCGGCATCGCCGGCGAGCAGCCATGCCGCGACACGACGATCGCGCCGCAGGCGTTGCCCCACGCGCAAGCGGTCGCCAGCGGTTCGTCGCGCAACCAGCCGCGCAGGAAGCCGGCCATGAAGGCGTCGCCCGCGCCGAGCACGTTGAACGCTTCCACTGCAAAGCCCTCGCCGACCACGCCATCGTCCAGTCGCGACGGAATCGCCCCGGGGAACGCCACGCAACCCTGCGGCCCGCGCTTGCACACCAGCAGTGCCGGGGTCGTCGCCCGGATCGCGCGCAGCGCGGCGATGGTGTCGGTGCTGCCGCCCAGGATGTGGATTTCTTCCTCGGTGCCGACGACCAGGTCGCACAGCGGCAGCACCTGCTGCAGCCGCGCGGTGACCGCCGCATCGGCGACGAAGCGGTCCTCGCCCATGTCCTTCGGCGCCAGGCCCCACAGCACCGGACGGTAATCGATGTCGAACACGACCTTGCCGCCATTGGCGCGGGCGATGGTGCAGGCACGCAGCGAGGCGTCGAACACGTTGCCGCGCGACAGGTGGGTGCCGTTGACCAGCACCGCGCCAGCGGCAGCGACCAGGTCCTCGTCCACGTCCGCGGGCTGCAGCGCCATGTCGGCGCAGTCCTCGCGATAGAAGATCAGCGGGAAATTGTCCGGGTCGCGGATGCCGAGGAACACCAGCGCGGTCAGGCGTTCCGGGTCTTCACCCACGCCGCGGACATCGACGCCCTCGCGCGTGAGCTGCTCGCGGATGTAGCGGCCGAAGTGGTCGGCGCCAACCCGGGTCAGCAGTGCGCTGCGCAGGCCCAGGCGGGCGGCGCCGATGGCGGTGTTGGTCGGGCTGCCACCCACGTACTTGGCGAACGAGCGCATGTCCTCCAGCCGCCCCCCGACCTGCTCGCCGTACAGGTCGATGCAGGACCGGCCGATGGCGACTAGATCGAATTGCTTTTCCGCCACCATGCAGCCACTTCCCCAACGCCGGGCACAGGCGCCCCTTTTCTATTGCAACATATATTCTTTCTGTACTTGAAATGCAACATTCATTTCATTTTTTCCGCCGTGCCGGCTTGCGTTTCGGCACCGCGATGGCGCCCTCCGGTGGCGGGTTGGCGAAGGCATAGGAAATCACCAGCGCCTGCGCCAGGCACATCGACACCGAGAGCGAACGGAACTTGCGGATTTCCGCTTCGCGCACCTGCAGCACCTGCGTCGCCGGCTTGGCCACCCGGCTCACCAGGCTGTCGGTAAGCGTCAGCACCTTGCAGCCGCGCGCCACCGCGGCCTCGACCAGGTGCACGGACTCTTCCGCGTAAGGGTGGTAGCTCACCGCCACCAGCAGGTCGCGCGGCGACAACGAGTGCACCTGCTGCATCGCCATGCCGCCCACGTTGTCGACCAGCACCGTGCGCTTGTCGGCCTGGTGCAGCGAATAGGCCAGGTAGGCAGCCACCGGGAACGAACGGCGGAAGCCGGCAACGTGCACGGTATCGGCTTCGGAGATCAGCCTGACCGCGTGTGCCATGTCCTCGCCGCGGATCACCTTGCCCAGGTTCTCCAGCGCCAGCACGTTGCCCTCGACGAACTCGGCCAGTACCTGCCCCGGGTCGCCGACCTTCTTGCTGTCGACCTCGCGGGTGAACTCGCGCACGCGCTCACCGTAGCCCTGCGGCACGCTGCCCAGCAGCCCGTCGACGAACAGGCGCTGCATCTGGCTGGCGCCGTCGAAACCGAAGTGCTTGGCGAAGCGGACGATCGCCGAGGGCTGTACCCCGGTACGCTCGGCGAGCACCGCCACGGTTTCCAGCGCCACCGCACTTGGCTCGTCCAGCACGTAGCGCGCGATCTGCTTGAGCCGCTTGCTCAGCGACTCGTACTGGTCGAGGATCGCGGCCCGCAGCTCCTCCACGCTCCCCGGAACCGTCCCCGGTCCAGCCATCGACCCCTCCTCGCGACGGCGATCCCGTCGGTTCTATTGAATTATCAAACAGAACAAATATTCTATCCCCGGCGGATCCCCGCCGGGGAGACGACATTGGAGCAGATCGCCATCGCCCTGGTGGGTGCCGGCCGCATGGGCCAGGTACACGGGCCCAACGCCGCCGGCCATCCAGGCCTGCGCCTGAAGTATGTCGTCGATGCCCGGGCCGAAGCCGCAGCCGCCATGGTGGCGCGCACCGGGGCCGAGGTCGCGACCCTGGAGCAGGCGCTCGCCGACCCCGAGGTGGGCGGGGTGCTGGTCTGCAGCACCACCGACAAGCACCTGGAACACGCACTGGCGGCGGTCCGCGCGGGCAAGGCGGTGTTCTGCGAGAAGCCGCTCGGCCTGGACCTCGCCCAGGTACGCGAAGCGCAACCGCTGTTCGACGGATCGCGCTTCCTGCTCGGCTTCAACCGCCGCTTCGATCCGCAGTTCCGCGCACTGCGCGAGCGCCTGGCATCTTCTGAAGTCGGTGCGCTGGAAACCCTGCACCTGGTCAACCACGACCCGGCGGCGCCGCCGCCCGGGTTCATCCCCAACAGCGGCGGGCTGTTCCTGGACTTCACCATCCACGACCTCGACCTGGCGCGATGGCTGCTCGGCGAAGAGCCTTGCGAAGTGTTCGCGATGGCGAGCTGCCTGGTGGATCCGGAGATCGGCCGCCTTGGCGACGTCGACACCGCCCGCGTCCTGTTGCGCACGCCTGGCGGCCGCCTGTGCGTGATCTCCAATACCCGGCGCAGCAGCTGCGGCTACGACCAGCGGATCGAGGCGTTCTGCGCCGACGGGCGGCTTGCCGCCGGCAACGTCGACCACGACCGGGTGGTGGCGCTGACCGACACCGGCAGTCGCGGCGCACCGATCCTGCCCGACTTCCCGCGCCGTTACGCCGACGCCTACCGGGCACAGATCGACCATTTCGCACAAGTCGTGCACGGACACGAAACCGCTGCGGTCGGCTATGCCGATGGCGTGGCCGCACTGGTGCTGGCCGACGCCTGCGCCCGTTCGGCGCGTTCCGGCGCCCCCGTCGACCTCCGCGTGGCCCCCTGAAGGAAACCGCATGCACAACATCGCCCTCATTGGTGCCGGCCGCATCGGCCGCATCCACGCCCACAACGCCACGCGCCACCTACGGGTGGCGCTGGCGGCCATCGTCGATCCGCAGGAAGGCGCCGCCAGCGCCCTGGCCAACGAATGCGGCAGCCGCGTCGCCACGCTCGAGCAGGTGCTCGCCGACCCGGCGATCGCAGGCGTGGTGATCGCCAGCGCCACCGACACCCACCTGGAATACAGCCTGCGCGCGGTCCAGGCCGGCAAGGCGGTGTTCTGCGAGAAACCGGTGGACCAGGACCTGGCCCGTGCGCGCGCCGCGGCCGCGACGCTCTCGGGCGCGCGCTTGCTGCTGGGCTTCAACCGCCGCTTCGACCCGCATTTCGCCGCGCTGGAGTCGCGGCTGCACGCCGGTGAAGTCGGCGTGCTGGAAAGCCTGCAGATCACCTCCAACGATCCGTCGCCGCCGCCACCGGCCTACGTGGCCGTCTCCGGCGGGCTGTTCAAGGACATGGCGATCCACGACTTCGACATGGCGCGCTGGCTGCTGCGCGAGGAACCGGTGGAAGTGTTCGCCCGCGGCAGCTGCCTGGTCGATCCGGAGATCGGCCGCCTCGGCGACGTCGACACGGCGCGGACCCTGCTGCGCACCGCCAGCGGGCGCCTGTGCGTGATCGCCAACAGCCGCCGTTCCGGGTTCGGCTACGACCAGCGGATCGAAGCCTATGGTTCCGCCGGCCTGCTGCGGGTGGACAACGTCCACGAAACCACGGTCCAGGCATGGACCGCGCAAGGCGCGGCGACCGACCGGTTCCGCAACTTCTTCCTCGATCGCTACGCCGAGGCTTACAGCCGCGAGATGGATCACTTCGTCGAGGTCCTCGACGGCGCCACGCCCGCCGTTGGCTACGACGATGGCGTGGCGGCACTGGCCCTGGCCGAAGCGGCCGCGGAATCGGCGCGCACCGGCCAGGTGTGCAGGCCCTGACCCTCGGTCAGAACACCACGCGCAAGGTCAGGGTCCAGCGCGGCGACGAGTTCTCGCGTTCGACTTCGAACGCGTCGACCACATAGGCGCCCTGGTTCTCCAGGATCTCCTCGCCGCTGTCGCCGTCGAAGCCGGCTTCGGCCTGCCTGCTGTCGGCATCGAGCAGGTTGTTGCCGGTCAGGCGCAGGACGACGCTCTCTCCGACGCGCTTTTCGAAGAACACCTCGAGGTTGCCGTCGTACAGCTGGCTCTCGATCTCGCCGAAGGTGACGAAGCGCGATTCGCCCTGCTTCTGGTAACTGAAGCCGAAGCTGGCATCGAGCGACGGCAGGTTCTGGGTCACGCCGGCGTTGTAGACATAGGTCGGCTGGTAGTCGACGCGGATGTCGCCGGTACCGGCCGGGTCGGCGCGTTCGGACCAGAGCCGGGTGTAGTTGGCGAACACGCCGGTCTCGTCCAGCCCGATCATGTCCAGCGGCGTGGACAGGTCGAGCTCGAAGCCATGCGTCTTCGCATCGCCGATGTTGCGATAGCTGTAAAGGCCGCCGGGATAGTCGTCCGGATCCAGCCCAAGTGCGGACACCGGATCGCCGGTGTTGACCAGCGCGATCAGGTCGCTGATGTCGCGGGTGAACAGGTTGAAGCCGAGCACGCCGCTCTTGCCGATACGGTGCTCGTAGCCGAGATCGATGCCGATCGAGGTTTCGAAGTCGAGGTCGGGGTTGCCGACGGTGACATCCTCGTCGCCGGGCGACTCCAGCGAGAGCGCCGGGACCAGCTGGTCGATGGCCGGCCGGCGGACCGTCTTGGCCACGCTGAAGCGCAGCTGGTCGCTGTCGGTCAGCTTCCACTGCAGGTGGGCGGACGGATTGAGCATGAACACGCTGTTGTCGGCACTGCCGGACTCGGTCTCCCCGGCGACGCCGCCCTCGGAGAACACGGTCTGGAACTGCTGCGTGGTCTTGGTGCTTTCGGCGCGCACGCCGGTTTCGAGCACTACCGACGGCGACAGGTTCCACTTGACCAGTCCGTAGACGTCCAGCCGGTCCTCGGAGTACATGAAGCGGCCATCGCTGCCGCCGTAGTCGTCCTCGTCGAGGTCTTCTTCCAGCAACAGGCCGTAGTCGCGATCCTTCCACTTGGCCGAGAAGCCGATCTTCAGCTCCGCGCCGTTGGCCGCCCAGCCGGGAAGCTCGCGGGTATAGGACCCGCCCAGCATCCATTCGCTGTCGTCCGCGTCGACGACCTCGCGCTCGACCAGGCCGTCGGGCGTGTCGGCATAGGTCAGCTCGGTGCTGTCGTCGACGAAAT
Organism: Lysobacter sp.; assembly: GCA_036676275.1. GTDB lineage: Bacteria > Pseudomonadota > Gammaproteobacteria > Xanthomonadales > Xanthomonadaceae > Cognatiluteimonas. The sequence continues at coordinate 19,911 of JAKFDF010000198.1, forward strand.
TGGTATAGCTGGCATCGAGCTTGATGCTGGACACGTCGCTGAGCGTGCGCTCGTACAGGCCGGTGACGCCCCAGCTGTCCTGGTTGAAGTCCGCGTCCTGGAACTCGAGTTCCGGGTTCTCGAGATCGAGCCCGCCAACGGTGCCGTCGCCCTCGTACACCACCGTGTCCTGGTGCTCGTCGCGGGCGGTGCTCAGGTAGAAGGCATCGAGTCGCAGGCTCGAATCCATGTCGATGTTCCAGGTCACGTCGCCGTTGAAGCTGACGTCGCGCGAGTCGCGCCAGTCCTGCTCCTCGGTGCGCTCCACCGCCACCGACTGCGAAGGATCGTCCCAATGCTGCAGGCTGCGGCCCATGCCGCCGCGTGCGACCTCCTCGGCGAATCCGGCCGAATCCTCCTCGAACACTTCCTCGACGACGTCCTTGTTGTTGAACCGCTCCTGCGCGTCGAGCGTGAGCGAGTAGAAGACGTCGCCGGCGTCGTTGCCGCCCGAGGTCGATACCGCGAAGTTGCCGCGTTGCTTGCCGTTGTCGACGTCATGGGTGACGCCGGCACGCAGGATCATCCCCGGCGGCAGCGTGGCGCCGTCCTTGAGGATGATGTTGATGGTGCCGCCGACGCCCTGGCTGTCGATGTCGGCGCCGGGCGAACGGATGATCTCGATCCGGTCGACGATCTCGGCCGGGATGCGATCGACGAAGACCGTGCGGTCGTTGCCGGCGCCGGGAATCGGCCGGCCGTTGACCAGCACCTGGGTGTAGCCGTTGCCGAGGCCGCGCAGTTGCGGTGCGTCCGACTCGCCGATGTCGCTGGTGAAGGCGACGCCGGGCACCCGTCGCAACTGGTCGCCGACCGAGACCGGCTCGAAGTCCTCGAAGAACTGCTGGTCGTACACCAGCTCCGGTGCGGCCGTCTCGGTGCGGTTGCGATACTCGATATCGCCCGCGACGATGATGCCCTTCAGCGTTTTCGGTTCTTCCTGTGCCTCCGGTGGCGGCGCCTGCCCGGCGGTCGTGGATTCCTGCGCCAACGCCGTGCCGGCGGGCAGCAAAACGGATGCAATCATCACCGCAAGCAGGTCGCGTTTCAGCTTTTGCATGACCAGTCCCTCCCGAGGACGTTCCCCAAAAGGCGGCCACGCCGGGTCGCCGTGAAGCGACACTACGAACAAAGATTCCAATTTGCAACCCATTTGGAAAATTTCGTGCAACATGGTGTATCGTTCTGCCGCGCGCGCCCTTCGCGCGGGCGATATCAAGGCGTTATCAACTGGAGACCACAGGGATGACTTCCCCGAATCGCATGATCCTGGTGTTCATGGCCACCCTGGCCGGCTGGTCGGGCGCCTGCCTGGCGCAGTCGCCGGGGGAAGCCGTCCCGCTGGTCCGGGCGACGGCACAAACGCAGCCCACGGACAGCGGCGAAACCGACGCCGCGGCGCTACTGCGCGCCGGTGCCGATGCCTGGGTCCTGGCCACGGCCAAGCTGGCCGGCCTGGAAAGCTATGGCCTGGACGGGCAGCGGCGCGGGGCCACGCCGGCCGGCGAAGTCGCGGCCGTCGCCGTCGCCCAGGACGTGCGCTTCGGGGATCGTGCGCGGACGGTCATTGCCACGATCGACACGACCGGCAACTTCCTGCGCCTGTTCGCCGCAGGCCCGGATGGCGGCCTCGCCGAGGTCGGCGCACAGCCCGTCGCGCTCGGCTTCGCGGGTGAAGGCCTGTGCCTGTTCGAACACCCGCTGGACCATTCCCTGCACGCCTTCGTCGTCGGCGACGGCGGCGAGATCCAGCAGCTGCTCATCCACGCGCGTGCCGACGGACAGCTCGATGCACGGCCGGTGCGCCGGATCCAGGTGCCTTCGACGCTCAAGCAGTGCGCGGCCGACAGCCGCGGCCATGTCTATGCGAGCGAGGAAGCCGTGGCGATCTGGCGCTTCAACGCGGACCCCGAGGCCGATCTTGGTGCGGTGATCGTGGACACCCCGTTGCGGGGCCGGCTGGAAGAGGAAGTCGGCGGCGTCGCCCTCTATGACGGCGGCCCGGGACGACAACTGCTGCTGGCGTCCGACGCCTCCGCCGGCCGTATCAATGCCTACGATCGCGAGCGCTCCGGCACCTACCTGGGGAGCTTCCAGGTAGGCCCCCCCGGTGCGGGCGAACCGGTCGGGGAACCCGGCCGGTTGTTCGCCACCGCCGCCGCGGTCGGCAAGGACTATCCATCGGGGCTGCTGCTGGTCGCCGACGACGATGCCGCCAACACCAAGCTGGTGTCGATGGCTGCCGTGGTCGATGCCCTCGGGCTGCCCGCGCCTGCCGTAGCACCGGCGAAGGCGTCGCCGGTACCGCCGCCGGCGATCGTGCGGGCGCGGGTGGAGACGGTTCCCGCCAACAGTTACGGCGATGCCGCCGACGACCCGGCGATCTGGGCCAACCCGAAGGATCCCGGCGCAAGCCTGGTGGTGGCGACCGACAAGAAGGCCGGCCTTTATCTGTATGACATGCAGGGCCGGGTCGTGCAGTTCCTCGCCGACGGCAAAATGAACAACGTCGACCTGCGCGAAGGATTCCCGCTGGGTGGCAAGCCGGTGGTGCTGGTGGCCGCCAGCAACCGCAGCGACGACGGCATTTCGCTGTACCGTCTGGATACCGCCGCACGCCGGCTGGTCGATGTCGCCGCCGGATTGCAGCCGACCGGCTACGTCGATCCCTATGGCCTGTGCATGTATCGCAGCGCGCGCGATGGCGGCACCTATGTGTTCGTCAACGGCGACGACACCGGCCTGCGCCAGTGGCGGCTCCACGACGCCGGCAACGGCAAGGTGCGCGCCGAGCTGGTGCGGGAGCTGGCATTCGAGTCGCAGATCGAAGGCTGCGTCGCCGACGATGCCAACGGTGCGCTCTACGTCAACGAAGAGGACACTGCCCTGTGGCGGCTGTCGGCCGAACCCGATGGCGGCGATGCGCGGGTCGCAATCGCCCGGGTGGACGGCAACCCCGCGATGAAGGACGATCTGGAAGGCATCGGCCTGTACGACCTGGGCGATGGCCGCGGCTACCTGGTGCTGTCGAGCCAGGGCAACGACACCTATGCGGTGTACCGTCGCGAGGCGCCCCAGGAGTACCTGGGTTCGTTCGCGGTGGTCGCCGATGCCGGTGCCGGGATCGACGGCATCTCCGAGACCGACGGACTGGACGTCAGCAGCCTCGACCTGGGGCCGGGCTTCGAGCACGGCGCGATGGTGGCGCAGGACGGCCGCAACGTGATGCCGGTGGAAAACCAGAACTACAAGTACGTTTCCTGGAGCGACATCGCCGCAGCCCTGGGCCTCGAGTTGCGTTGAGCCGACCGCCCGCGGGCATCCCGGGGGCCGCCCGGCGATTCGCTTTGGGCCAATCGATCTGGAATAATCGGACTGGTTTTCCGGAGCCCCACGATCAGATGCGCAACTACGACCTCGACTTCCTGAAGAAATTCTCGCTGGTGCTGGGTTTCCTGGTGGTGGTCACGCTGGGCCTGATCCTGCTGGCCTCGCACCTCAACGGCCTGATCCCGACCGAGGTCTCGCCGCAGGCAGCGCAGCGCACGCAGAACCGGATCGCCCCGATCGGGGCGGTCTACGCCGGTGCCACCGGCGCCGCGGCGCAGGCGGCGGCCAGCGCTTCGGCGGCCGCGGCGGCGGCTTCGCAGGTCGCCTACGGCGGTACCCTCGATGGCGGCGTTATCTTCGGCAACCTGTGCACCGGCTGCCACACGTCGGGGGCCGGCGGCGCGCCAACCCTGGACAAGGCCCACTGGGCCGCGCGCCTGCCGCAGGGCAAGGACACGCTGCACAAGCACGCGATCGAGGGTTACACCGGTCCCGATGGCTTCGTGATGCCGCCCAAGGGGGGCAATCCGGCGCTGACCGACGAGCAGGTGATCGCAACCGTCGACTGGATGCTGGCCAACATCAAGTAGCGCGGAGCCGCCACGCGTCACCGCCAGACGGCACCCGCAGGGGTGCCGTTTTCGTTGCAGCAGCCTGGCCACCACGGGGGCGATCACGGGCCCGGCTGCGGCCACGCGGCTATCATGGGCGCATGCCCGCGCCCGCCTTTCCGACGGAATCTTCCACGCTGCAGCTCGACGGCCCCGTCGGCGCGCTCGAGCTGGCGGTCGACCTTGGCGATGCACCGCGGCGGCCGGCGGTCGCGATCGTCTGCCACCCGCTGCCGACCGAGGGCGGCAGCATGCACAACAAGGTGGTGACCATGGCCGCGCGCGCGCTGCGCGAACTCGGCCTGGACACGGTGCGCTTCAACTTCCGCGGCGTCGGCAAATCCGCGGGCAGCTTCGACGATGGCGACGGCGAAAGCGACGACCTGCGCGCGGTCGCCGCCTGGGTACGGGCGCAGCGCCCGGATGCCGCGCTGTGGCTGGCGGGTTTCAGCTTCGGCGCCTACGTGTCGTTGCGACTGGCCGCGGAACTGCAGCCGGCGGTGCTGGTCTCGATCGCGCCGCCGGTGGGACGCAGCTGGGATTTCGCCGCGATCGTGCCGCCGACCTGTCCGTGGCTGGTGCTGCAGGGGGACGCCGACGAGATCGTCGACCCGCAGAAGGTGGCCGACTGGACCGCGCGCCTGCCCGAGCCCCCGGAACTGGTGCGGATGCCCGATACCGGCCATTTCTTCCACCGCAAGCTGATGGACCTGCGCGGCGCGATCAAGCACGGCGTGCGCGCATTCCTGCCGGCGCCGGCGGCCGCGGCCGGCACCGCGCATGGCCCAGGCTGACGGCGCGCTGCCTTCGCAGCGCTATGCCGCCGGCATCGGCCGCGGCGACTGGCAGGACGACCTGGCGCAGCATCCCGTGCTGCGCGAGCTCGACCGCATCCACGCCGCATTGTGCGAACCGGTTCCCGGCGGGGTGCTGGGGCGACTGTTCGGGCGCGACCCGGAACCCCCGCGGGGCTTGTACCTGTGGGGAGGCGTCGGCCGCGGCAAGACCTTCCTGATCGACCTGTTCTTCGACGGGTTGCCCATCGGGCAGAAGCGCCGCACCCATTTCCATCGCTTCATGCGCTCGGTGCACGAGCGCCTGCGCGCGCATGCCGGCCAGCGCGATCCGTTGCGGGCGATCGCGCGCGAATGGCGCGCGCAGCTGCGGGTGCTGGTGCTGGACGAATTCTTCGTCAGCGACATCGGCGACGCGATGCTGCTCGGACGCCTGCTCGAGCGCCTGTTCGCCGAAGGCGTGGTGCTGGTGACCAGTTCCAACACGCCGCCCTCGCAGCTCTACCACGACGGCCTGCAGCGCGCGCGCTTCCTGCC
>JAKFDF010000199.1:0-7313 GCA_036676275.1 Lysobacter sp.
CACGCGCGCCCGGCCGTCGCGTGGATGCTGGTTGAGGACCGACAGCAATCGCGCCCGCAGCAGGCTGCTCACCAGGCGCTCCTGCGCGATCGCCAGCCGACCGTCCGCCCAACGCACGCCAACTTCACGCAGCAACGGGCTGACCACCTTCGCCACCAGCACCGACACCGGCAAGGTCGCGACCGCCACCGAGAGGTCGTGGTCGAAGCGATCGACGCGGTAGTCGGCGATCGCGTCGAGCAGGCGCCCGGGCAAGGTCTCCACGCCGCCGTAGCTGGCATGGCGGCTGTCCTCGAGCAGGCGGTCGAGCGCGTCGTCGTCGAGGCCGGCGAGGTCCCGGATCGGATGGCCGCGGTCGACCAGCCGGTGCAGGCGGGTGAGCCGCTCGACCATGCCGACGTCGTACATGCGTCGGCCCTTGGCATCGCGATGGGGGACCACGGCGGCGTGCCGGCGCTCCCAGGCGCGCAGGGTTTCGGGGGTGAGCCCGGAGAGTTCAGCGGTGGCCTTGACGGGAAACATGGCAGGCAATGTACAACATAAATACAACCATCAATTGAACATCTCTATAACAACCCCTCGACGAGACTGGCGGTCCATCCCCAACAGGCAACTCCGCCATGCAATCCCCGATCCGTTCCTTCCACGTCCTCGCTGTCGCACTGGCCCTGGGTTTCGCGACCCCGCTTGCCTACGCCGCCCCGGGCGACGGCAATCCGGCCATGCCGGCCGCCCAGGCATCCGCCGACATCGTCGACACGGCCGTCGCGGCCGGTCAGTTCAAGACCCTGGCTGCCGCGTTGACCGCCGCAGGCCTGGTCGACACGCTCAAGGGCGACGGCCCGTTCACCGTGTTCGCGCCGACCGACGCGGCCTTCGCTGCACTCCCGGCCGGGACGGTCGAGGACCTGCTGAAGCCCGCCAACAAGGCCAAGCTCGTCTCGGTGCTGACCTACCACGTCGTCCCCGGCAACGTCCCGGCCAGTCGCGTCACCGCAATGAAGGAAGCCACGACGGTCAATGGCGATACCGTCCGCATTTCCGCCGCCGACGGCGTGGTGATGATCGACGGCGCGAAGGTGGTGACGGCCGACGTGGCCGCGTCCAACGGCGTCATCCACGTGATCGACAAGGTCCTGATGCCGGGGAACTGATCCCCGGCACTTTCCCGCTTACCGGAGGCAAATCATGAAAACGATCAACGTTGTCACGCTCGTGCTGGTCATCATCGGCGGCATCAACTGGGGCCTGGTCGGCGCCGCGCAGTTCGACCTCGTGGCGGCCATCTTTGGCGGCCAAGGCGCGATGCTCGCGCGCGTGGTCTATCTGCTCGTGGGCTTGTCCGCCTTGTGGCAGGTGGTCGCGCTGGTGAACCCGGGCATGGGCGCCGCGGTCCCGGGCACCGCGCGTCGCTGAGGAAAAACAGGGGTCGGATTACATTTCCCGATTCGTACTCCGACCCCTGTTTGCCGCGCCCCGGGTCAGGTTCACTTATCCCGGCTGCGTGGATGCCTAGAGCTCGCCTTGCCCCAGCCCGCGTTCCTTCAGGCCTTGCGTGATGGACCCCACCAGCGCCTCGGCATTCCACGGCTTGGCCATGAAATCGTGCAGCGCCGCGTCGCGCCGGGCGCGGTCGACCGCCTCCGACTCGGCCTGGCCGGACAGCATGATCTTGACCACGGACGGAAAGCGCTCGTGCGCCTTGATCAGGAATTCGTCGCCCTTCATCCCGGGCATCAGCCAGTCCGACACGATCACCAGCAGCTTGTGTCCCTCGCCGGCCAGCTCGTCCAGCAACTCCAGCGCCTCTTCCGCGCTTTCGGCCACGTCGATGTGGAAGTCGCTGCCGAACGCGCGCCGCAACTGGTCCTTCAAAGCGGTCAACACGATGATCTCGTCGTCGACACACAACAGCACGCCCTTTTCCATCATCCGACTCCTGCGATTGGCAAACTCACGGTGAAGGTGCTGCCTTTGCCGACCTCGCTGTCGACGAGGATCCGGCCGCCATGCTTCTCGATGATCTTGCGCACGATGTCCAGGCCCAGCCCCGTGCCTTCGCCTGCCGGCTTGGTGGTGAAGAAGGCATCGAAGATGCGCTCGCGCACCTCCGGTGTCATGCCGCAGCCGGTGTCGGTCACCGACACCAGCGCGTTGTCGCCGTCGCGGCGCAGCCCCAGGGTGAGCGTGCCCTTGTGGTCCATCGCCTGCAGCGCGTTGTGCACCAGGTTTGTCCAGACCTGGTTGATCTCGTCGGGAAGGCAACGCACGGGTGGCAGGTCTTCGAACTTCCGCACCAGTTCGACGCCGTGCTTGATCTGGTTCTGGTAGATCGTCAGCACCGTCTCCAGCCCTTCGCGCAGGTCCGATGGCGTCCACACCTGCACGCCGCCGAAGCGGGAGAAGGATTTCAGTGCGAAGATGATCTTGGCGACGCGATCGACCGCGGTGTTGATGTTGTCGGCATTGGTGGTGATGGTCGCGATGCCGTGCGCGGTGTCGAGGATGCGGTCCGCGGCGGGGTGGCGCAGCAGCGGCAGCATGGCGTCGAGGTCGGCGTGCGACTGCAGCTGCACCAGCAGGCCGGCGCGGTGCCGGGCCTGGTCCAGGCCCAGCGCCTCGAGCCGGGCGGTGACATCGCGCACGACGCTGCGCTCCTCGCGTGTGGTCATCAAGCTGGTGCGCTCGCTGGCACGCTTGAGCAGAGCGCTGAAATGCGCGCGGTCGGTCGCGTCCAGTTCGGCCAGCAGGGCGGGGAGGTCGAGCAGGGCGCTGTTCAGGGCTTCGGAGATGTTGCTCCCGCTGGACTTGATCGCACCGATGGGGGTGTTGATCTCGTGGGCCACGCCGGCAATCAACTGGCCCAGCGCGGCCATCTTTTCCGAATGCACCAGGTGTGCTTCGGCGGCGTGCAGGTCGTTGAGCGACTGCGCGGCCTCGGCGCGCGCGGCCTGCGCCGTGGCATAGGCATCGGCATTGGCCAGCGCGATCGCCGCATACGCCGTGGCCGACCGGAATACCTCCAGGTCGCGCTCGTGGTAGGCATCGGCGAGGTGGCTCTGCACCGTGACCACGCCGATGCGCCGGCCATTGGCGATCAGCGGGCGGAACACGGCCGACAGGATCGGCGCGGACTCCTGGATGTTCGTCGCGGTCGGCGCGTTGTCCAGCTGCGTGTCGTTGAACAGGGTCAGCTCGCGGTCTTCGCGGAAGGTGAGCACCGCGAGCGACGTTGGATGATCCAGCGGATAGCTGGTGTCCGAATCGACCACGCCGTCCTCGATGTAATACACGTAGTCCAGGGAGTCACCCGCCGGCGAGAGCAGCGCCACGCCGAAGGCGTCCATCGGCAGCAACGCGCCGACATGCCGCTCCATCGTCCTGCAGATGGCCAGGGCGTCCAGGCTCCCGGTCAGGTCCTTGCCGATGTCGCCGAGCAGCCGCAGCGTTTCCGCCGACGCCGCCAGCTCATCGTTGGCCTGCTTCAGCGCGATGTTCGCGTGCCAGCGCGCGACGATCGCGGCCACGTGGCTGGCGACGTAATTCAGCAGGTCGAGGTCGGCCTGCGTGTAGGTCACATCCGCGCTGTAGCTCTGCACGATGATCAGGCCATGGACCTTGTCCTGGGCGATGAGCGGCGCCCCCATCCAGCTGTTGAAATCCACGGCGCCGCGCGGTGCGCGGATCTCGCCAGCGGCCACCAGCGACTGGAACAGCGCGTGGTCCATGAGCCACGGCAGGCGGCTGCGGATCACCAGCGACGAGATGCCTTCGCCGAAGGGAAACGCTTCGAGGACTTCGTTGGGATCCTCGTCGACCAGGTATTGCTGCCGGATCATGCCTTCGTCGGCGTCGTAGGTCGCGATGATGAAATTCTTCGCGTACATCAGCCGGCCGACGATGGCGTGCAGTTCGGCGTAGTGCTCGTGCTGCGGGCTGTCCGTTGCGGACAGCGAGGCGATTTCGTACAGCGCATGCTGCAGGTCGTCGGCGCGGCGGCGTTCGGCAAGCTCGGTTTCGAGCGCGCCGATGCGTTGGACGAGGCGCGCGGTGTCGTCACCCATGCTCGGACTCCACCCGGTCGCGACCGGCGGCCTTGGCCCGGTACAGCGCGGCATCGGCGCGCGCCAGCAGGCTCGCCGCGCTGTCGTCCGCGCGGCAGGAGGCGGTTCCGAAGCTCGCCGTGACCCGGCCCACGTTGGGGAATGCGTGCGTGGAAATCGCCTCGCGAAGCTTCAAGGCCGCATCCAGGCACGCCGTGGCGTCGCAGTGCCGGCACACGACCACGAACTCCTCGCCGCCCAGGCGCCCGAGGGCGTCGGCATCGCGCGTGTTCTCGCGCAGCAGTTTCGCCATGCCGACCAGCACGTCGTCGCCGACCGCATGGCCGTAGGTATCGTTCACCCGCTTGAAGTGGTCGATGTCGAGCATGATGATCGACACGTCGACCTCGTAATGACGGGCGCGGACCAGTTCCTCGTCGAGCAGCTCGTCGAGCTTGCGACGGTTGTAGAGGCCCGTCAGCTTGTCGGTCACCGCGAGGACTTCCAGCAGCCGGTTTTTCTCGACCAGCTCCTGGGTGCGCGCGGCGACGATCTCTTCCAGTTCCGCGTTCATGCGCCGCAGCGCTTCGTTCTGGCGGATCAGGTTGCGTTCCTGGAAATACGCGCGGATGGCCGCGCGCACGGTCAGCACGATGTCGTCGTTGAGGAATGGCTTCTCGAGGAAGCGGTACAGGTTGGCGTCGTTGATGGCGCGCTTCACGCCGGACATGTCGCTCTGCCCGGTGAGCAGGATCTTGACCGTGTTGGGGGAGCGTTCGTGCAGCTGTACCAGCAGCTCGTCGCCGCGCAGCCCCGGCATCATGAAGTCGGAGATCACCAGCCCCAGTTCGCTCCCCTGCGCGCGCAGCTCGGCTTCGATCTCGAGCGCCTCCTCGCCGCTTTCGGCGAATTCCACCTGCAGGCCGGCTCCGAAATGCGTCGACAGCATGCTGCGCAGCGCGCTGAGCACGGTCGAATCGTCGTCCACGCACAGGATGATGCTGGTCTCGTCCAAGTCCCACCGGTGGGGTTGTGAGCGCTCCTCTTTTATACCTTGATGCATCCGCATTGGGGGCTGCAATCCGAAAGAAATGAAAAGAAATGGGCCAGAGTGAATTACCGCTTGAAACGGTAATTGCCTCTGGCCCCATTTCCTGCCATTTCCTCGCCATTTCCTCGGAAGGATGCGCCCCGCCGCCTTCCCGCGCATGCGGACGGTCGCCCGACGCAGCGGTTCTCCGGCATCCCGCTAGGGCAACGTGTTGCGCTTGGCGACGATGTTTTCCATTTCCGCCATGTGCTCGGCGCCCCAGGTGCACAGCGGCACCAGCGCGTCGGCCAGGCTGCGGCCGAGCGGGGTCAGCGCGTAGTCCACGCGCGGCGGCACCTGCTTGTAATCGGTCCGCAGCAGCACGCCGTCGGCCTCGAGGTCCTTCAATTGCTGGATCAGCACCTTGTCGCTGACGCCCTGGACCACGCGCTTGAGCTCGCCGTAGCGCTTGCTGCCGTCGCGCAGGAAAAACAGGACCAGCGGTTTCCACTTGCCGGAGATGATGTGGAGCGTGGCGTCGAGCCCGCAGGAGAAGCCGGTACCGCAGATCTGGGGATGGGTCGTCATTTCATACTTACCAAAAGGTGCATACTTGTCCTAAGGTAATCAAGAGCAGATAGTCGTGCAACCCCTACCAAGGATGCATGACATGAACAGGCTGGATGGAAAGACCGCCGTGATCACCGGCGGCGCGACCGGCATCGGCCGCGCGGCGGCAAAGCGCTTCATCGAGGACGGCGCCTTCGTCTTCATCTTCGGCCGCCGGCAGGAAGCGCTCGACGCCGCGGTGGCCGAGCTCGGGCCCAACGCCCGCGCGGTGCAGGGCTCGGTCTCCGAACCGGCCGACCTCGACCGGCTCTACGCGGCGGTGCAGGCCGAGCGCGGCACCCTCGACATCGTCTTCGCCAATGCCGGGACGGGAAGCCTGCTTGCGCTCGGCGAGATCACTGCCGGGCATATCGACGAAACCTTCGACACCAACGTGAAGGGCACGATCTTCACGGTGCAGAAGGCGCTGCCGCTGATGGGCCAGGGCGGCTCGATCATCCTGACCGGATCGAGCGCCGGCACCACCGGCGCCCCGGCATTCAGCGTCTACAGCGCGAGCAAGGCAGCAGTGCGCAACCTCGCCCGGGCCTGGGCGGAGGACCTGAAGGGCACCGGCATCCGGGTCAACGTGCTGTCGCCCGGGCCGACGGCGACCGAACTGGCGAAGGCCGCGGTGGGCGAGGAAGGCATGAAGGTGTTCGCCTCGATGAATCCGCTGCAGCGCATGGCCGAACCGGCGGAGATCGGGGCGGCGGCGGCCTTTCTCGCGTCGCAGGACAGCAGTTTCATGACCGCCAGCGAGGTCGCCGTCGACGGCGGCCTGGCGCAAATCTGACGCATCCAGGGAGAACACACATGAGCTACGCAATCATCGGCTTCGGCCAGATCGGTCACGCGCTTGCCAAGGCGTTCGCCCGCAAGGGCATCGCGGTTTCCGTTGCAACCACGCGCGATCCACGGTGCTTTGCCGCCGATGCGGCCGCGATCGGACCGCAGGTCCTTCCCGCGACACTGGCGGAAGCCGTCGAGGCGGACGTCATCTTCCTGGCGGTCCGCTTCGAATCGCACCCGGAGGTCGCGAAGGCGCTGCCCAGCTGGAAGGGCAAGACCATCGTCGACGTGACCAATACCTACGGCGTGTCCCCCGAGGAAATGGGAGGGCCGTCTTCTTCCAGGGTCGTCGCGCAGGCTTTCACCGGTGGAAAGCTGGTCAGGGGCTTCAACCACCTGGTCGCTGGCGTCCTCGAACAGGATCCGGCCACGCATGGCGGCAGGCGGGTCGTGTTCCTGGCGAGCGACGATGACGGAGCCGCGGCGGAGATCGGGGCGCTTGCGGAAAAACTCGGTTTCGCGCCGATCCAGCTTGGCGGGCTTTCCGAAGGCGGACTGCTTGTGCAGACGCGCGGGAAAAACTGGGGTCAACTGATCTTCAAGGACCTGGTCAAGTTCGACTAGACGCCTGTCGACGCGATCTCCGCAATCCCGACCGACTCGTCGGAAATTGTTGCGGAGATCTTTCCCCCATAACGGGGGGGCGGGTTCGCTTATCCCCTCGCGTTCGCTGGCTTCGCCGGCCGGTGCGCCGGCCGGGGAAACAGGGGTCGGAGTCCCGATACTCCAGCGCCGGCGCGCGTCGGCCTGGAAGCCGACGCCTCCGCGGCTCGTTTGCC
>JAKFDF010000200.1:0-2184 GCA_036676275.1 Lysobacter sp.
TGGCTGATCTCCTGCGCCTGCTCGTCGGTCAGCAGCAGCTTGTCGCCGGCGAGCGAGCTCTTGATGGCCTTGGCGATGACGTCGACATCGACTTCATCCTTGATGGTGTCCAGCTGCTTGCCCATCGCCATGCCGATCATGTAGCTGACCTGGTCCTTCTCGGTGGCCAGGCCGGGGATCGCTTCGCCGGCCTTGTCGCCGGGCTTGGCCGCCGTGGCGGTGTCGGCCTTGGCGGGCTTGTCGCCGGGCTTGTCGCAACCGGCGGCCAATACGGCCAGCGCGGCCAGGGCCAGCGTGGTCAGGGGGATACGCAGGGAAGATCGCATTCGCAGCACTCCATGGGGCGCGCGCCGGCACGTCCGGCGACACGCGGGGGAAAGATCACGACACTCTGGGGGCAATGCACTGAACGCCGGGCGTCTGCGCCGGATCCGGGCTCCTGGCGCGGCTGCCACCGGGCTCAGTGCAGCACCGCCATCAGTTCGACATCGAACACCAGGGTCGCGTTGGGCCCGATCGGGCCACCCGGGGTTCCCTTGGCGCCGTAGGCCAGCTCGCCCGGGATCCAGAACCGGTACTTGCCGCCGACCGGCATCAGCGCCACGCCCTCGGTCCAGCCGGGGATGACCTGGTCGAGCGCGAACTCGGCCGGCTGGCCGCGCTCGTAGGAGCTGTCGAACACGGTGCCGTCGAGCAGCGTGCCATGGTAGTTGACCCGTACCCGGTCGCTGGGCCGGGGCCGTTCGCCGGCTCCCTGGCGCAGCACCATGTACTGCAGCCCGGACGGCGTGGTGAACACCCCCTTGACCGCCCTGTTCTTGGCCAGGAACGCGGCGCCTTCGGCCTTGTTCCTGTCGGCCAGCGCCGCGGCCTGCGCCTGCAGCTTGCCCTGGATGCGTTGCGAGAACGCGGTGCGCAGGGCGTCGGCCTCGGCCTGCTCCAGCAGCGGCTTGCCGTTGGCGAGCATGGTGCGCACGCCCTGCGCGAACACCTCGACGTCGATCTCGTCCTTGATCGGCGCCAGCGAGCGGCCGACGTCGGCGCCGACCAGGTAACCGACCTGGTCCTTCGCCACTTCCGGCACCTTGCCGCCGGCCGGGGCCTTGCCGCTGCGCGCGGCGATCCGCTGCATCAGCGCCTGCGCCAGCGGCTGCACCTGGTTCTCGGCGATCAGCGGCTTGCCGCCGTCGAAGGCATTGCGCACCGCGCGCTGGAAGGCCGCGATGTCCAGGTCCGGCGCGGCCGGTGCGATCGACTTGCCCACGTCCATGCCGACCATGTAGCTGACCTTGTCGCGGTCGCTGGTCAATGCGGTCTTGCCCTGCGCCGTTGCGGTCGCGACCGCACCGAGCGCGAGCACCGCGGTCGCAACCAACAGCAGCGCAGTGGAGCCGCGCACGAATGCCTTCATCCGGAAACTCCTGTGATGCGGTCCGGCAAGCGCCGGAACGCGATGGGAATGCGCCGCGCGTGGCGGCGGCAGGCCCTTATTGTCGCGATGGCGCGCGACGGCGGCAATGCCGCCATCGAAGTGCGGTGCTGGCTGCGCACGTTCGCACGTCTCGACGGCTGCAGGTCGTCCAGCCGGTCCTGGGGGCGGACACGGCCGGCCGGGGGTGGGGAGCCGGCTCCCCGTGCCGCTTGGCCGCGCACTGCCCATTCCGCCGCCGGGACCGTCGCGGCTGAACGGAGCCACCCGGCCGCCTATGCCATCAGTTGGGTCCAGAGGGCTTGACCGGACGTGTTTAGGTGTTATAGTTGCATACAACACCAGTTACCCAGAGCAGGACGTTCACCATGAACCGCAAGCTCCAACACACCATGATGGCCCTGTCGGCGACAGCCACGGTGTTCACCATGCTGCTGCTTGCCGGCGGACCGCCGATGCCAGCAGCCCCCTCGCCGCAGCCGGCCGCATTGGCGATGCTGTCGACCGGCATGGCCGACAGCGGCGATGCCGCCGCGGTCGATGGCGCGGCCGGAGATACCGAAGCCGACTCCGCCGGCAGCCGCCAACGCAGCCACCTGCGCCGCACCCGCGCCGCGCTGGCGCTGCCCTATTTCTCCTTCGCGCAGGGCCTGCGCCGCTTCGGGAGCTGAGCCATGACCGCGATCCAGTGGAGCGATGGCGCTCCGATCTACCGCCAGCTGAAGGAGCGCGTCGTCGCGATGATGCTCGATGGC
>JAKFDF010000201.1:0-2500 GCA_036676275.1 Lysobacter sp.
GACCGCCAGCGATGCCGCGATCCACGGCACGGTCAGCAATGACGTGGTGCAGTCCTTCCTGCGCAATGCCGATCGCGACGATCCCCGCCAGGCCGGGCTGGTCCGCCGCATCGAGGAAGGAATGAAACGCCCGGATCTCCGCGTCAAGGCGAACAAGCCTCGCCAAGGCCAGCCGGCCGCGGGCGCCGCTCACCCGGAGTGAATGCCGGCCGTGCTATCGCTGTCACCATCGCGGCCCCGGCCGCACGATGGTGGAGGCAGCATGGCAAGCGCACGCATGCCCGCGTCGACGGGCAGGAAGGCCGCGAAGCGGCCCGCGGCGGCGAAAGCCGCGGCAAGCAAGGCCACGGCACGGAAAACGCCGGCGAAGAAGGCCCCGGCGAAGAAGGCGGCCGCCAGCGGGCCGGGGGCCAAGAAAACGGCGGCGGGCAGTGCGGTCGCGAACAAGGCGGCCGCCGCAAAGCCGGCGGTACAGGGAGCAACCCGCAAACCCGGCGGAACGGCGGGCCGGCGTGTCGCCGGGAAAGCCGCGACGACGAAGGTGCCAGCCGGCAAGGCCGCCACCCGGGCATCCGCGCACGCGCAGGGCAAACCCGCGGGAAAGTCGGCCGGGACACAGCGCGCCGCTTCGAAAGCGGCCCGCAAGTCGGCTGCGGCCAGCGGTTCCACCGCCCGTAAAACCGCCGTCGCAAGCAAGGCCACCGGTGCGGGCAAAAGCCCGGCGCGGCGACCGGCCTCCACATCCGCGGCCGCCAGGACGGACAGCACGCCGCGCAGGATCAGCCCGAAGCAGGCGCTGGCCAACACCCGCAAGCTGCTGGAAGCCAAGCACGCGCACGATCGCCAGCCGCCGCCGTGGCAGGCGCTCGACAGCCATCCCGACCAGTTGCCGCATGCGGCCGGGTTCCAGTCCGGCGAAGCGCAGGCCCGGGCCGAGGAGCTGCACGCCGGCGAAAGCCGGATGGAGGCGATCCAGGGCGCCATCAGCACCCGCGACCGCCACAACCAGGGCAAGCGCGACCAGCGCTGATGCCGGGGACTGCCATGCCTGCCGATGCCTCCAGCCCTTCCACGGTCGCCCACGACCGGGCCGGGCAACGATTCGTGGCCGTGCACGACGGCCACGAAGCCTGGCTCGACTACACCGTGGCCGGGGACGTCCTTGCCATCACCCATACCATCGTCCCGGCGGCGATCGGCGGCCGCGGCATCGCCGGGGAGCTCGTGCGTACCGCACTGGAATACGCACGCGCCGAGCGGTTGCGGGTGCGGCCGGCGTGCTCGTATGCCGAGGACTGGATGCGCCGCCATCCCGGGTACGACGACCTGCGTGCCTGAGCCGCGGGCGCCCGGCGCGCCGGGGGGGGGGGGTGCGGATCCATGCGCGATGGGCGGGGAAGACAGCGGGCGCGATGATGTTCGTGTCCGTGTCCCTGTCCGCGGTCGTGGACCGGGGACTCCCGCGCCGGCCGCGTAGAATTGCGCGCCCCGACCGTCGGTTCCCGTTACATGCGCCTCAACAAGCACATCAGCGACAGTGGCCATTGTTCGCGGCGCGAGGCGGACCGGCTGGTCGCCGAAGGCCGGGTCACCGTCAACGGGCTGCGCGCGCGGGTCGGCGCCGAGGTGGGCGAGGGCGACGAGGTCCGCGTCGACGGCCAGGCGCTGCGCCCGCGCAGCGCGGCCAAGGGGCAGCGCCGCCACGTCTACATCGCGCTGAACAAGCCGGCGGGGATCACCTGCACCACCGAGGCCGCGGTGGCCGGCAACATCGTCGATTTCGTCGGCCACCAGCAGCGGATCTTCCCGATCGGGCGCCTGGACAAGGAGTCCGAGGGCCTGATCCTGCTGACCAGCAACGGCGACATCGTCAACGAGATCCTGCGCGCCGAGAACAAGCTGGAAAAGGAATACCTGGTGGCGATCAACCACCCGGTCGACGACCCGTTCCTGCGCGCGATGGCCCGCGGCGGGATCCCGGTGCACGACAAGGCGACCCTGCCGTGCAAGACCGGCAAGCTCGGCCCCTACGGCTTCCGGATCGTGCTGGTGCAGGGGCTCAACCGGCAGGTCCGGCTGATGGCGGCGCACTTCGGCCACCGGGTGAAGCAGCTGGTGCGGGTGCGGATCGGCAACGTCCGGCTGGGGCACCTCAAGCCCGGCCGGTGGCGCAACCTGACCGATGCCGAATTGCATGGGCTTTTGCCGCAGCGCAGCGACTGGTAGCCGGTCCAGGGCGGGCCCGGGGAGCCGTATGCCGCCCATTCACACTTTTGCCCAAAAGTAGGTTAAGGTGCGCCCACTGTTCAAAGCGGGATCACGGTACATCGTGGCCCGATGCGGTTGATCCATTACAGATCCGCTACATCGTCGCGTCTTTACCCCTTGCTCGACAGTCTCGGTCCGCGTGTCGCGTTCCGTGCCAAATCAACAAATCGTTTCAAGGAGTAAGACAATGTCGGATCGTCAGACTGGTACCGTCAAGTGGTTCAACGACGCC
>JAKFDF010000202.1:0-1701 GCA_036676275.1 Lysobacter sp.
GCGGCGACTCGATCGATGATTCGATAAGTGGCTGACGGCTGAGCAGCCGCAAGGCACCGATTGAGGCGCTGAAAGTCCCGGCTCATTGGCCCACCTCCTGGCGCTTGAGGCCCATCAGTTCGACCGTGGTGCGGCCCTCGCGCAGGGCCGTCATCATCCGCGCCTCCTTGTCGAAGAGCGCCATGCCGTCGGCCAGGGTGCGTTCCACTTCGGCCTGGGGAATGATCACCACGCCGTCGTCGTCGGCCACCACCAGGTCACCAGCAGCAACCTGGGTACCGTTGAAGGGTATGGGCTGGCCAACCGAGGGCGCGGTGGCCTTGACCGTGCCCTTAACCGACACGCCGCGGGCGAACACCGGGAAGCCCAGCTTCTCGATGGCCTGGATGTCACGCACCCCGCCGTCGATCACCAGCCCCACTACACCGGCCGCCTGGGCGGCGACGGTCAGCACCTCGCCCCAATAGCCGGCGACAAAATTGCCGGTGCCGACCACCAGCACGCTGCCTTTCGGTGCGCGTTCCAGGGCCAGGTGCAGGGCCAGGTTGTCGCCCGGCGAGCACTCCAGCGGATAGGCCGGCGCGGCGATAAAGGCACCACGCCAGATCGGACGGATCGCCGGGTCCACAGCGGTCGGCAGGCCGGAGGCCTCGTACAGGGTGGAACTGCCGAGCGCCTTGGCGCGCTGGGCTGCAGCGTCGATGTCATAAGCGCTCACTGGGCTTTCCTCTGCAGGTCGTGATAACCGAGCGCGGCACGGGCTTCTTTAAGGGTCTTGCCGCCGGCGATCTGCGCGCGGATCTGGGCTTCGATCTTTTCGATCTGGCGGGCGCATTCGGCCACCTCGCGGGCCCGCTGACGCGGCACCACCACCACGCCGTTGGCATCGCAGACCACGATGTCGCGGGCGCAAGCTCGTGCGCTGCCAATGCTTACCGGCTGGTTCACCGCCACGACTTCGACGCGGTCCTTGCCGGTGCGCATGAAGCGCCCCTTGGTGAATAGCGGATAGCCCTCGCCGAGGGCCTTGTTCACGTCGCGGCAGACGCCGTCGATCACGGTGCCGGCGATGCCGCGCGCCAGGGCGTACTGGGTCATGATGTCGCCCCATACGGTGCAGTCGGTGCGGCCGCCGTTGGCGATCAGCACCACGTCGCCGGGCGCCACCTCATCGATGAAGTCGCCCACGGTGCCAGGCGGGGTGCTGGCGGCGACGTATTGCACGGTGAACGCCGGGCCGACGGTGACCTTCTGGTAATCGGCCAGCGGCGCGATATCCAGGCACTGCCCGGGCAGGCCCAGCTTGTCCATGGCATCCGACACCGCCGGCGTGTCCAGGCCCTCGAACAGGGCGACCAACTCCTTGTCTTCAAGGTTCATCAGGCTTGCTCCGCTTTGATCGCTTCGAACTGGCTGTCGTGCATCACGCTCTCCACCGAGCACCCTGCCCTCACCGCCGCCACCATGCCCGCCTGGCGGCGGTCGATGCGCTCGGCGAGGTCGAGGACTTTGTCGATGGCTTCGGCCGGCACGAAGACGGTGCCGCACTCGTCGGCGATCACGTAGTCGTCTTCCTGCACCGTCACCCCGGCCATGCTCACGGCGCAGCCGGCATCCACCTGCACCAGGCGGTTGCGCGCGCTGATCATGGTCACGCCACGGCCGAACACCGGGTAGCCGATCTCCTCGCTGCCCTTGATG
>JAKFDF010000203.1:0-2628 GCA_036676275.1 Lysobacter sp.
CTTGAACATGTCGTCGCCACGCGCCCACGCGGCGGGGGCGACCAGTGCAACCAGCAGGGCGCTGGCGAGCAGGCAAGGAAAGGGGCGCATGGGACGACTCCGGCCGGAAGGATCCCCGAAGGCTGCGCCGGTCCGGGTTAGTGGAGCGTTAATGCCGCGTCCGCTGCCGATGCGGCCCCGCCGCAGGTTCCGCCTTGCCTCTGGGGGAAGGGCCTGTTGTTCCCGTCATCGCGCGCGATGCGGCAATACCCAGTCCGGGCGCACGTAGTGGCAGGTGTAGCCGGTGGGATAGCGCTGCAGGTAGTCCTGGTGCTCGGGTTCGGCTTCCCAGAAATCGCCCGCCGGCGCGACCTCGGTGACCGCCTTGCCCGGCCACAGGCCCGAGGCATCGACGTCGGCGATGGTGTCCAGCGCGATGCGCTGCTGTTCCGGCGAGGTGTAGAAGATCGCCGAGCGGTAGGACGCGCCGCGGTCGTTGCCCTGGCGGTCCCGGGTCGTCGGGTCGTGGATCTGGAAAAAGAACTCCAGCAGCTGGCGATAGCCGATGCGCGCCGGGTCGAACACGATCTCCACCGCTTCGGCATGGGTGCCGTGGTTGCGGTAGGTCGCGTTGGCCACGTCGCCGCCGCTGTAACCCACGCGCGTGGAGAGCACGCCGTCGCGCTTGCGCAGAAGATCCTGCACGCCCCAGAAGCAGCCGCCGGCCAGGATCGCGCGTTCGCTCGCCATCAGCGGCCCTCCCCCGCGTCCGCGGCTGCGGCCGCGGGCGACTGCGGATCGGCCACCTGGTCGAGGTAGTCGCCGTAGCCTGCAGCCTCCATCTCGGCGCGCGGCACGAACCGCAGCGATGCCGAGTTGATGCAGTAGCGCAGCCCGCCCTGGTCGCGCGGACCGTCGTCGAACACGTGGCCCAGGTGGCTGTCGCCATGGGTCGAGCGCACCTCGGTGCGCACCATGCCGTGCGAGGCGTCGCGCAGTTCGTTGACGTTGGCCGGCACGATCGGCCGGGTGAAGCTCGGCCAGCCGCAACCGGACTCGAATTTCGCCGACGAGGCGAACAACGGCTCGCCGGAGACGATGTCGACGTAGATGCCCGGTTCGCTGGTGTGCAGGTAGGCGCCGGTGCCGGGGCGTTCGGTCGCGCTTTCCTGGGTGACGCGGTACTGCTCCGGGGTGAGCCGGGCGATCGCGGCGGGATCCTTGCTGTAGCGGGCCACGGCACGCTCCTGGACGGGGGAAGGCGAGGCCATGCTACCGCCCGCGCCGGCACGACGGCGTCATGCCGCGGGCGGCGACCCGCCCCGCGGGCGCGCCACCGGCCCGGCGCCGTTCATCGCTGCCGCTCGTGCCAACCGGCGCCCATGCGCACCGCGATGCCCAGGGCCGAGGCCAGGTCCAGCATCGCCTCATCGTCCTGGCGCAGGGTGATCCAGCCCGAATGGGTGGTGCTGCCGCTGTCCCAGGTCCACAGGGTGTAGCCGTGTTCGCGCAGCTGCGCGAAGGCGATCCCGATCAATCCGGCGACGCCGGATCCGGGCGGGCCGTCGTCGTCGAGGTCCCCGGGGTCGTCGCTGCCCCAGTCGATGCGCAACCCCCAGCGCGCCGCAAGCTCGTCGATGCTCTCGACGAAACCGCCGGCATCGTCCGCGGCGACGTGGAATCCCGAGCGCCAGTCGATCACGTCCTTGAGCACCCACACCGGCTCGGCGTTCGCGCCATCGGCCGCGGCCATCGCCTCCTGCCATGCCGAGAACTGCTGCAGCGCCGCCTCCTCGTCGCCGGGATTGATCGCCAGCAGCAGTTGCCACAGCAGCGCCTCGGTCGCCGCTTCCTCGTCGACCTCGATGTCGGCGCGATCGCCGGCGGCGAAGTTGTCGTCGGGGTCGTGGTCGTCTTCGGGCAGGATCATGGCGCGTTGCCCGATGGCCGCGCATCGGCGGCGGCGTGGAGGTCGATGATGTCGGCGATCGCGTGCCGGCAGACCGAACAGAAGGCGTCGGCGCGAGTGAACATCATGCATTGCATCTGCGGGCGGTAATACCCGGTGGCGGCGTAGTTGGCGCCTTCGAAGGCACCGACCGCATCGCGGTATCGCGCCTGCGCGAACAATGCGTCCACGTGGTCCTGCTCCTCGCGGAACAGCGCGCTCATTTCCGCCTCCGGGCGCTTGTCGGCGCGCAACTTCACCCGCCGCGCCTGCACGTCGCGCTCGTAGGCTTCGTATTCGGCCTTCGGCCACGGCGTCGGCAGCGGCACCGCCGGGCTCTGCTGGTCCTTCCACTTCAGCCTGCCGGGCTGCAGCAGCGCCGTGACATTGGGCTCCCATGGCTCGACGGTCGGATGTTCGCCGGCCGCATACGCCACCGGCGAGGTGTAGTACTCGTCGGCCAGGCCGGCGAAGTGGTGGCCGAACTCGTGCACGAACACGTAATCGGCCCAGTCGTTGTCGGCGGCCACGGTGCTGAACTGTCCGAAGATGCCGCCGCCGCCGTAGGTCTCGTTGTTGACCATGATTTCGACGAACTCGTAGGGCGCGTACTGCGCGATCTCGCGGAACGCGCGATTGTCCAGGGTCAGGATGTAGCGCTCGCTGCCGAAGATGTCGTAGCGCGCGCCGGTGGCGCTGGC
>JAKFDF010000204.1:0-2243 GCA_036676275.1 Lysobacter sp.
AAGCGGAAATCGCCGGCATCGGTGAAGTCCGCGGCGACGTGCTGCTGGTCCACTTCGCCGTCGTCGCTGAAGGCGCGGATCCAAGGGCTCAGGCCGCCATCGTCCTGTCGCGGCAGCACGCCCATGCGTTGCCGCCAGGTGCCGATCTGGCTGTTGATCAGGCTGTGCGCGCCCGAGGCGACCGACGCTGCCAGCGCGCCTGCATCGTTGAGCCCATCCATCGCGACGCCCACCGAGAACACGTCGGCGCTGGCGTTGCTGGCGTCGATCGCGCTGCTGATTTCGGTCTTCAGGTTGATGAAGTTGTTGGGGTTGAAACCGACCACCGTGCCTGACACGAACGAGGTGCTGTCGGAATCGCCGCTGACGAAGGCGAACGCCACCGGTGCGTCGTCCAGGCTGGGCACGCCCTGGAACGTCGCATTGACCACCTGCGCGGCGCCGTCGGCGATGCTGCCATCGACATACAGCGTGTCGCTGCTGCCATTGAGGACGCTGACATCCAGGCTGATGGCGCCGCCGCCGTCCAGGTCACCGGTGATCGTCAGGATGTCGTCGGTGGAACCATCGAGGAAGTCGATCACGCCGTCGTTGACCAGCGCCAGCGCGTTGAGTGAAGGCACCGCGGATTGCGTCGAGGACAATGGCGCGGCCGCGGGACCACTGCCCATGTCGATCTCGCCCTGGCCCGATACCAGGATCATGCCGGCATTGTTGAAGGCATTGCCGGCGGCGGTGCTGCTGCCCAGGCTGATGGCGCCATCCGTGATCCGGATCGTGCCGCCGGCGAGGTTGTCGATGGTGTCGTTGCCGCCACCGAAGTCGGTCGCATGGTTGTCGACGAACCAGGCGCCGCCGTTGTCGTTGGTCAGCAGGTCGTCGCCGCCTGCGGTCACCAGCGCACCATACAGGTCGCCCTGGTTGGTGATCTGGTCGCTGCCATCGCCGCCTTGCACGGCAAGCTCGCCTTCCGGCGCGGCATGGACCTGCACGATCCCCGTGTTCAGCAGCGTCGACCCGGTCGCCGACGCCATGCTGACGCCAACCGCGTAGGTGGCGTCGGTGGCGTTGATCGTCCCCGAGTTGGTGACCACCACCGGACCGGTGAGCGACTGCGCCACTACGCCATAGGCGATCCCGCCCTCGCCGCTGGCGGTGGCATCGATCGTGCCCGCGTTGGTGATCTCCGCGGCTCCGTAGGCATTGGCGTAGAGTCCGATCGCCCGGGAACCCGCGGCGGCGCTGGTCGCCTCGACGCTGCCGCCGTTGGCGATGCTGACCGCGCCATAGAACGAGTTGCCGAATGCGCCGATGGCTTCGGCATCATTGGCGGTCGCGGACACCGAGCCGCCATTGCCGAGGCTGACGTCGCCGGCAAGGCTGTTGCCGAGCAGGCCGATCGCATAGTTGCCGCCATGCTGGGCTTGCACCGCGATGGCGCCGGTGTTGCTGGCCACGACCCCGCCCATGTAGGACGCACCCGCCAGGCCGACGGCCGAGCCGCTGGCCGCGTACGCGGAAATCGACCCCGAGCTGTCCAGCGCGACGTCGCCGTACAGGGACCCGGCATAGACGCCGGTCGCGTTCAGGTAGTCCGCGCTGGCGGCGACGGTGCCGTCGTTGTGGACCGATGCGTCGCCATAGACGCTGCTGGCGTAGATGCCGAACCCGTAGCTTGCCGCGCCGTGCGCGGCGGCGGCGATCGTGCCGCTGTTGGCCACCGTTGCCGTGTCCAGGCCCTGCACGTCGATGCCGGTCGCTGAATAGCCGACCGCGGAGATGCTGCCGCCGTTGCCGACGCCGACGTCCAGGCCGCCGGCACTGATGCCAGTGGCTTCGCCGTACACCGATTCCGACACGATCGCGCCGCCGTTGTCGATGCCGACGTCGCCGTAGTCCGCGCGCCCGAACACGCCCACCGCGGCGCCCGCGTAGCTGTACGCGTCGATGGCGCCGTCATTGGCCACGCTCGCACTGCCGTAATCGGAGATGGCGAAGATGCCCACCGCCTGGCCATAGCTGGCGCTGGTGATCGTGCCGGCATTGGTGGCCGCCGCGATGCCGTACGTGGAACTGGAAAGGATGCCGGTGGCCTGGTCGTAGCCCGCGCCGACGATGTCGCCGCTGTTGGACACCATGGCATTGCCGTAGGTGGAGCGGCCGTAGGCGCCGAATGCCGCGCTGTAACCGATCGCGGCGATGCCGCCGGCATTGTCGATCGACACGTCGCCCAGCGTGGCCAC
>JAKFDF010000205.1:0-11470 GCA_036676275.1 Lysobacter sp.
CCATGGCGATGCCAGCCGAAGTAGCCACCCGGCTGCACCGTGTACTGCACCACCATGATCGTGCTCACGTCGGCGCCTTCCTCGAATCCACCGGCCGACTGTTCCTTCAACTTGGCGCGGATCGGCGCGGGCAGGTCGCCGAGGGCCACGACCACCCCGACGACGTCAGAACCCGCCGTTGCCCGGGCCTGGTCGGGGGCGGCGATGCCCAGGGCGAGGACGCATGCGAGCAGGGGGGCATACAGGGACCGGCGCCGGACTTGCCGCGCGCTGCCGGGTTCGATCGAAAGTTCTTTCATGGTGCTTCTCCGGAGGGAAGGGATGGCGCCATTTGCTGGCGATCGGAGGCTTGCATGCGTCCGGCCCCGCCGCATGAAGCCAAGCCCAAGATTTCATGAAGATTGCCCGGGCGTGGGATAAGCTCGGTGCCGCAAGCGGCGACATCCGAGGCGACTATGGCCAATGCGACGGAGACGGCGACGGCGGCGGACCCGGGCCCGCATGCCATCTTCGAATTCGCGGACCTGGCGCTCGATACGCGCCAACGCGCCGTGTTCCGCGGCCTCCAGTGCATCGTCCTGCCGAAGCTGACGTACGAACTGCTGCTCGCACTGGTGGAGGCGGCGCCGGGCCTGCTCACCCACGACGAGCTTGCCGAGCGGGTCTGGAAGGGGCGCATGCTCACGCCAGAAACGCTGAGCCAGCGCGTGCTGCTGCTGCGGCGCGCGCTCGGCGATGACGCCGGCAGTTCGCGTTATGTGCGCGTGGTCCGCGGCCTGGGCTGCCAGCTGGTGCCGCCGGTCAGGGTGCACCGGCATCCGCATGCGCGGCCGATGCCGCAAGCGGCGGCCGTCGACGAAGCCGGCGACCAGGCGGCGGACATCGACCTTTCGTTGCCGGCACAGCCGTCGATCGTGATCCTTCCCTTCGACACCGATGGCGATGCGGAGCATCGCAACCTGGCGCGCGGGCTGACCCACGACATCACGACCCGCATCGCGCGCTCGTGTTCGTTCTTCGTGACCGCGCGCGGATCGGCCTTCGGGTTCCCGGCCGGTCCGCACGACGTGCACGAGGTCTCGCGCAAGCTCGGCGTCCGCTATGTCGTCCAGGGCAATGTCCAGTTCGCCGGTGCGCGAATGCGCATCCATGCGGCCCTGGCCGATGCCGTCGAGCGCCGCGAGATCTGGGCCGAGAGCTTCCAGTACAAGCTCGGCGACGTGTTCGAGGCCCAGGAGTCCATCACCGAGATGATCGTCGGGGCGATCTCGTCGGAGGTCGAACTGGCCGAACGCAACCGGGCGCTGCTGGAAACCCCGGCGAGCCTGGATGCATGGAGCGCCTACCACCGCGGTTGCTGGCACATGTACCGGTTCAATCCCGAGGACTACGAGCAGGCGAGGCAGTTCTTCGAGTTGTCGGCCCGGCTCGACCCGAAGCTGGCGCGGACCTTTGCCGGTCTTTCGTTCGTGCACTGGCAGCAGGCCTTCTTCGGGATTGCAGCCGACCGCGACGCGGAAATCCAGCGGGCCTTCGACCTGGCCCAGCACAGCGTCTCCCTCAATCCGCGCGACCCGCTGGCGCTCTGGGCGCTCGGGCGCGCGCGCCTGTTGCGCGGCGAAGTGGCCGGGTCACTCGAGGAACTGGGCGCGGCGGTGGCGCTCAACCCGAGCTTCGCCGTCGGCCAGTACACACTGGGATTCACGCTGATGCAGGCGGGCGACACGGTGCACAGCATCGAGCGGGCGGACATGGCGCGACGGCTGAGCCCGTACGACCCCATGAGCCCGGTGATGATCGGCGTGCGTGCCTTCAGCCTCGCGTTGGCCGGGGATTGCGGGCAGGCCTCGAAGCTCATGGCGGTGGGGACGCGGCATCCGAACGCGCACTACATCCTGTTCGCGATGGCCGCCGTGTGCGACGTGCTCGCCGGCGACAAAGAGGCTGCGCGACGCAACTTCGCCCGCGTGCGCCAGGCCCGGCCGGGATTCGGCATGGGCGACTTCCTGCGCGCCCTCCAGTTCCAGCGGGAAGCGCACGTGCGGTTGATCGGCAACGCCTTCCGTCGCCTCGATCGGCTGTGAAGCGGGGATGGAAAGAGGGGTCTGGACACAGGGGTCGGAAACCGGGGTCGGAGTACCAATTCCATTCCGCCGCCGCGGGCGCGCCGCCAACTGCGACGGGGGCGATAATCCGGGCATGGACGCCGACCCGCTGGACAACCCGTTCTGGTCCTCGCTGCGCACGCGCCATCGCGGCATCGCGCGCGTGGCCGGCGAGGTCGCGCGCTACCCGGCCGAGTACGCGCCCTTCCTCGGCATCGCGCACGCGGAAAGCGAGCTGGGCGATGCACCCGATGCGCTGGTCGCGGCAGGCGAGAGCGTGTACCTGCTCGGGGTGGCGCCCGCCACGGTGCCGCGCGGCTGGACCTTGCAGGGGTTCCGCCCGCTGGCGCAGATGGTGCGCGAGACGCCGATGGACGTGGTCGCCGGCCCCGACGTGCTGCCGCTGGTCGACGCCGATCGCGCGGAGGTCCTGGCGCTCACCGCGCTGGTTTACCCGCACTACTTCCGCGAGCGCACGATGGCGCTGGGCCGTTACTTCGGCATCCGGGTCGAAGGTCGGCTGGCGGCGATGATCGGCGAGCGCCTCGGCAACGATGGCGCGACCGAGCTCAGCGCGATCTGCACGCATCCGGATTTCAGCGGGCGCGGGTTCGCGCGCCGCCTGACCGCATGGCTGGGCAACGACGTGCTGGCGCAGGGGCGCATGCCCTTCCTGCACGTGAGCCACGAGAATGCGCGGGCCAAGGCGCTCTACCAACGCATGGGGTTCCGGCTGCGCCGCGACATCGGCTTCTGGTCGCTGCAGCGCACCTGACGGAAGCGCATGGGGTGCGGTATCGCGGCGGCGGCGCCCGTTTATTCCTTTCGAACTCCGACCCCTGATTACTGCCGCCGCTCAGCAACCAAGGTCGAACGTGAAGAGCGCGCCCTTGCCCGGCTCGCCCTGCGCATGGATATGGCCTTCGTGCCGTTCGATGATGCGCTGCACGATCGCCAGGCCGACCCCGGTGCCCGCGAACTCCGAGGCCTCGTGGAGCCGCTCGAAGGGCTTGAACAGGCGGTCCGGATCCGCGCTTTCGAAACCGGCCCCGTTGTCGCGCACGAAGAACCGCATGCGATCGTCGCCAGGCACGCCGCCGACGGCGATGCGTGCGTGGGCGACGCGCGAGGAGTACTTCCAGGCGTTGCCGAGCAGGTTCTCCATCACCGACCGCAGCAGCCCGGGATCCGCGAGGCAGCGCAGGCCGGGCTCGATCTCCACCGTCGCCTCGCGCCCGGGCGACAGGCGACGGAGGTCCACGGTGATCTCCTCGGCGAGCGCGGACAGGTCGATTTCCGTCCGCGCAAGCGGTGCGTGCGCCACGTGCGCGAGCGCCAGCAGGTCGTTGACGAGCTGCGTCATGTGCGTGACGGCTCGCTGGACGCGCGGAAGCAGCTCGGCGACCCGCGCCGGCAGCGGCTCGCTGGTGTCCCGGGCCATCAGTTCGCAACTCATCGAGATCACGTGCAGCGGCGCGCGCAGGTCATGGCTGACCATGGCATTGAAGGTCTCGACGTCGCGCAACGAGCGCTCGATGGTCCGCGTGCGCTCGGCGACGCGCCGCTCCAGGCCGAGGTTGAGTTCCCTGACCTGCGCCTCGGCGTGCTTCTGGTCGGTGATGTCCTGGCACACGCCGACCAGCCGCACCAGGTTGCCGGCGCCGTCGAGCACGGGGTGCGCCCACGTGTGCAGGTAGCGCAGCGATCCGTCGGGGCGAACGATGCGTTCGTCGTGGGAGTAGGGCACATGCTCGTGGAACACGCGGTTGGTGGCATCGATCACGCGCTGCCGGTCGTCGGGATGCACCATCTCCAGGTACTGCTCGTAACTCGGCGTGTAGCTTTTCTGGCTCAGGCCGTAGATGCGATAGAGTTCGTCGGACCAGACCGCGGTCGGCTCGTTGATGTCCCACTCCCAGGTGCCCAGGTGCGCGACGCCCTGCGTGTCCACCATCAACTGCTCGCTGCGTCGCAGCCGCAACTCCGAGCGCTTCAGCGCGGTGATGTCGGACGCGATGCAGACGAAGGCCCCCGGCGCGTCGCTGCCCGGCAGTGGCGACAGGGCGAAGCGCGCCCACCGCTGCGCACAGCCGGTGTCGTGATCCGCGCTCTCGAACTCCGCCGGCTTCGCGGTTGCGGCGAGCCCGGCCACGACGGCATCGATCCGGCCGCGTGCGTCCGCGGGGAACAACGACGATACCGGCGAGCCCGGGGCCAGCGACGGCCAGCGGGTCCGCGCCGCCGCGTTGAGGAAGAAGACGCGCCCGTCCGCCGACGCGGCGAGCGCCGCGTTCGGGCACGCACCCAGCACCCATTCGAGCGCGTGCGTCCCGTGGTCCGCCCCGGCTCCGGTTGCGGACTGGCCAGTGTGCTCCCCCGTCGGCATGGCCCGGATCATGTCACAGCGAACGGGGAGCCATGGCGACAGGCGGCGTCGGCGGCGATTTTTCGACTTGTTCCGGGAAAGGGGGCGATGTCAGGGACACCGTTGCCGGTGCGTACTCAAGCCACGCCGGGCCTGCCGCGCTCGCCGTGGAAGCGGCGTGGCCGCGACCGCGCCGTGCCCCGTCAGGTCCGCCGCATCCGGCCGATCGCCGATGCCCGGGTGCGGTCGGCGTTTCGCGGCAGGCGGAAGCTGAAGGTCGTGCCGCCGCCGGAGGATTCCACGTCGACCGTGCCGCCGTGGGCGGTCGCGATCTCGCGGACGATGAACAGCCCCAGCCCCAGGCTGTTGCCGGTGGGGTCGCCGGCTTGGCCGCGGACCAGCGGCTGGAACAGCGACTCCAGGGTTTCGGGCGGAATCTGCGTGCCCTGGTTGTGCACGGCGACGACCACCTCGGCATCGTTGCCGCTGACCATGACGCGTACCGGCGCATCGGCCGCGCCGTACTTGATGGCGTTGCTCATCAGGTTGGACAGCGCCTGCGCCACGCGCTGCTCGTCCCAGCAACCCCGCAGGTCGCCTTCCTGGGCCAACGCGATGCGGCTGCCCGGGAAAGCGGCTTCGACTTCGCGCGCGATCCGCGCGCACAACTCGTCCATCCGCACGTCGGCGGGGTTCACCCGGATGCCGCTGCCCGAACCGGTGTGCACGTAGTCCAGCAGGTCGTCCAGCAGGCTCCTGATCCGGTGGCCGCCGCGCAGTATCCGGCTGGACGCCTCGCGCAGCCGCGGGTCCTCGCCGGACAGATGCAGGAGCGCTTCGGCCGAGCCGGCGATGGTGCCCAGCGGCGTGCGCAACTCGTGGCTGAGCACCCCCAGGAACAGGTTGCGGCTGGCCTCCGCCGCGGTGGCGAATTCCAGCAGCGTCCCGGCCAGTGCCTGGTCCATGGCCTCGTTGAAGCGGGTCAGTTCCTCCACCTGGGGCGGGCCCAGCGTCGGCGAGGTACCGAGCCACAGGCGGATCACCGAGGCGCGCAGGGCGCGGTACTCGGCCGCGGTCTGGCTGACATCGAAGCCGCTGGCCGCGCGCAAGGCACCGTGGGTCTCGGCCGCGGGATCCGTCGCACCGGGCGCATGGCCCTTGGACTTCTCCGAGCGCTGGCGCTCGTTCTGCGGCAGCTTCATGTCCGCGGCCACGGCGACCAGGATCTGGTCGATGTGGTCGCGCAACGCGGCCCGGTCCATGTCCTCGGCGGCGGGCCCCAGCGTCCGCGCGAACGCTTCGCACTCGTCCACGATGCGGGCGTTGTTGGCGGCGATGAAGTCCGACAGGCCAGCGGCCATGGCGAGGCGTCCGGGGGAAGACTGGGGTGATCGATGGTACTGGAGATCGCCAGGGCCACCGGAGGAGGCAGGGTCCGCGCGGTTTCCCGCTGCGCCGCAGCCTTGGCGCGGGCGATGCGGGGCCGCGGAGAGCCTGGTTTCCGATGGCCGTTGCGATGCGGGTCCGCCGTTGCCGCCAGGGTGAGTCTCGCGGGATCCGCGTCACCCACGTCCAACCAGCCACGGGGAGCCCAGGCCATGCATGCACGAATCCGGTTCGGCGCGACGATGCTGTTGTGCGGTGGTGCCCTCGCCGCGGGTACGGCGGTCGCTTCGGAGGACGCGCCTGCGGCCGGCGACTGCTTCGTCGCCGGATTCGAGGCCGGCAACGCCGATGCCGTGGCCGCGTGCTATGCCGAGGACGCGATCATGTGGTTCCCCGGCGGGTCGATGGCCAAGGGGCGCGCGGCGATCCGCGACGGGTTCGCGCACTTCCTCGCCGGGGTGAGCATCAAGGACATGGAGCTGTCGCCCATCGGCGAGGAAACCATGGGCGACACGAAAGTGGTGTGGGGCACCTACGCCATCGCCATGGTCGACAAGGCGACCGGCGCCGAGTCGGTCGAGCGCGGCCGCTACACCGATGTCCAGAAGAAGATCGACGGGCGCTGGCTGTACATCGTCGACCACCCGTCGGACGATCCGGCGCCTGCACCGGCACCGCCAACGCCGCCTGCACCGGCACCGGCACTGCCGCCGCCGCCCCCACCGGCCAGCTAGCGCCCGGCGCACCACGCAGATGCACGAACCGGAAAGGAACTCCGGGACGCAGGCGTTGCCGCGACTGCCGGCTGTCGGTGCCGCCGGAGGCCGCGTCCGCCGGCGCCGGTTGTCGCACCCGATCGGCCAGGATCCCGGCGGCCAGGCGATCGAGCCGCAGGCGCCGGGATCACCCGCCGGAGATCCGCCATGGCCATGACTGCACCGTTCCGTTATCCGGCACTCGTCCGCGTCCTGCACTGGCTCGCGGTTGCGCTGGTGGCGGTGGCCTACCTGACGTCCGAATCGGCGGAAGAGGCGGGCGGCGGTGGCCAGTGGCATGTGCTGGCCGGACTGGCGCTGATCGTGGTCTTCGTGCCGTGGCTGCTGGCGAGGTTGATCGGGCCGCGTCCGCCGCCGCCGCCGCCGGGCTTGCAGGCATGGACGGCGCGGCTGGTACACGTCGCGCTGCTGCTGTTCGTGGTGGTGGAGCCGATGCTCGGCGTGCTGACGGTCTGGGCCGAGGGCCACGCGCTGGCCGTGCCGTTCACCAGCTGGCGGATCGCGCCGCTGGTGGCGCTGGGCGAATCGTGGGAAGAACGCCTCGAAGACCTGCACGCCACCGTCGGCAATGTGTTCTACGCGGTGATCGCGCTGCATGCGCTTGCCGCACTGTGGCACCAGTTCATCCGTCGCGACGGCACGCTGCGCCGCATGACGGGGTGACCGGCGGGCCCGGGGACGGGCGGCTTGTTAGCGCCACGCGTTGGGCGCCGGTCAGCGCTGGTCCAGTTCGTGGTGGATCACCACCACGCATTGCGACGCGAACAGCATCCTGGATCCCAGCGCCAGCCTGGCGGCGCCCAGGCGCTCCAGGCCGTGGAAGGTCTTCTTCGGCATCGGGATGTGGTCGGTCAGCAGGAAGCAGGGATTGCCGGCGAACGCCTGCTCGCGGATCGGGGTGCCCTTGCGGTCCATGACGAACAGCTGGTGGTCGGCGGCCAGTTCCCGCACCAGCGGCTCGAAGCCCCGGGTACGCACCGTCACGCCCGGTTCGACCGGCCGCACCTGGTCCTTGCCCATCCCGCGCGACGCCTCCAGCGCGGCGGCGATCCTGCCGAGCAGCGCGCGCTCGTCGAAGCCGCCGATCCGGTGCATGGCGTTGGCCTCGAAGCGGATGCTGCGCGAGAAATCCGGGGTGCTTTCCAGCACCAGGTACACCACGACATCGGCGCGATGCGACTGCGCCACGAAGATCGCGTTCATCAGCGCATGCGCGAGGATCTCCGGATGCGCCTCGGTGCCGACAGCCGCCAGCAGCTTCGCGCCGTCGGTGGGTGCCGCGCGTGCCCTGAGGACGAAGGTGCGCATGCGGGTCGGCTCACTCCATCGCCGGCTGCGCGCTCTCGGCGTGCAAACCGGGACCACCGTCGTCTGCAAGTTCGACACGGTCGCGTCCGGCGGCCTTGGCCGCGTACAGCGCCTTGTCGGCCCGCGCGAGCATGGCTTCGACGGGTTCGGCGTCCCGATAGGCGGTCACGCCGGCCGAGAAGGTGACGGCGCGGTCGGGCAGCAGCGCGTCGCGTCCGGCGGCCTGCATGCGGACCAGCACCGCCTGCGCAACGGACGGCGTGGCGCCGGGCAGCACCACCAGGAATTCCTCCCCGCCCCAGCGGCCGAGCACGTCGCCCTCGCGCAAGGCTTCCGACATCACCACGGCAAACCGCTTGAGCACCGCGTCGCCGGTGGCGTGGCCCAGCGAGTCGTTGATCTTCTTGAAATGGTCCAGGTCCAGCATCGCGACGCAGAACGGCAAGAGGCCGCGTCGCGCATGCGTGGCGCTGCGCGCCAGGGTGTCCATCATCGCGCGGCGGTTGGGCAACCCGGTCAGTTCGTCGACCACGGCCAGTCGCTCCACGTCCGCAAGCGCGGACTCCAGCGCGGCGCGCTGCGCCTGCAGCCTTGTGCGCAGCGCCGACAGCCACGCGGCGACCAGGGCCAGCGCGGGCAGCACCACCAGGATCATCAGCAGGTTGTTGATGTCCACCTGCAGGGGAGGGACCGGCCCCGGGTCGGGGATCCATGGCGCCAGCGCCTGCCGGAGGACGATCGCGGCCACCAGGCCGGCCACCGCGAAGAACGTCAGGCAGGCGATCTGCCGGTAGCGCAGCGAGTAGGCGGCGAACGCGAAGATGAACATCAGCGGGAACAGCGCCGAGGTGCGCATCGGTCCGCAGATCACGTAGCCCCAGCTGACCGCGATCACGCCCATGGACAGCTGCCACACGGTCAGCGCGGGATCGGCGAATCGCTCGCTCCAGCCGCTGCGCAGCGCCGCGTAGCCCGCCACCAGGACCAGCCCGACGAAGGCGGACCACGCGGCCATCGCCCCGGCACGCATCCAGCCCTGCCGGATGCCGTTGAGCAGCAACAGGGCGGTGCACAAGTACACCAGGCCGGCGATCAGCCAGTGCAGCAAACGGACGCGGCGCTGCGGAACGCGACTGACCAGGAGGTCGAACAACCGTGCGCCGGGTGCGGGGTTCGCCCGACTTGAAGACGGCGTCTTCATCAGCGACGGTGGGCGGGGCAACTCATGCCTGGCACTTTACAGGAGGGCGAAAACGGGAGGCGGAAACGCATCCCGCACGCATGCCAGGACGTGGATTCGCGGACGTCGTGCCGCCGCGGCGCAGTGATGGGTCCGGCGCTGGTGGAGTGGAGCAGGGCAGCGGTGCGCCTGCCGTCGGGAAACCCGTTTTTCCGGCCATGCCCGGCTGGCCGCGCGTGGCCCGTGTTCCCCTTCCGGAAATTCGCTAGGCTGTGGGCGCCTGGCCTGCACAGGAGCGTGCCGTGACCCGCATCGCGTTGCTGATCCTTCCGCTGCTGCTCGCCCTGCCCGGCGCGATGGCGATCGCAGCCCAGGGACCCTCCGCCATCCAGTCGGGCCACGACGCCGCCCTCGCGCTGCGGCTTGGGGCCGACCAGCGGGGCATGCGGCACTACGTGCTGGTCATCCTCAAGACCGGCCCGACCCCGGTGCCCGAAGGCGCGGCGCGCAAGGCGATGTTCGCCGGCCACTTCGCCAACATGGAGCGCTTGTCCGCGGCCGGCAAGCTGGTGCTGGCCGGGCCGTTCGACAAGGATCCGGCCGGCTGGCGCGGGCTGTTCGTGTTCGCGGTCGACGACGTGGCGGAGGCGCAGCGCCTGGTCGCCACCGATCCGGTGATCATCCATGGCGAGATGGTCGCCGAGTACCACCCCTGGTACGGCTCGGCCGCGACGATGATGATTCCCGAGATCCACGCCCGGCTCGTGCCCGCGCAACCATAGCCGGTGCCGCGGTTCGCGCGACTCCGGCTGCGTTGCCACCGCCCTGGCATGCAGTGGGCCAGGATCGCGCTTCCTTTCGATGACCCGGAGTCCGCATGAGCCTGCATCCCTTCCTCGTGCCGTGTGCGGCAGCCAGCCTGGCCCTGGCCGCCGCGGGCTGCGCCAGTGCGCCGTCCCCGGCCCCGCTTGTCGCGGGCAGCCCGGCAACGGTGGACGGCACCATCGCCTCGATCGATACGCAACCGTGGAGCTACGACGGCAATGCCGTGGTGCTGCTGGATACCGCGGCGCATGGCCGCGTGTCGGTGCAGCTGCCGGCGCGCTGGAACCTGTGCAAGGCGCCGCCGGTCGAGCTGTCGGCGTTGGCCGTGGGGCGGCGCGCCCGCGCGGTCGGGACCGTCGACGCCGGCCAAGCGCTGGTGGTGTGCGAACGCGCCGAAGATCGCCTGGTGCCGGTGGATTGAGCCTGCCGCGCGACCCGGCTCAAGCGCCGGTGCGGTCCGCGGCCTGCTCGAACACCGCCCGTTGCGCGGCGAACGCCCGCTGGTAGGCGGCCCGTGCCGTGCCGCGCGCGACATAGGCGTCGAGATTGGGGTATCGCTCCACCAGGCCCGAGCCGTCCAGCCTGCGCAGCACCGTCACCATCAGCAGGTCGCCCGCGCTGAACCCGCCGTCGAGCCAGTCGGCATCGCCGAGGCGGCTGGACAGTTGCCCCAGCCGGGCGCGGACGCGATCCTCGAGCAACGGTTGGCGCTGCCCGAACCAGGGCTGGTCGCGCTCCACGATCCTGGCCATTCCGAATTCGACGATCGGCGGCTCCATCGTGGCGAGCGCGGCGAACATCCAGGCGCTGGCGCGCGCACGGGCATCGGCGCCAGCGGGCAGCAGGCCCGCATGGCGCTGGGCCAGATGGAGCACGATCGCCCCGGACTCGAACAGGACCAGGCCGCCTTCCTCGTAGGTCGGGATCTGCCCGAAGGGATGGCGCGCCAGGTGCGCGGGTTCCTTCAGCGCCGGAAAGGACACGAGGCGGACGTGGTAAGGCTGGCCGACTTCCTCGAGCGCCCAGCGCACGCGCATGTCGCGCGCCAGTCCGCGGCCGCGGTCGGGCGAATGTTCGAAGGCGGTGATGGTCGGGGTCATGGCAGGGGTCCCGTGGTGCCGTGCTTGCCCATGTCTCCTCCGCTGCGGGGCGGAATATCCGCCTGTCTTCCGCGACGAACGGGCGGTCGCGGGATCGACAACCGCCGCGCGAAACACCGCGGAAGCCGCCGGCCCTGCCGTCCGCGCCGCTGCCGAAGCTTCAGCCGCGCCGAGCCGCATCGATCGCGGCGACGTCGATCCTGCGCATCGTCATCATCGCGTCGAACGCGCGCCTGGCCGCGGCGCGGTCCGGCCCGGTGAACGCTTCGATCAGGGTGCGCGGGGTGATCTGCCACGACAGTCCCCACTTGTCCTTGCACCAACCGCATTCGCTTTCCTGGCCGCCGTTGCCGACGATCGCGTTCCAGTAGCGATCGGTCTCGGCCTGGTCGTCGGTCGCCACCTGGAACGAGAACGCCTCGCTG
>JAKFDF010000206.1:0-1936 GCA_036676275.1 Lysobacter sp.
ACCACCACGGACTTCGAGCACGCATGGGCACTGGCGGACGCGGCGGCCGTGGCGATCGTGGAGGCGCGGCTGCGGCTGCGCCGGTGACGCATAATCGGGGCCGACCCGGCTGACTGGCTCCGCGCATGGACACCACGCTCGCCCCGGAATTCCCGCCGGCCCTGGAATGGCTCAACTTGCCGTCGCCGTTGCGCATGGCCGAACTCGGCGGGCGCGTCTGTGCGCTGGCGTTCGTCAATGCCGGTTCGGCATGGTCGCTGCAGCGCATGCGCGACCTGGCACAGCTGCAGGCGCGGCATGGCGAGCGCATGCAGGTGCTGGCCGTGCACGTGCCGCGCTTCGACCATGAGCGCGATGGCCGCCGCGTCGCCAGCCACCTCAACCGCCAGGGCATCGAGTTCCCGGTCGCGCACGACCCGGACTGGACCCTGTGGCAGCAGTTCGGGATCCAGGCCTGGCCGACGGTGGTGCTGATCGACGGCAGTGGCCGGATCCGCGAACGCATCGTCGGCGACGGCCCCCTGCGCGAGCTCGATGCCCGCGCCGCTTCCCTGTGCGCCGAGCAGGTCATGGCACCCGGCGGCAATGCGGCGATCGAGGTGCGGCGGCGCAACGAACCGGCGATGCCGCTGCGCTTTCCGTGCGGGTTGGCGGCTGGCGGCCAATACCTTTACGTCGCCGACAGCGGT
Source organism: Lysobacter sp. (assembly GCA_036676275.1). Lineage (GTDB taxonomy): Bacteria > Pseudomonadota > Gammaproteobacteria > Xanthomonadales > Xanthomonadaceae > Cognatiluteimonas. The sequence goes on from JAKFDF010000206.1 coordinate 690, forward strand.
CACCACCGGGTGCTCGAATGCGACCATGCCGGGCGCGTGCTGCGCCAGTTCGGCAGCGGCGGGGCCGGCTTCATCGACGGCCCGCCGGAGCTGGCGGCATTCAACCGGCCGCACGGGCTGTGCCTGCAGCGCGGCACGCTCTACGTGGTGGACGGCGGCAACCACGCGGTGCGCCGGGTCGACCTGCGCACCGGCGAGGTCGCCACCCTGTGCGGTGCCGGGCGTCCGGGCGATCCGGTCGAGGGCGCGATCGACGATCCGCGCCAGGTCGCCCTGGACCAGCCGCGGGCCGTCGCATTGGCCGGCGACGCGCTGTTGATCGCCTGCTGCGGCGACAACCGCATCTGGAAGTACGACCTCGGCCGGCACGACCTGTCGCTGGTCGCCGGGTCCGGCGCGCTCGGGGTCGTCGATGGCGTCGGCGCCGAGGCCGCGTTCGCCGAACCCGTCGCGCTGGCGGCGGTGCAGCAGCGCGTCTATGTCTGCGATGGCGCCGGTTCGGCAATCCGCACGCTCAACCTGCGCAACCGGCAGGTGACGACCCTGGTCGGCGAGGATCCCTGGGTCTACGGCAGTACCGACGGGGCGCGCAGCGATGCGCGGTTGCAGGACCCGCAGGCGATCGCGCTGGACCCCGATGCGCCGCTGCTGTGGATCGCCGATCGCGGCAACGACCAGCTGCGCAGCTTGCGCCTGGGCGGCGGCGAACTGACCACCTACGCCTTGCCGCAACGCCTGCACGGGCCGTGCGGGCTGGCGGTGGCGGGCGGCGTGGCCTGGATCGCCGACACCGACGCCCACGCGGTGCTGCGGCTGGACACGCAAACCGGCGCGCTGCACCACGTCCCGATCGGCGAATGACGGACGCACCGAAAAACAAGGCGCCCAAGGCCGCGCCGGCAACCGTTTTCGACGGCAAGGCCTACGTCGCCCGGCTGAGCACCTCGCCCGGCGTCTACCGGATGTACGCGGCCGACGACAGCGTGCTCTACGTCGGCAAGGCCGGCGCGCTGAAGAAGCGCGTCGCCAGCTATTTCAGCGCCACGCCGAAAACCGCGCGGACGATGGCGATGCTGGCCCAGGTTGCGCGCATGGAGGTCACGGCCACCCGCACCGAGACCGAAGCGCTGCTGCTGGAAAACCAGCTGATCAAGTCGCTCAAGCCGCGCTACAACGTGCTGCTGCGCGACGACAAGAGCTATCCCTACGTGCTCCTGACCCAGGAGCAATGGCCGCGGCTGACCATG
>JAKFDF010000207.1:0-5641 GCA_036676275.1 Lysobacter sp.
CCTCGATCGCCAGGTACACGCGCGGGTGCGAATTCCACAGCGCCATCGATGGCAGCGGGCAACTCAACGGCAGGTCGCTGCGGCCGACCTGGTAACGCCGTTGTGCGTTGGCGGGCGCGGAAGCGGTGTGCGGTGCGTGCTGGGCCATGGCGCTGCGTCGGGTCTTCGGAGGCCTCATTTTAGCCCCAAGCAACGGCCGTGCCGCCTGCGTGAGGGGGCGCCGCGAGCAACGGGCTGCCAGCCGGGACACGCCGTGAATACACCCATGCAGGCTTGGCGCCGGCATCCATGCCGGCGACGGTCCCGCCTGCCAGCCCCACGCTCGCGGTGCCTGCGGCAAGCGCGTATCCCCGCTGCTTGCGTCCGGACAGCTGCAACTTCACATGCCGAGGCCACGCGAAGCCGAGCCCCCGCGGTTACTCGGGAAGGTCGAACAGGAGGATGTCGGCGCCCCGGCCGGTGAGGCGGAGCGGCGTGGATTCGCCGGTGAAGCCGAGTGCGTCGCCCGCGGCGAGTACCCGCTCGCCGGCGACGGCGTCGCCTTGGGCCACGTGCAGCCAGTAGCGGCGCGACGGGTCCGGCACGAAATCGACGGCATCGCCCGGATCGAGCAATACCCCGCGCAACCACGCCTGCTGGCGGATCGCCAGGCTGCCGTCGGCGCCGTCGGGCGACGCCAGCGTGGCCCAGCGCCCGCGGCGCGCATCGAGGTCGAACGCCCGTTGCGCGTAGTCCGGCGGCGCGTTGACCCGGTCTGGCTGGATCCAGATCTGCAGGAAATGCACCGGCTCGGCTTGCGAATCGTTGAACTCGCTGTGCTCGATGCCGTGGCCCGCGCTCATCCACTGCAACTCGCCCGGGCGCAGCACGCCACCGCCGCCGGCGTTGTCGCGATGCGCCAGGGCGCCCGACAGCACGTAGCTGAGGATTTCCATGTTGGCGTGGCCATGCGGCGGGAAACCCGCGCCCGGCGCGACCCGGTCCTCGTTGACCACGCGCAGCGGGCCGAAGCCCATCCACTGCGGGTCGTGGTACTGGCCGAACGAGAAGGTGTGCCGGCTGTCGAGCCAGCCGCCCCGTACGGCACCGCGCGCGGATCCCGGTCGTTCGACGATCATCGCGGCATCACTCCTGCGGTTGTTCCGCGCTCGCCTCGGTGGTGATGCGCAGCGCGATCTCGTCGCTCACCATCGGCACGTACTTGTCGATCCCGAACGCGGTGCGCTTGATGGTGGCGCTGGCGTCGAAGCCGATCGTCGGGGTATCGCCCATCGGGTGCGGCGCCAGCTTGTTGAGCCTGGCGTCGAGCACCACCGGCTTGCTGACGCCATGCAGGTCGAGGTTGCCGGTGACTTCCAGCCGGCCCTTCGCGAGCACGCGCACCGAGGTGCTCTTGAAGGTGGCGACCGGATACTTCTCCGCGTCGAAGAAGTCCGCGCTCTTCAGGTGCTCGTCGAGCTTGGGCACGAAGCTCTCGATGCCCGACATCGGCAGCCTCACCTCGACCGTGGACAGCTCCGGCGCGGCCGCGTCATAGACGATGGTGCCGCTGGCCTGGCCGAAGTTGGCGCTCGGATTGGAGTAGCCGAAGTGGTTCCAGCTGGCGAGCACCACGGTATGGGTCGGGTCGATCTTGTAGGCCACGCTTTCGGCGCTGGCGCCGAAAGCCGTGGCAGCCATGGCGCTGGCGAGGAGGATGCGTCTGAACACGGGGTGTCTCCGGTCTGGAATGGGTCTGGAATGGAACGGGTCGCCGTTCGCGCGTTGCGCGCGGGCGCGGGCGCGGTCTATTCGATGCGACAGGCTTCGTCGAAGCCCAGCCGCGGCGAGCGCGGGAAGATGCTGGCGCGGTCGCCATGGCCGAGGTTGACCAGGAAATTGGAGCGGATCCTGGTGCCCTCGAAGAACGCCTTGTCGACCATGGCGTTGTCGAAGCCCGACATCGGCCCGCAGTCGAGCCCGAGGGCGCGCGCGGCCAGCAGCAGGTAGGCGCCCTGCAGGCTGCCGTTGCGCAGCGCGATGGTGGTCAGCTCGGCATCGGACTTGGTGTCGAACCAGGACTTGGCATCGGTGTGCGGGAACAGTACCGGCGACTTCTCGTAGAACGACAGGTCGTAGGCCACGATCACGGTGCACGGCGCGGCCATCGTCTTGGCGTAATTGCCCTGGTCCAGCGCCGGGCCGAGCCTGGCCTTGGCCGCGGCCGACTTCACGAACACGAACCGCGCCGGGCAGGTATTGGCGGTGGTCGGGCCGAACTTCACCAGGTCGTAGAGCCGGCGCAGCTGGGCATCGCCGACTTCGCCGTCGAAGGCGTTGTAGGTGCGGGCTTGCAGGAACAGCTGGTCCAGGGCGGGCGGTGCGAGGGCGGACGGGGCTAGCGAATCGGGCATCGGGCTACCTTGTGCGGATCGGGACCGGCGAACATCGGCGATGGGTGCAGTGTAGAGTGTCCTGCATCCGGCAACAGCCAGCGCCCCCGCAACGAATTGGTCGCATGCATGGAACGACCCGCGCCCTCTGCCGACCCCCGCGCCTCCGCAGGCAATGCCTGGCTCCTCAGCGACGGCCATGCCGGCAACGTGCGCCAGGCGCGGGCACTGGCCAACGCGCTCGGGATCGCTGCGCCGCGGGAATGGACGCTGCAGCCGCGCGCACCGTGGCGCTGGCTCGCGCCGCGATGGTTGCCGGGCGCAGCGTCGGCCTTCGGCGCGGAGTTCGCCCGCGCCCTGTCGGCGCCACCGGTGCTGGCCATCGGCTGCGGGCGCCAGGCGGCGCTGGCGACGCGCTTGGCGCGCGCGCGCGGCGCGAAAGCCGTGCAGATCCTCGACCCGCGGATCGATCCGGCACGCTGGGACCTGGTCATCGCGCCGCGGCACGACCGCCTGCGCGGCGGCAACGTGATCCCGCTGCTGGGCAGCCTGCATCCGGTCGACGACTTGTGGCTGGCGCGCGCACGCGCGGACTTCGCGGTGATCGCGCAATTGCCGCAGCCGCGCACCGCGATGCTGCTGGGCGGTCCCAGCCGCCACGTGCGCTTCGACCAGGCCGCGCTCGATGCCCTGGCGGCGCACGTGGACGCGGCGCTGGCACGCGAAGGCGGCAGCGTGCTGCTCACCGCATCGCGACGCACGCCCGCCGCGATGCGCGCCGCCCTGCGCCGTCGCTACGCCGCCGCGCCGGGCCTGCTGTGGCTGGGCGACGAGGATGGCGCCAACCCCTATGCCGCGCTGCTGGCCTGGGCCGACCGGATCGTCTGCTCGCCCGACTCGGTGAACATGGTGTCGGAAGCCTGCGCCACGACCGTGCCGGTGTTCGTCTCCGAACCCGGCCGCGCCGCCGGGCGGATGCGCGAATTCCTCGACACGCTGCTGGCCCGCGGCCGCATCCGCGCGCTGGACTCGACGCTGGCGCCGTTCGCGGTCGAGCCGCTGCGCGAGACCGCCCGCGTCGCCGAAGAAGTCCGCGCGCGCCTCGCGCCCTAGGCCGTGCCGGGGCCTGCGAACGGCAGGCCGTGGTCGCGGCAGGCGCTGGCGATGGCGTCGCACGCGGCAACGATCCCCGCGCCCGGTGCAACGATCCGCGGACGACGGTCGAGGGTGCAGCGCAAGCCGGCATCGAGCAGCAGGGCATGCGCCTCGCGCAGCCGCTTGCAGGTCGCGGCGGTGAACGCGCCGGCATCGCACAGCGCCGCCAGCAGTCCCGGGGTGTCGCGCGCCAGGCGCAGCGACGGCTGCAGCGGCGCGTCGCGCAGCACCAGGTACTGCAGCAGGAACTCGAGGTCGACCAGGCCACCGGGGCCCTGCTTCAGGTCCAGCCGCGCGGCGTCGGAACGGTCCAGCTCCGCGCGCATCTTCGCGCGCATCGCGAGCACGTCCGTACGCAACGCCTCGGCATCGCGCGGCTGCGCCAGCACCGCGTCGCGCACGCGCTCGAACCGCGCGCACAACGCCGGCTCGCCGGCGACGCAGCGCGCGCGCACCAGCGCCTGGTGTTCCCAGGTCCAGGCACGCTCGCGCTGGTAGTCGGCGAAGCCCGACAGCGACGACACCAGCAGGCCCTTGGCGCCGTCCGGGCGCAGCCGCACGTCGACATCGAACAGGCGTCCGGCGGCGGTCATCGTGCCCAGCAGCGCGACGATCTTCTGCGCCAGCCGCGCGCACCAGCGCGCGGCATCGAGCGGACGCGCGCCGTCGGATTGCACGGCGGCATCGGCCTCGTAAAGGAACACCAGGTCGAGGTCGGAACCGAACCCCAGCTCCTCGCCCCCGAGGCTGCCGTAACCGAGCACCGCGAAGCCTGCATCGGCGAGCGGGCCGTGCGCGGCCAGCATCCCGCGCCGCGCCAGCCGCAACACCACCGCGACCACGGCATCGGCCAGCCACGCCAGCTGGCGCACGCTGTCGCGGGCCGGCTGGCGCGCGTCCAGCGTCGCCAGCGCGATGCGGAAACTCAGTGCCTGGCGGGTTTCATTGAGCGCCAGCAGCGCCGCTTCGATGTCCTCGTGCGCCAGCGCCGATTCGCATGCCGCGAACACTGCCTCGCGCCGCGGCAGCGGACCACCGACGCGGACGTCGAGCAGTTCGTCCAGCAGCAGCGGATGCGCCGCCAGGCGCTCCCCCAGCAGCGCGCTGCGCGACAGCACGTCGACCAGGCGCTGCAGCGCGGCGGGCTGCTCGTCGAGCAGGGCGAGGTAGCTGGCGCGGCGCAGGATGTTGTGCAGCAGCGGCAACAGCCGGCGCAATGCCGCATCGGGTTGCGACGACGCGGCGGCACTGTCGAGCAGTGCCGGCAGCACCCGGTCCAGGCGCGCGCGCGCCGCATCCGACAGCGCCCGCAGCGCCGGCGCGCGGGCGAGGTCGCGCAGGGCGCTGTCCGCGGCGGCGGCATCCTCGAACCCGGCGGCGCCGAGTGCCTCGCTGTCGCCGGCGTCCGGCAACGCGCGCCAGTAGCCGGCGAGCTGCGTCGGTTCGCCGCCACGACGGCGACGCGGCGCCAGCAAGGCCCCGAATTCCGCCGCGACCACGCCGCGGTGCATGTCCAGCGCCGCGCGCAACGCCTCCCAGTCGGGATGGTCGAGTGAACGGGCGATCCGCAGGCGCTCGAGCGTATCCTGCGGCAAGGCATGGGTCTGTGCGTCGCGCAGCATCTGCAGCCGGTTCTCCAGTCGCCGCAGGAAGCGGTAGGCCTCGCGCAGCGCGGCCCCGGCCTGCGGCGCGACATGCCGGGCCTGCACCAGCGCCTGCAGCGCGGGCAGCAAGCGGCGCTCGCGCAGGGCCGGTTCACGGCCGCCGCGGATCAGTTGCAAGGCCTGCACCAGGAACTCGATCTCGCGGATCCCGCCCGGGCCACGCTTGATGTCGTCGGCCAGTTCCTTGCGCGCGACCTCGGCGGCGATCGCCGCCTTCATCTCGCGCAGGCCGTCGAGCGCGCCGTAGTCGAGATAGCGGCGATAGACGAACGGCCGCAGCGTGCGCAGGAAACGCTCGCCGGCCGCGGAGTCGCCGGCCACCGGCCGCGCCTTCTGCCAGGCGTAGCGCTCCCAATCGCGGCCCTCGCGCTGGAAGTACTGCTCCATCGCCGCGAACGACCAGGCCACCCGGCCGGCATTGCCGAACGGACGCAGGCGCAGGTCGACGCG
>JAKFDF010000208.1:0-5641 GCA_036676275.1 Lysobacter sp.
GAAGCAGCGCGAGAAGATGGTGCAGTCGCTGAAGGACGGGCGCATCGACATCCTGGTCGCCACCGACGTCGCCGCGCGCGGGCTCGACGTGGACCGCATCAGCCACGTGCTGAACTACGACATCCCCTACGACACCGAGAGCTACGTGCACCGCATCGGCCGCACCGGCCGCGCCGGGCGCAGCGGCGAGGCGATCCTGTTCGTGGCCCCGCGCGAGCGCGGCATGCTCGGCGCGATCGAGCGCGCCACCCGGCAGAAGCTCGAGCCGATGCAGCTGCCGAGCGTGGAAGCCGTCAACGAGCAGCGCGTGGCGAAGTTCCTCGGCAAGATCGGCGCGGCGCTGGAAAGCGCCGACCTGTCGGTGTTCCGCGAACTGGTCGAACGCTACGAGCGCGAGCACAACGTGCCGGCGGTGGAAATCGCCGCGGCACTGGCGCAGCTGGTGCAGGGCAAGACCCCGCTGCTGCTGCAGGCGCCGCCGGAACGACCCCGTTTCGAGCGCCCCGAACGCACCGCGCGTGGACGTCCGTCGCGCGACGAGCGCCCAGCCTTCGAACCGCGTCCGTCGCGCCATGGCGAACGCCATGCCATGCCACCCCGGGCCGCCGACCATGCCGCCCCGGCCAACGCGGGCGAAACGCTGTTCGGCGACGCCGCGCCGACGGCGCGCCCGCGGCGCGAAGCGCCCGATGTCGGCATGGAAACCTTCCGCATCGAAGTCGGCCACAGCCATGGCGTGCAGCCCGGCAACATCGTCGGCGCGATCGCCAACGAGGCCGACCTGGAAAGCAGGTACATCGGCCGCATCGACATCCGCGACGACTACAGCCTGGTCGACCTGCCCGAGGGCATGCCGCGCGAGTTGATGGAACACCTGAAGAAGGTGCGCGTTGCAGGCCGCCCGCTGCGCATGCAGCGCGCGACCGAAGCCGACAACAGCCCGTCGATGGAACGCCGGCCGTTCGCGCCACGCAAGCCCGGGTTCAAACCGGGCGGCAAGCCGGGCTTCAAGCCCGGCGGAAAGCCGCGCTTCGACAAGCCGCGCAGCTGATGGCCGCCAACGCCACCGTGTTCCGCGCCGAGTTGCAGGTCAGCGACATGGACCGCAACTACTACGCGACCCATGCGCTGACCCTGGCCCGGCATCCGTCCGAGACCGACGAGCGCCTGATGGTACGACTGCTGGCGTTCGCCCTGTACGCGGACGAACGCCTGGAGTTCGCGCGCGGCAGCGCCAGCGACGACGAACCCGACCTGTGGCTCAAGTCGCGTAGCGGCGAGATCGACCTGTGGATCGACGTCGGCCAGCCCGACGAGTCGCGCATCCGCAAGGCTTGCGGCCGCGCAGGCGAAGTCGTGGTGCTGAACTACCACGGCCGCAGCGCCGACCTCTGGTGGGACAAGGTGAAGCCCGCCCTCGCCCGCTGCAACAACCTGACCGTGATCGACATCGACGCCGCGACCATCGCCGAGCTCGCCGCGCTCGCCGATCGCGGCATGCGCCTGCAATGCATGATCCAGGACGGCCAGGCCGAGCTGTACGGCGAAGGCGCCAGCATCACCGTGCAGCAGGTGCTGCGCATGGTCCCTGCCGAACGGGCCTGAACGCATGGCCGAAGCGTTCGACGCGCTGGTCATCGGCGGTGGCGCGGCCGGGCTGATGTGCGCGCTCACCGCAGGCCGCCGCGGCAAGCGCGTGCTGGTGGTCGAACACGCCAACCGCGTCGGCAAGAAGATCCTGATGTCCGGCGGCGGGCGCTGCAACTTCACCAACACCGGCGCCTCGCCCGACAACTTCCTCTCGGCCAACCCGCATTACTGCAAATCGGCGCTGGCGCGCTACACGCCGCGGGACTTCGTCGATCTCGTTGATCGCCATGGCATCGCCTGGCACGAGAAAGAGCTCGGGCAGCTGTTCTGCGACGTCTCCTCCAAGCTGATCGTGAAAATGCTGCTGGACGAGTGCGCGGCCGCCGGCGTGCGCATCGCCACGACCTGCAACATCGAGCGCGTCGTCCATGGCGGCGATGCGGCTTCGGCCGGCATGTTCCACCTGCATACGACGCAAGGCGCGTTTTCCGCGCCGGCGCTGGTCGTGGCCAGCGGCGGGCTGTCGATCCCGAGCATGGGCGCCAGCGGTTTCGGCTACGCGCTGGCCAGGCAGTTCGGGCACGCCGTGCTGCCCACGCGCGCCGGGCTGGTGCCGCTGACGCTCAGCGGCAAGCACCTGGAGCGACTGGCGGACCTGAGCGGCGTCGCACTGCCGGTAGAAGCGCGCTGCAACGGCGTTGGGTTCCGCAATGCCATGCTGGTCACCCACCGCGGCGTCAGCGGTCCGGCGATCCTGCAGGTGTCGTCCTACTGGCAACCGGGCGACGACCTGCGGCTGGACCTGCTGCCCGGGCAGGACGCGCTGGCGATGCTGCAGCGCATGCAGGCCGAACGCCCGGCGGCGGAACTCAGGACCGTGCTCGGCGAATGGCTGCCGAAACGGTTCGCGCAGCGGCTGTGCGAGGCGTGGCTGCAACCATTCCATCCGGCGCGGCCGATCCGCCAGTTCAACGCGCCGCAGTTGCGCGAGGTCGCCGCGCTGCTCGCCGGCTGGCCGCTGGTCGCCAGCGGCACCGAGGGTTACCGCACCGCCGAAGTCACGCTCGGCGGCGTCGATACCGACGGCCTGTCGTCGGCGACGATGCAGTCGCGGCACGTGCCCGGGCTGTACTTCATCGGCGAAGTCGTCGACGTCACCGGCTGGCTCGGCGGCTACAACTTCCAGTGGGCGTGGGCGTCGGGGCATGCGGCCGGCATGGCGCTGTAGCCGCGCCCATGCACCGCGCGTCCTCGTAGGAGCGCCTTGCAGGCGCGAGCTCTTGGCCCGGCATGCGACGCGGTCAGGGAAAAGCTCGCGCCTGCAAGGCGCTCCTACCTACCCGCCTGTTGGCAGGAACACGGTCATGGGAAACACGGGACGCGCGGACTAGCCCTCTTTGTGGGTATCGGCCTTCACCGGCGCGAGCCGCAGATCCTGGAAGTCGAAGCTGAAATCGGTCAGCTCCGAAACCGGGACCATCCGCGCCTCGCGGATCTTCCCGTCCGGATCCAGCGAGAAGGTCAGGAAAGCGTCGGCGTTGAGCCAGCGCTGGTCCCAGCGCACCAGGAAGGTGTCCTGCTGCCAGTGCGAGAGCGTACCGACCAGGTCCGCGGTGTGCGCGAAGCGGATCCGCAGCTTGCCGCCCTGCTGCGCGACAACGATGTCGCCATACCAGGGGTCGCGATACGCCTGCGCGTACGCCGACAGCGGCAGCGACGGCTTCGAGTTCGCGTCGCGCGCCTCGAGGTGCTTCTGCCAGCTTTCGTCGGCCTTGCCTTCCTGCTTGGCGCGCGCGGCGGCATAGGCCGCGGTCCAGTCGTAGGCCGGCAACGCCAGCATCGCGTCGAGCGCGCGCATCGTCACCGCGTTGAAGGCCGCGCCGGACTCGGCGTTGGTCAGCACGATCACGCCCACGTGCTGGTCCGGCAGCATGGTGATGCGCGAGACCATGCCCGGCCAGCCGCCGGTGTGCCAGACCAGCTTGCGGCCGCGGTAATCGCCGAGATACCAGCCCTCGCCGTAGCCCATGAAATTGGGCACGGCCGGCGCCAGTTCCGGCACCGACGGCTTGCCGACCGGGATCGGGGTCAGCATCGACCACATCTCGCGCTGGCGCTTCTCGGTGAACAGGCGCCTGGCGTCGCCGCCCGCGCCCGCGTACACGCCGCCGGCCAGCTGCGTGCCCACCCATTTCGACAGGTCGTGCACGCTGGAATAGATGCCGCCGGCGCCGCCGACGTTGGACCAGGTCATGCGCGGAGCCGGCACCAGGTCCTTGAAGTCGGCCTTGGCGTAACCCGTCGCGACATTGTCCATGCCCTGCAGGTGGTCGCTGTTGTAGCGGGTCTCGGCCATGCCCAGCGGCGCGAAGATGCGCGACTGCAGGAACTTGTCGTAGGGCATGCCGCTGGCCGCCTCGACCACCAGCTGCGCGACCCCGAACAGGATGTTGTCGTAGGCGTACTGGGCGCGGAAACCGCCGGTGAGCGGCACGTCCTTCAACCGCTTCGCCACCTCGGCGTTGCTGTAGTCGGTGGTCGGCCAGTACAGCAGGTCGCCGGCGCCCAGGCTCAGGCCGCTGCGATGCGCGAGCAGGTCGCGGATGCGCATCTCGCGGGTGACGTAAGGGTCGGACATGCGGAACCACGGCAGGTGGTCGATGACCCGGTCGGTCATTTCCAGCTTGCCGTCCTCGGCCAGCATCTGCAGCGAGGCGGCGGTGAACGCCTTGGTGTTGGAGGCGATCGCGAACAGCGTGTGCGCATCGACCGGCGCCTTGGCCTCGCGGTCGCGCAGGCCGTAGCCGCGCTGCAGCACCACCTGCCCGTCCTTGACGATGGCCACGGCGATACCGGGGACGTCGAAGGTCTTGCGCACGTTCTCGACGTAGGCATCGAAGTCCTGCAACTGCGCAGGCAACGCGATCGCGGCATCGGTCGCCGCCGGGGCGACAGCCTGCTGCGCCTGCGGCTGCGCCGCGAACGCGAATCCGGCGCACAGCGCCATGCCGAAGCCCGCCGCCACGACGCGCGCCCGCTTCCAGTCCAGCCGCAATCCATCCGCTCGCATCTGTGCCACTCCCCCGTAACCGATTCCCGACTATCGACGATAACGCATCCGCGGCGCAGGCCCGAAAGTCAGGGGCGGCATAATGGCGGCCACGGCGCCAGCCTCATGATTCCCGTCCCTGCCCATGCCCGCCGAAGATGCAATGCCCGGCCTGGTGGTGATCGGCGGCGGTCCGGCCGGACTGATGGCGGCCGAAACCGCGCGCGCCGCGGGGCTGGCCGTGGACCTGTTCGAGGCCAAGGGCTCGGTCGGGCGCAAGTTCCTGATCGCCGGCAAGGGCGGGCTCAACCTCACCCATTCCGAACCGCGACCCGGCTTCGACCGGCGCTATCGCGAACGCAGCGCGGAGGTCGGCCGCTGGCTCGACGATTTCGACGCCGACGCGCTGCGCGACTGGGCACGCGGACTGGGCGTCGACACCTATGTCGGCAGTTCCGGGCGCGTGTTCCCGCTGGACCGGAAGGCCGCGCCGCTGTTGCGCGGCTGGGTGCGGCGGCTGCGCGAGGATGGCGTGCAGTTCCACGTGCATCATCGCTGGCTCGGCTGGGACGCGGAGGGCGCATTGCGGTTCGCCACCGCCGATGGCGAACGTCGCGTCCATGCCGCCGCGACCGTGCTGGCCCTCGGCGGCGGAAGTTGGCCGCAGCTGGGTTCCGATGGCGCCTGGCAGGAAGTCTTGTGCCGGCACGGCGTCGATGCCGCGCCCCTGCAGCCGGCCAACTGCGGATTCGACATCGGCTGGAGTGCGCATTTTTCAGCGAAACATGCCGGCGCCCCGCTCAAGCCGGTCGTCGCATACTGGCGCGACGGCAAGGGTGAACACGCCTTGCAGGGCGAATGCGTCGCCACCGCGCACGGCATCGAGGGCAGCCTGGTGTATGCGCTGTCGGCGATGCTGCGCGAAACGATTGCGCGCGACGGCTCGGCCACGCTCGAGCTGGATCTCGTTCCCGGGCGCGACCTGGAGCGCCTGCAACGCGA
>JAKFDF010000209.1:0-2618 GCA_036676275.1 Lysobacter sp.
GGCGCTGCCGCGCGGCGTGCTGGCGATCACCGCATCCACTGGCAAGGCGCCCTTGCCATCGAGGTAGGCATCGACGCGATCCAGCGCGGCGTACACGTACGGCAGCATCGGCACGAACCGCGCTGCGTAGTCCGGGAAACCGAGGAAAGCGTCGAAGTGCTCGGCGTTGTGGACCTGCCAGTAGCGCACCTCGCGGCCGGCCGCCTGCGCGGCTGCGACGTACGGCGCGCTGCTGAAGGCCGGCGGCACCAGGCCGTCCTCCAGGCCGTGGACCACGATCACTGGCAGGCCGGCGCGCGGCAGCGCGGCGCGGGTTTCGGCGATGCCCTTGCGCACGCGGCCGGCGTCGGCGCCCTGCCCGTCCCACAGCGCGCGCAGGCACTGCAGGCCGGCGATGGTGAAGTCCGGCGGCGTCATCTTCGCGTCGACCAGGTTCACGCCGTTGCCGGGCGGGATGCCGGCGCTGTCGGACCACCAAGCGGCGCGTTCCGCGTCGGTCGCCGGGCGCAGGCTCAGGTCGGGGTTCTGCGCGGAGAAAGCGTAGCCGCAGGGATGCGCCCCGACGCCGTAGCGGCCGTAGGCCGAGGCATAGGTCACCGCCACCGAGCGCCACAGATCGAAGCCGCTGGAGGCCGCACCCGAGCGCATCGCCGCGTCGGTCCAGCCGCTCGCGCGCATCGCGTCGTAGGCGGATTTCGCCTGCTCGGCCACGGTGTCGCCGGACACCAACCCCAGCGACTTCAGCGTCGCGCAGCGCAGCGTCCACCACGGCTCCACCGCGGCGCGCATCGGCGGCTGCGCCATCGATGCCGGATCCAGGTGCATCAGCGCGCACGGCTGCAGCAGCGCCGCTTCGGTGGCGTAGTCGTAGAGCGCGCGTCCGCCGTTTTCGTAATAGACGTTGGGTTCACCGGCGACCACCGCATCCAGCCAGCCGCCCTCGAGCTCCGCCGCGCGCAGCACCGCGCCGCCGCCGTTGGAAATGCCGACCGCGATCACCCGGGTGTTGTCGAAGGTGAACGGCGCGGCGCCGGGCAGCGCCTCGTCCAGCACCTGCAGCGCATATTGCGCGGCCTGCCGCACGTGCCGGCCCCAGTCGGCCTCCGGGTTGTCCTGCGAATGCGCGTGGCGGAAGGCGACGCCCTTCGCGCCCGCCGGTACGTCCGGCGCGAACGCGAGGCCACCGTCGGCCACGGCGCCGCCGGTGCCATCCACGCGCACGCCGATGCCGGCATCCAGGTCGAAGAAATCGCTGCCCGCGCCCTTGTCGGTATAGGCCACGGCGCAACCCTTCGGCAGGCCCCAGGCACCGGCGACCGCGATCGCGCCGTACACCCCGCGCGAGCCCGAGGCCGGCGCGACCACCACACAGCGCTTCGCCGCGTCGAACGCATCGGGCACCTGCACCAGCACCCGGTGCGGATGCTTCGCGCCCGCGACGGTCGCCAGCGCCGAGAACTCGCGCCCTGGCACCGTGCCCGCGTGGCCGTACACGGCGCCGTAGCCGCCGCCCGGCGACAGGTCGGCGATGCCGCGCCAGTTGCTCCAGATCGCGCGCCGGCGCGCTTCGGCCGCGGTCGGATGCGCCACGTCGGCGAACGCCGGCGGCACCACCGCCTGCAGCCCCGCCAGGCCCAGGCCCGCGGTCAAGAGGTCGTCGCCGACGCGATGCGCAGTCACGACCTGGCCGCTGACACGCAGGCTCGGTTCGCTGGCGGATGGCGACATGGCGGTTCCGGGGCTCGTGGCGCAGGCGGCGAGCGACAGGGCGAAGGCGGCAAGCGCCGCAGGGCGGATGGCGTGCATGCCCACACCCTAGCAAGCGCGCGCGCCACCGGCATCGTACTTTGGTCCGACCTCGGCGACCGCGGGCCCCTGCTAGGCTAGCGATTCCCCACCCGCGAGGCGCCCATGGCCACCCGCTGCATCCTGATCACCGGCGCGGGCAGCGGCATCGGCGCCGGCATCGCCACCGAACTGGCCGCCGCCGGGCACCACCTCGTCGTCACCGACGTCAACCGTGACGCCGCCGAAACCGTGGCCGCGGGCATCCGCAGCGCCGGCAACTCGGCCGAGGCCCTGGTGCTGGACGTCACCTCCGACGACAGCGTCGCCGCCGCACTCGCCGCGGTCTCGCGCCCGGTCGAGGTGCTGGTCAACAATGCCGGCCTGCAGCATGTCGCCCCGCTGGAAGAGTTCCCGATCGCCAAGTGGGACTTCCTGGTGCAGGTGATGCTGGTCGGCGTGGCCCGCCTCACCCGCGCGGTGCTGCCGGGCATGCGCGCGCGCGGCTTCGGCCGCATCGTCAACATCGGCTCGATCCACTCGCTGGTCGCCAGCCCGTACAAGAGCGCCTACGTCGCCGCCAAGCACGGCCTGGTCGGCTTCTCCAAGGTGGTCGCGCTGGAAACCGCCGACACCGACATCACCATCAACACCCTCTGCCCGACCTACGTGAAGACGCCGCTGGTCGACAGGCAGATCGCCGACCAGGCCCGCACCCGCGGCATCCCCGAATCGCAGGTGGTCAGCGACGTGATGCTCAAGCCCATGCCCAAGGGCGTGTTCATCGAATACGACGAACTGGCCGGCACCACCGCCTTCCTGATGTCGCACGC
>JAKFDF010000210.1:0-2774 GCA_036676275.1 Lysobacter sp.
CTCGAACGGGCGGCGCTGCTCGTGCTCGCTGCCGGCGTTGAGCACGATGTCGTTGATGGTCACGTACATGGCGTGCTCCACCAGCGGCGACTTGATCTTGTAGGTGCTGCCGATCAGCACTTCGGGGCGCTCGATGCGCTCGTGCATCTGGATCACGTCGGCGGTCGGAAGCTCGGCCTCGGCGACGGCGCGCGGCACGGCGTCGGCCTGCACCGCCCTGGCCTTGTCCTCGGGGGTGACGACGGCGTAGCCCTTGATTTTCTTGTCGATCTTGACGGCCATTGCGGATCCTGGTGGTGCGTTGCTGCGTGCGGGGGATGGTGGAACCGCTGCGCCGGTTCGCGGCGCAGCGGGTGGGACGGGCGACTCAGCTGCCGCGGCGTGCGCGGGTGGCGGCGGCCTTCTTGCCGGCGGCCGAGCGCGAGGCGGTCTTCTTCATGACCGCGGTCTTGCGCTTGGCGGTGGCGGTGGACTTGCGCACTGCCTTGGCGGCCTTCTTGACGGTCTTCTTCACCGCGGCGACGTCCTTGCGGATCATCTTCCTGGCGGCGGCCTTGCGGGTGGCCTTCTTCGCGGTTGCCTTGCGGGCGGTCTTCTTGGCCGGCGACTTGCGCGCGGTCTTCTTCGCGGCCGTCTTGCGGGTGGCCTTCTTGGCCGGCGACTTGCGGACGGCCTTCTTCGCCGTGGTCTTGCGGGTGGCCTTCTTCGCGGTCTTCTTGGCGGCCTTCTTGGCGGTCTTCTTCTTGCCGGCGCCCTTGCGCTTGAGCGCGGCGGCTTCGGCCTTGGCGTTGGCGCTGGCCTTGTTCAAGGTCTTCTTCGCCGTCTTGGTGGCTTTCTTGACTGCCTTGCGCGCCTTGGTGGCGGTCTTGCGCACGGTCGCGACCGCGCCGCTGGCGGTGGATGCGATCGCGCTGCCTATGTTGGCCGCGGTGTCCGCGACATTCCCGGCCGCCTTCGAAAGCGTCGCCGTCACTCCATTGCCGTTACTCATCGGGGAACCCTCGTCTGGTCTGTGGTACGGGCTTGTGCCCGCGGCCGGAATGTAGCGCGATCTCGGTGGCGTGTATGCATGCGGCGCGTGAGCCGACCGGGTCCGGAGCGCTGCCTCGGCAGCGCACCGGAACCGGCCGCGAACCTCCGGCCGCCGGCGCCGGCGCCGGATTGGTCAGAACTTGCCGTAGTAGCCCTCTTTCAATGCATCGAACAGGTTGGCGGCGGTGTGCATCTCGCCGTCGTACTCGATCTGCTCGTTGCCCTTGACCTCGACCACGCTGCCGTCCTCGAGCTCGAAGCGGTACAGGGTGTTCTCCAGGTCCGCTTCCTTGACCAGCACGCCCTGGAAGGCGGCCGGGTTGAAGCGGAACGTGGTGCAGCCCTTCAGCCCCTGCTCGTGGGCGTAGCGGTAGATGTCCTTGAAGTCCTCGTAGGGGTAGTCGGTGGGGACGTTGGCGGTCTTGGAGATCGACGAGTCCACCCACTTCTGCGCCGCGGCCTGGACGTCGACGTGCTCCTTCGGGGAGATGTCGTCGGCGGAGATGAAGTATTCAGGCAGCTTGCCGGCGGCGTCCTCGGCGAACGGCATCGCCTTGGGGTTGACCAGCTCGCGGTAGGCCAGCAGCTCGTAGGACCAGACGTCGACCTTTTCCTTGGACTTCTTGCCTTCGCGGATGACGTTGCGGCTGTAGTGGTGGGCGAACGACGGCTCGATGCCGTTGCTGGCGTTGTTGGCCAGCGACAGCGAGATGGTGCCGGTGGGCGCGATCGAGCTGTGGTGGGTGAAGCGGGCGCCGACCTCGGCCAGTTCGTCGACCAGGTCCGGCGCGACTTCGGCCACGCGCTGCATGTAGCGGCTGTAGCGGGCGTGCAGCAGCTTGCCTTCGATCTGCTGGCCGACCTTCCAGCCGTCGCGCGCCATTTCCGGGCGCTTGCGCAGCATCTCGGCGGTGACCTCGAAGCGCTCGGCCATGATCGGCGCCGGGCCCTTCTCCCTGGCCAGCGCCAGGCCCATCTCCCAGCCGGCCACCGCCATCTCGCGGGCGATCCGCTCGGTGAACTCGCACGACTCCCTGCTGCCGTACTTCATCTTCAGCATGGTCACGGTGCTGCCCAGGCCGAGGAAGCCCATGCCGTGGCGGCGCTTGCGCAGGATCTCGTCCCTTTGCTGCTGCAAGGGAAGCCCGTTGACCTCGACCACGTTGTCGAGCATGCGGGTGAACACGCGCACGACTTCCTTGTACTCGTCCCAGTCGAAGCTGGCCTGGTCGGTGAACGGCCGGTGCACGAACTTGGTGAGGTTGACCGAGCCCAGCAGGCAGGCGCCGTACGGCGGCAGCGGCTGCTCGCCGCAGGGATTGGTGGCGCGGATCGTCTCGCACCACCAGTTGTTGTTCATCTCGTTGACGCGGTCGATCAGGATGAAGCCCGGCTCGGCGTAGTCGTACGTCGAGACCATGATCATGTCCCACAGGTGGCGGGCGCGGATGTGGCCGTAGATCCTGCAGGCGACCAGGCCGTCGTCGCGGACGACGTAGTTCTTGTGGGTCGGCCACTCGCGCCAGACGATCTTGCCGGCGTCGGCCAGGTCGATGTCGCCCTGTTCCTTGATGTTGATCGGGAACACCAGCGGCCAGTCGCCGTCGGTCTTGACCGCGTCCATGAAGCCGTCGGTGATCAGCAGCGAGAGGTTGAACTGGCGCAGGCGCCCGTCCTCGCGCTTGGCGCGGATGAAGTCCTTCACGTCCGGGTGGCTGACGTCGAAGGTGCCCATCTGCGCG
>JAKFDF010000211.1:0-2950 GCA_036676275.1 Lysobacter sp.
GAACGGTGCAGCTGCGAGACGATGACGCGCTCGGTGCCGTTGACGATGAAGGTGCCGTTGTCGGTCATGAGCGGGATCTCGCCCATGTAGACCTCCTGCTCCTTCACGTACTTGATCGCCTTGCTCGACGACTCGCGGTCGTAGATCACCAGGCGCACGGTCACGCGCAGCGGGGCGCCGTAGCTCAGGCCGCGGTTGCGGCACTCGCGCTCGTCGAAGCCGGGCTCGCCCAGCTTGTAGCCCACGTATTCCAGAGCGGCATAGCCGTTGTAGCTGACGATCGGGAACACCGACTTCAGTGCCGCGTGCAGGCCGCGATCGGCGCGCTGCGCGGGCTCGACGTGCTCCTGGAGGAATTCACGGTAGGAATCGACCTGGATCGCGAGCAGGAACGGCACCTCGAGGATCGAACGGCTCTTGCCGAAGTCCTTGCGGATGCGCTTCTTCTCGGTGAACGAATACTGCGACTTGGATGCTGTCGTGGAAGCCGTGGTCATGTGGTTTACCGCCTCGGTTGCTGTTTGCTCAGGAGCCGCGGGGGACGGCTGCTGGTGGACCGCGCGTCCGCGGTCCCGGGAAACATTTTTTCGGATCGGAAAATTGCCAGTTGGAAGTCGCTGGTATTGCCGGCACCAGCACGCCTTCTCCCGCTACTTCCAACTGCCAACTCGGTTGGCTCGCCGCATCGCCTTACAACGGCCAAAGGCCGGGGGCTTTCGCCCCCAGCCTTCGTGCATCGCCATGTGGCCGGCGATGCAAGTAACGCTTACTTGACTTCGACGGTCGCGCCTGCGGCCTCGAGGTCCTTCTTCATCTTCGCGGCGTCGTCCTTCGACACGCCTTCCTTCACCGCGCCACCCGCCTCGGTGAGGTCCTTGGCTTCCTTCAGGCCCAGGCCGGTGATGGCACGGACGGCCTTGATGACCTCGACCTTCTTCTCGCCGGCCGACTTCAGGATGACGTTGAACTCGGTCTGCTCCTCGACCACGGCGGCGGCGGCGGCCGGACCGGCGGCAGCGACCGGGGCGGCGGCGGAGACGCCGAACTTGTCTTCGATGGCCTTCACCAGCTCCATCACTTCCATCAGGGTCTTGCCGGCGATCGCGTCGACGATCTGTTCGTTGGAAAGGGACATTGTGTTTACCTCTGGAAATTGTTTTCGGATTGAAGCGATTCGATCGTCTGGCTCAGGCCGGCTCGGCCTGGGCTTCGGCAGCGACTTCCTCGCCACCGCCCTGCTGGTCGGCCACGGCCTTGACCGCGCGCGCGAACATCGTCGCCGGCTCGGCCAGCACGCGGGCCAACATGGCCAGGGCCTGGTCGAGCGTCGGCAGCGAGGCCAGCACTTCGACGTGGCTGGCCGGATACAGCTGGCCACCCACGGCGACGACCTTGGCCTGGAGCTTGTCGTTGCCCTTGGCGAACTCCTTGATCAGGCGCCCGGCGGCGCCGGGTTCCTCGGTCGAGAACGCGTACAGCAGCGGGCCGACCAGCGAGTCCTTGACGACCTCGAACTCGGTGCCCGCCACGGCACGCGACGCCAGCGTGTTCTTGACGACCCGCAAGTACACGCCGGTTTCGCGTGCCTTCTTGCGCATCGCCGTCATCTGGCCGACGGTGGTGCCCGCGTACTCGACTGCGATCAGGGAGTGGGCCTTGGCGGCGACGTCGGCCAGTTCGGCGACGACTTCCTGCTTTTGGGACAGATTGAGAGCCATTAGCACTCCTCCTAGTGAACTCCGCTCGCGGCTCCTGCCGCTTGCGGTCCTGGGCGACACCATCCCTGGCGCCGGGGGCGCTCGCGCGCCCCGGTGGTGGCCCTTCCAGAAAATTTCCAGAGGGGGCGACACCATCTACGCAGGCCGTTGCTCTCGACGAGCTCCGATTAGACGATCCCGCTTGCGATGACGACGACTCCCTGCCGTGGCGAGCTTCCGTGCCCGTCGTCATTGCGCGCTGACCGCACCTGCGGTCTTTGACGGCGATCGCCGCGGCCGAAGCCATGGCGATGCCCTCAAAATTCGATCGGGGCTGAAGCCCTCCTACAAAATCACCTGTAGGAGCGGCTTTAGCCGCGAGCTGTTGCTTTACTTCAGCGTCAGCGTCGACTGGTCGACGATCACGCCCGGGCCCATGGTCGAGCTCAACGAGATCTTCTGCAGGTACTGGCCCTTGGCGCTCGACGGCTTGGCCTTGATCAGGTCCAGCAGCAGCGCCTGCAGGTTGTCCTTCAGCTTGCCGGCGTCGAAGTCGGCCTTGCCGATGGTGCAGTGGATGATGCCGGCCTTGTCGGTGCGGTAGCGCACCTGGCCGCCCTTGGCGTTCTTCACCGCTTCGGCCGGGTTCGGCGACACGGTGCCGACCTTCGGGTTGGGCATCAGCCCGCGCGGACCCAGCAGCTGGCCGAGCTTGCCGACCACGCGCATCGCGTCCGGCGTGGCGATGACCACGTCGTAGTTGAGGTCGCCGGCCTGCATCTTCTCGGCCAGGTCGTCCATGCCCACGGCTTCGGCGCCGGCGGCCAGGGCCTCGTCGGCCTTGGCCCCCGCGGGCGCGAACACCGCCACGCGCACGCTCTTGCCGGTACCGGCGGGCAGCACGGTCGAACCGCGCACCTGCTGGTCGGACTTCTTGGCATCCACGCCAAGGCGCACGGCGACGTCGACGGACTCGACGAACTTCACCTTGCTGTTGCCCTGGACGATCTTCAACGCCTCATCGATGGCGTAGGCCTTGCCCGGCTCGATTTTGGCCTGGGCCTTGATTCGCTTGGTCGTCATGTCCTCAGCCCTCCACCGTCAGACCCATGGAGCGGGCCGAGCCCGCGATCGTCTTCACCGCCGCGTCCAGGTCGGCCGCGGTCAGGTCGGCTTCCTTCGCCTTGGCGATGTCCTCGAGCTGCTTGCGGGTGACCTTGCCCACCTTCTCGGTGTTCGGGCGCTTGGAGCCG
>JAKFDF010000212.1:0-13736 GCA_036676275.1 Lysobacter sp.
GCCCTTGCCGTACATCTGGCTGCCCATGCCGTTCTCGCCGCGCTGCGCCTTGAACTGGCGCTGGTGGCGGAAGTCGACCAGGGTGTTGAGGTTCTCGTCGGCCTGCAGCCAGACGTCGCCGCCGTTGCCGCCGTCGCCGCCGTCCGGCCCGCCCAGCGGGATGAACTTCTCGCGGCGGAAGCCCACGCAGCCGTTGCCGCCGTTGCCGGCGGTGACGGTGATTTCTGCTTCGTCGACGAGTTTCATGAAGAGCCGTGGTCCGGATGGTTGGTTCGCGATCCGGGAAGGCGGAAAGCGTCGGTTGTCGAGTTTATCGGGATTCCAGGCCAGGCTGGCTGCTGGCCGATCCCCGATCCGGCATCACGGCGCCACCAACGAAAAGCCCCGCACGCGGCGGGGCTTTCGTCGAAACGCCGCGTGCGCTCAGTCGCCTGCCACCACGCTCACGGTGCGACGCTTCTTGGGACCCTTGACCGAGAACTCGACCTTGCCGTCGACCAGCGCGAACAGGGTGTGGTCGCGGCCCAGGCCGACGCCCATGCCCGGATGGAACTGGGTGCCGCGCTGGCGCACGATGATGTTGCCGGCATCGATCGCCTGGCCGCCATACATCTTCACGCCGAGGTACTTGGGGTTGGAGTCGCGGCCATTGCGGGTAGAACCACCAGCCTTCTTGTGTGCCATGACGGCTTCTCCTTACTTCTTGTCGCCGGAATCGGAGATCCCGGTGATCTGGATTTCGGTGTAGTGCTGCCGGTGGCCCATCTGCTTGCGATGGTGCTTGCGGCGGCGGAACTTGACGATGCGGACCTTGTCGGCGCGGCCGTGGCCGACGACCTTGGCCGAAACGACGGCGCCCTTGAGCGCGTCGCCCAGGGTGACGCCTTCGCCATCGCCGAGCATCAGCACGTTATCGAACTTGATCTCGCTGCCGGCTTCGGCTTCGAGCAACTCGACCCGGAGCGTCTCGCCCTCCATCACGCGGTATTGCTTACCGCCCGTGACCAGAACTGCGTACATGTTTGCGATTCCTGATTTCGTGGATCTTCTGTAGTTCTTCTTGGCCTGCCGCGCCATCGAGGGCGGACAGAAGCGGAATTGTAAGGGTTTCATGAGGTTAGGGTCAACCGCGCGGCCACCCTGGCCAAGCCCGTGCATGGCGGGCCGGTGGAGGGCCAGGGATCGCTTTTCCCGCCCGGGCATCCCGCCCGACCGGAGAAGGGCCGTCGCCGGGCCCGCGGCTCGCCGGGGCCGCCTGAACCGGTCAGTCGCATCCACTGCGATCATCGGCCCGCAGGCTGGCATCCGGCCCCATTTGCCCCCAAATGAGGGGCTCGTTACGCTCACTGGTTCGGTCCCGGCTCCTCCGGCGGCCGCCTTCCCCCGATCCCGAGGCCCGACCCCACCGATGGCGATGGACTTCATCCGCATCCGCGGCGCGCGGACGCACAACCTCAAGAACATCGATCTCGACCTGCCGCGGGACAAGCTGATCGTGATCACCGGCCTGTCCGGCTCGGGCAAGTCGTCGCTCGCCTTCGACACGATCTATGCCGAAGGCCAGCGCCGCTACGTCGAGTCGCTGTCGGCCTATGCGCGGCAATTCCTCAGCGTGATGGAGAAGCCCGATGTCGACCACATCGAGGGGCTGAGCCCGGCGATCTCGATCGAGCAGAAGTCCACCTCGCACAACCCCCGTTCGACCGTCGGCACCATCACCGAGATCTACGACTACCTGCGCCTGCTGTACGCCCGCGTCGGCATCCCGCGCTGTCCCGACCACGGCTATCCGCTGGAAGCGCAGACCATCAGCCAGATGGTCGACCAGGTGCTGGCGCTGGCCGACGATCCGGCCCAGGCCGGGCAGCGCTGGATGCTGCTGGCGCCGGTGGTCCGCGAACGCAAGGGCGAGCACGCGCAGGTGTTCGAGCAGTTGCGCGCGCAGGGCTTCGTGCGCGTGCGCGTGGACGGCATCCTGCACGAGATCGACGCGGTCCCGCCGCTGGCGCTGCGCCAGAAGCACACGATCGAAGCGGTCATCGACCGTTTCAAGGTCCGCGAGGACATCAAGCAGCGGCTGAGCGAGAGTTTCGAGACCGCGCTCAAGCTCGGCGACGGCATGGCCCAGGTGCAGTCGCTCGATGATGCCGGCTGCGCACCGCTGCTGTTCTCGTCCAAGTACAGCTGCCCGGTGTGCGACTACTCGCTGCCGGAGCTGGAGCCGCGGCTGTTCTCGTTCAACTCGCCGGTCGGCGCCTGCCCGGCCTGCGACGGCCTGGGCGTGTCGCAGTTCTTCGATCCGGCGCGCGTGGTGGTGCATCCGGAACTGTCGCTCGCAGCCGGCGCGGTGCGCGGCTGGGACCGCCGCAACGCCTACTACTTCCAGTTGATCCAGTCGCTGGCGCGGCACTACGCGTTCAGCGTCGACACGCCATGGCAGGACCTCGACGAGTACGTGCGCGAGGCGATCCTGCACGGCAGCAAGGGCGAGCTGATCGGCTTCACCTACCTCACCGACGCCGGCGGCCGCAGCCAGCGCCGGCACAAGTTCGAGGGCATCGTTCCCAACCTGGAACGCCGCTACCGCGAGACCGAATCGGCGGCGGTGCGGGAAGAGCTGGCCAAGTACATCAGCGAGCGCCCCTGCCCCGACTGCGGCGGCGCGCGCCTGAACCGCAGCGCGCGCAACGTGTTCGTCGGCGACACCCCGTTGCCGCGGATCGTGGTGCTGCCGATCGACGAGGCGCTGGCGTTCTTCGGCCAGCTGCGGTTGCCGGGCTGGCGCGGCGAGATCGCGGCCAAGATCGTCAAGGAAATCCGCGAGCGGCTGACTTTCCTGGTCGATGTCGGGCTCGACTACCTCACGCTCGAGCGCAAGGCCGACACGCTGTCGGGCGGCGAGGCGCAGCGCATCCGCCTGGCCTCGCAGATCGGCGCGGGCCTGGTCGGGGTGATGTACGTGCTCGACGAGCCGTCGATCGGCCTGCACCAGCGCGACAACGAGCGCCTGCTCGGCACCCTCACCCGCCTGCGCGACCTCGGCAACACCGTGATCGTGGTCGAGCACGACGAGGACGCGATCCGCCTGGCCGACCACATCGTCGACATCGGCCCCGGGGCCGGCGTGCATGGCGGCGAAGTCGTCGCCCAGGGCAGCTACGCCGACATCCTCAAGGCGCCGCGCTCGGTGACCGGGCAGTTCCTCAGCGGCAAGCGCCGCATCGAGGTGCCACGCGAGCGCCACAAGCCGAACCGCAAGATGGTACTGAAGCTCAAGGGCGCCACCGGCAACAACCTCAAGGACGTGGACCTGGAGATCCCGACCGGGCTGTTCACCGCGATCACCGGCGTGTCCGGTTCCGGCAAGTCGACGCTGGTCAACGACACGCTGTACGCGCTGGCCGCCAACGAGATCAACGGCGCCTCGCACAAGCCGGCGCCCTATCGCGAGGTCGAGGGCCTGGACCTGTTCGACAAGGTCGTCGACATCGACCAGTCGCCGATCGGGCGCACGCCGCGCAGCAACCCGGCGACCTACACGGGGCTGTTCACGCCGCTGCGCGAACTGTTCGCGCAGGTGCCCGAGTCGCGCGCGCGCGGCTACGCCCCCGGGCGTTTCAGCTTCAACGTGCGCGGCGGCCGCTGCGAAGCCTGCCAGGGCGACGGCCTGATCAAGGTCGAGATGCACTTCCTGCCCGACGTGTACGTGCCCTGCGACGTCTGCCACGGCAAGCGCTACAACCGCGAGACGCTGGAGATCCTGTACAAGGGCTTCAGCATCCACGACGTGCTGGAGATGACGGTCGAGGACGCGCTGAAGCTGTTCGAGCCGGTGCCGTCGATCGCGCGCAAGCTCGAGACGCTGCTGGATGTCGGCCTGAGCTACGTCAAGCTCGGGCAGCCGGCGACGACCTTGTCCGGCGGCGAGGCGCAGCGGGTCAAGCTGTCGAAGGAACTCTCGCGCCGCGACACCGGCCGCACCCTGTACATCCTCGACGAGCCGACCACCGGGCTGCACTTCCACGACATCGAGCACCTGCTCGCGGTGCTGCACAAGCTGCGCGACGACGGCAACACCATCGTGGTGATCGAGCACAACCTCGACGTGATCAAGACCGCCGACTGGGTGGTCGACCTCGGCCCCGAGGGCGGCCACCGCGGCGGCCAGATCATCGCCCAGGGCACGCCGGAGGAACTGGCGCGGATGCCGCAGTCCTGGACCGGGCAGTTCCTGGCCAGGACGCTGGGAGTCGAAGCCAGGCCGGCGAAGCGGAAATCCGCGGCATGAGCGGCGACGGCATCAACGACGAAGGCGGCCGGCCGGTCCTGTTCCGGCTGCCGGTCTCGCCGCGCTGGCGCGACCTCGACGCGTTCGACCACGTCAACAATTCCAACTTCCTGACCTACCTGGAGGAAGCGCGGATCCAGTGGTTCGTGGGCCTGGGCAAGCCGTGGATGAGCGAAACCATGGCGCCGCTGCTGGCAGCGGTGCAGGTCAACTACCGGTTGCCGATCGCATATCCGTCGCAGGTCGTCGTGGAACTGTTCGCCGACCGCATCGGCAACAGCAGCGTCACCATCGGCCATCGCATCGTCTCGGCCGACGGCGAGGCGCTGCATGCCGATGGCCACGTGGTGATGGTGTGGGTCGACCGCGCCAGCGGCAAGCCGGTGGCGCTGCCCGAGGCGGTACGCGAAATCGCGGGCGAAAAGGGGTCCGAAAAGGGATCAGAGTGAAGTTTCGCGGCCCGCGGGTTCGCCCGTGGGCCAGTTGCCTGGCGCGAAATTCACTCCGGCCCGTTTGCGCGCACCTCGAATTCACCGAGCAGCGTGCGACCGTCCTGCAGCCTGAATTCGATCGCCACCTTGCTGCCCGCCTTCAACGGCGCGCGCGGCTGCATCAGCATCAGGTGCAGGCCGCCGGGCTTGAGTACCGCGGCATCGTCCGGGGCGATGCGCAGGTCCGGGACGGGGCGCATGCGGCTGACGCCGTCGACGATCCGGGTTTCGTGCAGCGAGGTGTCGCCGAATGCGGGGCTGCTGGCCGACACGATCGTCGCCGGCATCGGGCAGCGATTCTCGATGCGGCCGAAGCCGGCCATCATCGGCATCGCTTCCGCCGACATCGGACCCGGTGGCATTCGCACCCAGCCATCGCGAACCAGGGGCGCGCAGTCGCGATCGCGCGCGCAGGCCGCCAGCGACAGCAGGCACAAGGACAGCAGCAGCCAAGGCAACGGGGCGCGGGTCATGTTCATCGGCCTATGATAGCGACAAGCCATTGCCGGAGTCGCCGATGCCACTGCCCCTGACAACGCGCCCGCTGCCGCTGGCCCTGCTGGCCTGCGCGATCGCCGCCTGTTCCCCCTCGCGCACGCCCGACAGCGCGGCACCGGCCGCCGCGACCAAACCCGTGGCCGCGGCCCGGTCCAGCCAGGCCGGCACCGTCGCCACCAATGCCGCCCTGCGGCTCACCGTGTACAGCGGCGACTACGATGCCCTCGCTGCGTCCGGGGGCACGCCGGCGGCCGGCATGCCCGGGTACGCGCTGGTCGACAGCACCCTGAAGTACAACCTCAAGGCCGGCGCCAACACGATCGCCCTGGGCCACCTGCCACGCGCGCTGGACATCGCCGCGGTGTCGCTGCGCCCGGCCGATGCAGGGGTCGCCATCCGCGGCCAGCGCTACCTGGCCCCGCCTGCCAATGCCGCCGCGGTACTGGCTACCGCGCTCGGGCAACGGATCGCGGTCGAGCACACCTCCGGCGGCGCCAAGCAAAGCGACAGCGGCATCCTGGTCGCTTCCGGCAACGGACTCACGCTCGCCCTGGCCGACGGCCGCACCAAGGTCATCCGCGAGTACGACAACTTCAGCCTGCTCGACGCCGACCGGCAACCCGCGGCCGAGCCGATGTTGCGCTGGCAGGTGCAGGCGCAGCGCGGAGGCGACGCCAGCTTCGCGTTGTCCTACCCCACGGGCGGACTGGCCTGGCGCGCCGAATACCTCGCGATGCTCGCACCCGGCGCGGATTGCCGGTTGTCGCTCGATGGCGCGGCGCTGGTCGCCAACCGCTCCGGCGTCTGGTTCCAGGGCGCGGCGTTGACGCTGGTGGCGGGCGAACCCAACCGGGTGCGCGGCATGGCGCCTCCGATGCCGATGCAGCGCGAGTCGTATGCCGCCGCCGACATGGCGCAGGCCGCGCCGATGCCGCAGCCGCGTGTTTCCGGCGAGTATTACGCCTATCCGATCCCGGCGAAGACCACGCTGGCCGACGGCGCGATCGAGCGCGTGCCGCTGTTCGCGCGCCTGCCCGCGGTGAAGTGCGAGCGCGCCTACGAGACCGCGCCGCAGGTCGATGCCTGGCTGCCGCCGCAGCCCCTGGTCGATCCGGGCTACAACAACGAAACCGGCCCGCAGCCGGTGAAGGCGACGGTGTCGTTCGCCAACACCAAGGCGTCCGGCCTCGGCCGTCCGTTGCCGGCCGGGCGCGTGCGCGTGTTCGACGGCAAGGACTTCCTCGGCGAAGCGCAACTCGCGCACACGCCCAAGGGCAGCGACCTCCACCTGGAAGTCGGCACCGCCTTCGACCTGGCCGCCGAACGCACGCGCAAGGCCTTCAACGTCGATCGCGCCGGCCGCAACATGACCGAATCGTTCGCCGTCACCCTGGGCAATGCGAAGAAGACCGATGCCACCGTCACCGTGGTGGAACCGCTGCCGCGCTGGAGCGACTGGGAGATCGTCGCCAGCAGCGTGCCGGCGAACAAGCGCGACGCGCAGCACGCGGAATTCGAGGTACCGGTGCCGGCCGGCGGCGAGGCGGTGTTGACCTATACCGTGCGCTACCGCTGGCCGGAGGGGATGAAGCCGTGAGCATGCCGGTTGCAGGCGGCCTGGTCGAAAGCATCGACCACGGCGCGGTGCGCGAACTCAGGCTCGCGCGGCCGCCGGTGAATGCCCTGGACCCGCAACTGTGCGGCGACCTGGCCGCCGCCATCGCAGCGGCGGTGGACGCCGGCGCGCAGGGCCTGGTGCTGTCGGGCGGACCGAAGGTGTTTTCGGCGGGCCTCGACGTGCCCTACCTCGTGTCGCTCGGCGAGGACCGCAACGCGTTGCGCGCGGCGTGGGAGGCTTTCTTCGAAGCCGCGCGTGCGCTGGCGCATTCGCCGGTACCGGTAGTCGCGGCGATCGGCGGCCACGCGCCGGCGGGCGGTTGCGTGCTGGCACTGTGCTGCGATTACCGGGTGATGGCGAGCGGGCCGTTCGCCATCGGGCTCAACGAGACCCAGGTCGGGCTGGTCGCGCCCGAAGGCATCCAGCACCTGTTGCGGCGCGTGGTCGGGCGCTACCGCGCCGAACGCCTGCTGGTGGCGGGCGAACTGGTCGAAGCCGAGCGCGCGCTGGCGCTGGGCATGGTCGACGAACTGGTCGAGATCGAACATGTCGCGGCGCGCGCGCGCGCCTGGCTGGAACAGCTGCTGGCGCTGCCGCGGCAACCGATGCTGGCGACGCGGCGGATCGCACGCGCGGACCTCACCGCCGCGCTGGAGCCCGAACGCATCGGGCTGGACCGCTTCGTGGATGCCTGGTTCGCGCCCGATACCCAGGCCGCGCTGCGCGCGCTGGTGGCGAAGCTCGGCAAGTGATGCCGGTCGACTGAAGGCCAAGGTCCACTGCGGAATCGACCGAGCCACCTCGATGACGAGTGTGCCTGCAAGGCTCGCGGTCAGGCGGGGCCGGTGGCGACCGGCCGCGACGGATCGGCGATCCAGCCGCTCCATGATCCGGTGAACAGCTTCGCGCCCCGGATCCCGGCGCGTTCCATCGCCAGCAGGTGGTGGCAGGCGGTGACGCCGCTGCCGCACATCACGATGGTCTGCGCCGGGGCGTGCTCGCCGAGCAGGCCGCGGAATTCATCGGCCAGCTGCATCGGCGGCTTGAAGCGGCCGTCGGCCAGGTTCTCCGCATAGGGGCGATTGCGCGCGCCGGGCACATGGCCGGCGACGCGGTCCATGTGTTCGTTCTCGCCGCGGAAACGATCGGCCGCGCGGGCGTCGAGCAACAGGTCGCCTTCCGCCAGCCGCGCCTGCACCTGTCCGGCATCGAGCAGGCGCCCGGCGTCGAACTGCGCGACGTACTTCGTCGCCATCGGCGCCGGGATGCGGCTGTCCACCGGCAGGCCATGGGCGGTCCAGCGCGCCCAGCCGCCATCCAGCACCGCCACCTTCTCGTGGCCAAGCTCGCGCAACATGAACCACGCGCGCGCGGCGTGCGCACCATCGCCATCGTCGTAGACGACGACCTGGTGGCGCGGGGTGATGCCCCAGGCGCCGAGCTTCGCGGTGAAGTCGGCCGCATCCGGCCACGGATGCCGGCCCTGCTCGTGCTTGCGGTGGTCGGACAGGTCGCGGTCCAGGTGCGCATAGACGGCGCCGGGCAGGTGCCCCTGCTGGTAGGCCAGTTCGCCGGCGCCGGGATTCACCAGCGAGAAGCGGCAATCGATGATCGCCAGGTCCGCGCGCCCGAGCGCGATCGACAAGGTCTCCGCCTGCACCAGGGTCGTCCATCCGGCCATCACGCGTTCTCCAGTCGTTGCCTCAGGTTGAACAGGATCGACGCCGTCGCGCCCCAGATCCGTTGTCCCGGCATTCCCCTATCCACGAATTCCAGCACCGTGCGCGGCCGTCCGCGCCAGTCCAGTTCCACGCTGCGCAGGTTCGCGGCGGTCATCAGGTAATCCAGCGGCACCTCGAACACTTCGGCGACCTCGCGGGGATCGGGCCGCGCGATGTAATCCGGCGCGACGGCGGCGACCAGTGGCAATACCTTGAAACCGGTCACGGTGGCCAGCGGATCCAGCCAGCCAAGCGGCGCCAGCTGCGGCGGCGCAAGGCCGATCTCCTCGCCGGTTTCGCGGTACGCCGCGGCGCGCGCGTCGGCATCGGAGAGTTCGATCCGTCCACCGGGGAAACTGACCTGCCCGGCATGGTGCCGCAGGGCATCGGTGCGCCGCGTGAGCAACACCGTTACGCCGCGCTCGCGCGGCACCAGCCCGACCAGCACGGCGGCCGGCACGGTGGCGGCGTGAAGCAGGTCGGCGATCTCATCGAGGTTCCACGGCGCGCCCTCGGGGATGGCAGCCAACGGATGCAGGGCGGCCTGCAAGCGTTGCAGCACGGGCGGCAATGCGATCAAGCGTCCTCGGCAACCACGCCCGCTTCGCGCGAGGGCAGCAGCTCCATCAACCGCAATCGCTGGTCATCATCCATTCGCATCCACGCAGCGATTTCGGCGGCGGTGCGGCGACAGCCCAGGCACAGGCCGGCCTCATCGAGGCTGCAGATGCCGATGCAGGGGCTTAGCACGGCGCGGTATGCGTGGTTCATCCGGTGTTCTTGCGATGGGCTTGCGCCGGGAAGTCCTGCGGGGAACGGTGGCAATAAAAAACCCGGCCATTGTACCGGCCGGGTCCTGGATCCACGGAAAGCAGCGTTGCCGCTTAGTTCACGCCGACCAGCTTGACTTCGAACACCACCGCCACGTTCGGCGGGAACGGGCTGCGCGGGTCGGCGCCGAAGGCCTTGTCCGACGGCAGCGTCACTTCCCACTTGGAGCCGGCAGGCATCTGCGTCAGCACCTCGCGGATCGCTGGCATCTCGATCTCGCTGACCTTGGTCGATGGCATCTTCTGCGCAGGCTGGGCCGGGGTCGGACGCTGGCCCCACGGGAACGGGCCGGAGACTTCCAGGTTGACGGTGCTGGCCTGGGTCGGCTTGGCGCCGTTGCCTGTTTCCAGGATCCGGTACTGCACGCCGCTCGGCAGCACCTTCACGCCGGCCTTGGCCTTGTTCTGGGCGATGAAGCTGTCGCTCTTGGTCTTGTTCTCGGCGGCGGCCTTGTCGAACGCGGCCTTGGCCTTGGCCTGCATGCGCTTCTGCATGTCCTGGTAGGCGGTGCGCATCTGGTCTACCGGCACCGCCGGGTCCTTCTTCGCGTAGCCGTCCTGCAGGGCCTTGGTCATGGTGTTGAGATCGAGCGCCTCGCCGCTCTCGATCGCTTCGCGGCCGAGCTGGTAGCCCAAGGCGTAGCTGAGCTTGCCCTTGGCGGAGGTGGTGTCCTGCGCAATGGCCAGGCCAGAGGTCAGGGTCAGGGCCGCCAGGGTGGCGGCGAGCAAACGCAACTTCATTCGGTGAGACCTCCGGTTGGAACTTGCAGGGATCTGGTCATGGAACCGGACCGGGCCGTGGGCCCAATCATGGAACAGGGCGGCCTTGACCGCCCTTCGGAACCGGACACAGTGACGCGCTAGGATAGCGGCCGCAGGGCTTAACCGCCACTGACGACCACCCCCTCCGACCAGCGCCGCGGCGCCAAGTTCCACGCCATGCGCAGCCAATTCACGGACACCCGCGAACACTCATGATCGATTCACTCTTGCTCAGTGCCGACCAGGGCGCGGTGCGCGTGCTCACCGTCAACCGTCCCGACAAGCTGAACGCGCTCAATGCCGCCACCATCGACGCCTTGCATGCCGCTTTCACGGCGGCCGCGGCCGATCCGGCGGTGCGCGTGCTGGTGCTGACCGGTGCCGGCCCCAAGGCCTTCGTGGCCGGCGCCGACATCGCCGAAATGGCGGCGCTGACCCCGGTGCAGGGACGCGATTTCTCGCTGCGCGGGCAGCGGATGATGCGCGCGGTCGAAATCCTGTCCAAGCCGGTGGTCGCGATGATCAACGGCTTCGCCCTCGGCGGCGGGCTGGAACTGGCGATGTGCTGCCACCTGCGAATCGCATCGGACACCGCCAGGGTCGGCCAGCCCGAGGTCAATCTCGGCCTGATCCCGGGCTTTGGCGGCAGCCAGCGCCTGCTGCGGCTGGCCGGGCGCGCCGCGACGCTGGAGCTGTGCCTGGCCGGCGCGCCGATCGATGCGGCTCGCGCGCTGCAGCTGGGCATCGTCAACCGCGTGGTGCCGGCGGCGGAACTGGAGCAGCAGACGATGGCGCTGGCGCAGCAACTCGCGGGTGCCGCGCCGCTGGCGCTGCGCGGCGTGCTCGACTGCGTCAACTACGGCGGCGAATGCGGGATCGAGGAAGGCCTCGCCTACGAGGCGGCGCAATTCGGGTTGATGTTCGCCACCGACGACATGCGCGAAGGCACGACTGCCTTCCTCGAGCGCCGCAAGCCCAACTTCGTCGGGCGCTGACGCCGCGATGCCCTGCCCCGCCTGCGGTTGCGACGCTGCCTCGGGCGCGTCCGCGCATGCACTGCAGGCCGCGCTGCGCGACGACGACCTCGATGCCGCGATCACGCTCGGCCTGCTCGATGCCGGCATCGGTTGCAGCGAGTGCGATGTCGCCTGTCGCGATGCGTTGCGGGACGCGCGCGACGCACGGCTGCGGGCATTGGCCGCGCGCGAACGATTCCGTGCCCGCGAGGCACGGCTGGCGCGCAGGCAAGGCGAGCGCGCCGAACACCTCGGGCCCGCCCAATCCGCGCCCGGTGCGGCCGCCAGCCGGCCCGTGCCTGCACTGCCTCCGGCGGCCGCAGCCGCATTGGCGCGCGCCAAGGCGAAAGCCGCCGCGGGGAACGGCGATCGATGAAGGCCGCGCCGCATCGCAAGCACACGGCGAAACCACGCCCGAGCAAGCTCCGGCCCGAGGAGATCCGTGAGCTGTTCGCGCGGCTGGCGGAACTGGATCCGAAGCCGACCACGGAACTGGCATATTCGACGCCGTTCGAATTGCTGGTCGCGGTGATCCTCTCGGCGCAGGCCACCGACGTCGGCGTCAACAAGGCCACGCGGCGGCTGTTCCCGGTAGCCAATACGCCGCAGCAGATCCTCGCGCTCGGCGAGGACGGCCTGAAGCGCTACATCTCCAGCATCGGCCTGTACAACGCCAAGGCCGCGAACGTGCTCGCCATGTGCCGGCAACTGCTGGAAGTGCACGACGGCGAGGTGCCGCGCACGCGCGAAGGCCTGGAAGCGCTGCCCGGCGTGGGTCGCAAGACCGCCAACGTGGTGCTCAACACCGCGTTCGGCGAACCGACGATCGCGGTCGATACCCATATCTTCCGCGTCGCCAACCGCACCGGGCTGGCGCCGGGCAAGACCGTGCGCGAGGTCGAGGACGGCCTGCTCCGGGTGGTGCCGCCGCAATATGTGCTCGACGCGCATCATTGGCTGATCCTGCACGGCCGCTACACCTGCAAGGCGCGCAACCCGGATTGCCCACGCTGCCAGATCCGGGATTTATGCCGCTATCCGGACAAGACCGTCGCCTAGGCATGGTGTGGTCCAGGCGGGCCAGCACGCAGGCCGCGGGCGCGGCACGATTGCCCATGCGCTTGGAATACCTCGCGGGCCGGCTGATCCTGCACGGCCGCTACACCTGCAAGGCGCGCAACCCGGATTGCCCACGCTGCCCGATCCGGGACCTGTGCCGTTGGCCCGACAAGACCGTGGCCCCTGACTGTCATCGCTGCGCCACCGTCGCGAAACAAGACAGGATTGTCACAATAACGAAAGATTCACGCCCTACGCTGCCCGCGTCCCCTCCAACGCCCCAGGGCAATTCCCATGAAACTCTCGCCGAACATCCTTTCCCTCGCGTTGCTGGCCGCGCTTGCCGCCCCCGCCGCGCACGCCGAAATCGCGATCGACAACATCGCCGGTTCCGAAGTCAGCTTCGAAGGCCTGCTGCAGACCGACGCGTACTGGTACGACAGCGATTTCGCCAATCTCGATGGCGATGGCGGCGACGGCCTGGATGCCGATTACGGCCTGCGCCGCGCCGAACTCGTGCTCAAGGGCAAGGGGCCCGGCAACTTCGAATGGGCGCTGGGCTACGACGCCTCCGGCGACGGCAAGTTCCTCGACACATTCGCCAAGTACAAGCTCGGCGGCAATGGCAACCACTTCATCCAGGCCGGGCAGTTCAAGCAGCCCAACAGCCTTGAGGAACTGTCCTCGACCAAGAACAACGACTTCGTCTCCAAGGCGATGGCGACCAACACCTTCGCCGTGGCGCGCCGGCTCGGCGTCGGTTATGCCTACGGCGACGGCAACTGGGGCGTCACCGCCAGCATGTTCGGCCGCGAGCTGACCCGCAACCGCGCCCACGGCAGCGGCTACGGCGCGCGCGGTTTCTGGGCGCCGGTCAACGACAAGGGCAACGTCCTCCACCTGGGCCTGTCGTACGTGGATTACGACACCGACGCCGACACCCTGCGCTATCGCGTGCGCCCGGACGCCGACATGTCCAACCGCCTGATCGACACCGGCAACCTGCTCGACACCGACCGCATCGGCACGCTCGGCGCCGAAGGCATGTGGATCCATGGCCCGGTCAAGCTGCAGGCCGAATACATGTCGTCCCGGGTGTCGCGCTACGGCGCCGGTTCCGGGGATTTCACCGGCACCAGCGGCTATGTCAGCGGCGTGTGGAACGTGACCGGCGAAACCTGGGGCTACAAGGCCGGCACCCCGAGCACCTCGCTGCCCGACAATCCCGCGGCCGGCATGTGGCAGCTCGGCCTGCGCTACGACACCATGGACCTCGACGATGCCGGCGTGCTCGGCGGCAAGATGGACACCATCACCGCCGGCGTGAACTGGTACTGGCGCTCCAACTTCAAGTTCATGCTCAACTACGTCAAGGCCGGCAGCGAGCGCGGCGGCGTCAGCGATGACCCGGGCATCCTCGAGGCGCGCGCGCAGTTCTACTGGTAACCCTCCC
>JAKFDF010000213.1:0-50632 GCA_036676275.1 Lysobacter sp.
GTCGGAGCGCGAGGTCGTCGTCACGCGGACGTTCGACGCGCCCGCGCGGCTCGTGTTCGAGGCTTGGTCGAAGCCCGAGTTGTTCAGGAAGTGGTGGGTGCCCCGCTCCATGGGCATGACGCTTCGCTCGTGCGAAATGGACGTGCGCACCGGCGGCAAGTACCGCCTGGTGTTCGGCGACGATCCTGCGAACCCGATGGCGTTCTTCGGCAATTACCTCGAGGTGGTGCCCGACAAGCGCATCGTCTGGACGAACGAGGAAAGCGGCGATGCGGCATCCGTCACCACCGTGACCTTCGAAGAGCGCGACGGCAAGACGCTGCTCGTCATGAGCGAGCTGTATCCCACGAAGGAAGCGCTCGACGAGGCCGGCACCGGCGCGCAGGACGCGCTGCACGAGACGTTCGCACAGCTCGACGAAATGCTCTCCGAGCTATCCGCGCGTTGATTCCGGCGACGGCGTTGTGACGAAGCCCGGCCTTGTGCCGGGCTTCAGCGCGCGCCTGCCTCTGGTCCGCGCTCTCCGCGTGGCACATCGGGAAGTCCTCGTGACCGCGGTCAGCGCCGCCCTGCGTCGCATCCTCATGACCCGTGATGTAAATTCGCCGCAATGACGAATACTGGCGCGATCCGTTTCAAGGCAAGGCTGTCGCGGCCGGCGAAGCCGGAAGGCGCGGCGTGGACATTCCTGGTGCTGCCCGCGGCAGCCAGCGCGAAGCTGCCGACGCGATCCATGACGACTGTTGATGGCACGCTCAATGGCCAGCCCTTCCAGGCCACGCTCGAACCCGACGGCAAAGGCAGCCACTGGCTCAAGGTCGACCAGGCCCTGCGCGACGCCGCCGGCGCCGAAGCCGGCGACACCGTCGCGCTCGAGATCGCGCCGGTCGCCAAGGAACCCGAACCCAAGGTTCCCGCCGACCTGCGCAAGGCGCTCGCTGGCAACCCGGCGGCCAAGGCCACGTGGTCCGACATCACGCCGGTGGCGCGCCGCGACTGGATCGCCTGGTTCACTTCGGGCAAGAAGGCCGAGACGCGCGGCAAGCGGCTTGCCGTGGCCATCGACAAGCTGGCGTCAGGCCAGCGGCGCGCGTGCTGCTTCGACCGGTCGGGCATGTACAGCAAGGAGTTCGCCGCGCCGGAGGCAGCCGGGTGACGTGATGCTGGCCCGGCCGGGCCCGACCTGCCGCCCTACATGAGCTTGGGCGGCGCCATGCTCTCGGTGTGCGCGGCGCACTTCCATGCGCCGTCCACCTTGACCCAGGTGGACGAGTCGACGACGTCCTGCTCCATGGTCCTGCCTTCCATCTGCATCTTCTGGTGCGCGCGATAGGTGGCGATGGCGATGTCGTCGGTCGGGAACATGACGTCCATGTCCGACAGGGAATAGTCGAGCAGCCGGTGCCTGGGGTCGTTGGCCATCTTCTCGTAGCCCGCGCGGTCGAAGCTCATCGAGCCGTGCGCGCTGACCATCAGCGCCGGTTCGGTGAGCATGCGGCTGGCGAACTTCGGGTCGTTGTCCACCATCGATTGCCAGAAGGCGCGCTCGAGGCTTTCGATCTCGCTGCGGCGCGCATCGGGATGACGCGCATCGGTACGGCGTCCGGACGTTTCCATGATCGGCTCCGTGGTCGTGGGGGGAGTGATCGTTGCGCCGCCGCGGTTAGCCGCCGGTGAATGTTTGCCATGCGTGAGTGCTGAACAGGCGCGCGCTTCACCGCGCTTCAACCGCCCGCATCCGACGATGCAAGCGCCGCGGCATCAGCAGCGGTCCCCACGTCAGGAGAGCACACGATGAGCGATATCAAGAAGGACCACAGCATTGGCGAAGGCACCGGCGCGGCTGCCGGTGCGGTGACGGGCGCGGCGGTCGGCTCGGTCGCGGGCCCGGTGGGCACGGTGGTCGGCGCGGTCGCGGGCGGCGCGCTCGGCGCGAAGGCCGGCGGTTCGATCGCCGAGGCGGTCAATCCGACCGAGTACAACGATTACTTCGAGGCCAACTACAAGAACGTCCCCTACTATTCCAGCGGCCGCGACTGGAGCGATTACCAGCCCGCGTACAAGTACGGTTACGACACCTACGGCCAGTATCGCGGCCAGCGCTTCGAGGACGTCGAATCGCAGCTCGAGCGCGACTGGGACAGCACCCGCGCACGCTCGCGCCTGGCCTGGGCCGAAGCCCGCGACGCGGTACGCGACGGCTGGCACCACATCGAACGCGCCATGCCCGGCGACGCCGACCGCGATGGGCGATGAGGGCCGCTTGCGGACCACTGGTCCGCGGCCCGAAGAGCGCCCGCGCGTCTAGCGCGGGCCGGACCGATGAGGGCCGCTTGCGGACCACTGGTCCGCGGCCCGAAGAGCGCCACCGCGTCTAGCGGTGGCCGGACCGATGAGGGCCGCTTGCGGACCACTGGTCCGCGGCCCGAAGAGCGCCCGCGCGTCTAGCGGTGGCCGGACCGATGAAGGGCGCTTGCGGACCATAGGCCCGCGCCCTCAAGAGCGATGTCATCAGCGGGCTGCATACGCAGCCCGCTTCTATTGGTGCCGGAGCCAGGCACGGATTTCCTTCTCCCCGCTTGCGGGGAGAAGGTGGCCGACAGGCCGGATGAGGGGCAGCCCGAAGCCGGTCCGTTACGGAGTCGGTTCTCGGACATCGAGTGCGGCAAGCCATCTCTTCTTCATCGGTGATGGGCTGGCATGCGGGCTTGCCTGGCTTCGGGCAGCCCCTCACCCGCCTTCGGCACCCTCTCCCCGCACGCGGGGAGAGGGATTCGACCTCTGGATGCAATGCACTCCCCCGGGATTTCCGTGGCGCGACAGGCGCACTGCCGTCCCTGCCCCGGTTCTGCGTATTCACCGGCAATGAACGCGGCCGCCCGTAGCGTCGGGCATGCATCCTGCAAAGCCGGAGCCTGCCGATGAGCACGCTGAAGAAGAACCACGTCCTGGGCGCCGGCAGTGCCGCGCTCGCCGGGGGCGCCGCGGGCGCCGCGATCGGTGCGGTGGTCGCGGGCCCGGCCGGCCTGGCGGTCGGCGCGGCGGCCGGGGGCGCGCTCGGCGCGGTGTACGGCAACCGCGCTTCCGAGGCCGCCGATCCCCGCGACGACCTCGGCCATTTCCAGCAGATCTTCAAGACCATGCCGTACTACGTCAGCGGCCACGACTGGCACGATTACGCCCCGGCGTACCGCTATGGCCTCGACACCTGGCCCGCGCACCGCGGGCAGTCGCTGGACGCGGTCGAATCGCAGCTGCAGGGCGGCTGGGAATCGGCGGCCCGGTTCGGTTCGCAGCTGCAGTGGCAGCAGGCGCGGCCCGCCGTCGCGCATGCCTGGCAATCGCTGCAGGAAGCCGCCGAACGCGAGTCGACCGCTCCCGGGGCGGTCCGCTGAACCGGGCCGCCGCGCGTCTTTGCACATGCCGGACGGGTGCCGCCGACAGGCCCGGGGTAGCATGCACGCCTGTCCCAGGACCGGATCCACGCCGATGAACGACACCGTCCAGCCCGCCTCCAGCCAACCCGGCGCGACCCGCGAACAGGCCGAGGACGCGGTCCGCGTGCTGCTGCGCTGGGCCGGCGAGGATCCGGCGCGCGAAGGCCTGCTCGACACCCCCAAGCGCGTCGCCAAGGCCTACCTCGACTGGTTCAGCGGCTACAAGCTCGATCCCGACGAATACCTGGCGCGCACCTTCAAGGAGGTCTGCGGCTACGACGAGATGATCGTGCTGCGCGACATCGAGTTCGAGAGCCACTGCGAGCACCACATGGCGCCGATCATCGGCAAGGCGCACGTCGGCTACCTGCCCAACGGCAAGGTCGTGGGCATCAGCAAGCTGGCGCGCGTGGTCGATGCCTACGCCAAGCGCTTCCAGGTGCAGGAGAAGATGACCGCGCAGATCGCCAACTGCATCGAGCGCGCGTTGCAGCCGCTGGGCGTCGGCGTGGTGATCGAGGGCGCGCACGAATGCATGACCACCCGCGGCGTGCACAAGCGCGGCGTCAGCATGATCACCTCGAAGATGCTCGGCAGCTTCCGCGAGGACGCGCGCACGCGCGCGGAGTTCCTGCAGTTCATCGATGTCGGCCCGGGCCGCTGACGACGACGGCAACGACGGCCGGCTCGACTGCCTGGTGGTCGGCGCCGGTCCCGCGGGGCTGACCGCGGCGACCTACCTGGCGCGATTCCACCGCCGCTTCGTCGTGGTCGACGGCGGCCACAGCCGCGCGCGCTGGATCCCGACCAGCCACAACTGCCCCGGTTTCCCGTTCGGCGTCGCCGGCCCCGCGCTGCTGCAGCGGCTGCGCGAGCAGGCCACGACGTACGGCGCGCGGATCGTCGCCGACCAGGTGGTCTCGCTGCGGCGCAACGGCGACGGCTTCCTCGCCATCGCCGGCTCGGGCGCGCGCTGGTCGGCCAGTTACGTGCTGCTGGCCACCGGCATCGTCGACCGCATGCCGCCGCTGGCCGGCGTCGAGGATGCGATCGCCGCCGGCGTCGTGCGCCTGTGCGCGGTTTGCGACGGCTACGAGGCCGGCGACGAGGACATCGCGGTCTATGGCCCGATCGCCGACGCGATCGACCACGCCCTGTTCCTGCGCACGTTCTCGCGCCGCGTCACCGCGATCGCCAGCGATGCCGGCGCGCCGGATGCCGGGGCGCTGGCGCGGGCCCGGCAGGCGCGGGTCGCGGTGTTGCCGATGCCGCTGCGCCTGCGCCACGACGCGGACCGCTGCGTGGCCGAGTTCGCCCACGCCGGGGAGCGCAGCTTCGACACCCTGTATCCGGTGCTCGGCGGCGACGCCCAGTCCGGCCTGGCCACGGCGCTGGGAGCGCGCGTGGACGACAACCACGAGCTGCTGGTCGACGACCAGCAGCAGACCAGCGTCGACGGCCTGTATGCGATCGGCGACATCGTCAGCGCGCTCAACCAGATCAGCGTCGCGGTCGGCCACGCCGCGATCGCCGCCTCCGCGATCCACAACCGCCTGCCAAGCAACTTCCGCGAACAGGCATGAGCCGCGGCCGTGGCCGGGGCCCGGGCCGCGCGCGCTAGACTGCGCACCCGCTCGACCTGCGACCCGCCGTGCCCGACCCCACGACCGTCCCGCCCGGCCGCCGCGCCGCGCTCGCCTTCATCTTCGTCACCGTGCTGATCGACGTGCTGTCGTTCGGCCTGATCATCCCGGTGCTGCCGCACCTGATCGAGGGTTTCGTCGGCGGCGACACCGCGCACGCGGCGTACTGGATCGGCGTGTTCGGCACCGTGTTCGCGGCGATCCAGTTCGTGACCTCGCCGGTCCAGGGTGCGCTGTCGGATCGTTTCGGGCGGCGCCCGGTGATCCTGCTGTCGTGCCTCGGGCTGGGCCTGGACTTCGTGTTCATGGCGCTGGCCAACACGCTGCCGTGGCTGCTGGTGGGCCGGATCATCTCGGGCATCACCTCGGCCAGCTTCACCACCGCCAACGCCTACGTCGCCGACGTCACCGCGCCGGAGAACCGCGCCAGGAGCTACGGCATGATCGGCGCCGCGTTCGGCCTGGGCTTCATCGTCGGCCCGCTGCTCGGCGGCTGGCTCGGCGACATCCACCTGCGGCTGCCGTTCTGGTTCGCGGCGGGCCTGGCGCTGCTCAACTTCTGCTACGGATTGTTCGTGCTGCCCGAGTCGCTGCCGCCGGAAAAGCGGGCCCGGAAATTCGACTGGTCGCACGCCAACCCGCTGGGCTCGATCGTGCTGCTCAGGCGCTATCCGCAGGTGTTCGGGCTGGCCGCGGTGGTGTTCATCGCCAACCTCGCGCATTACGTGTACCCGAGCATCTTCGTGCTGTTCGCCGACTACATGTACCAGTGGGGCCCGCGCGAGGTCGGCTGGGTGCTGGCCGCGGTCGGGGTGTGCAGCGTGATCGTGCAGGCTGGCCTGGTCGGCAGGGTCGTGCACGCCATCGGCGAACGCCGCGCGTTGCTGCTCGGGCTGTCGTGCGGGCT
Organism: Lysobacter sp.; assembly: GCA_036676275.1. Taxonomy (GTDB): domain Bacteria; phylum Pseudomonadota; class Gammaproteobacteria; order Xanthomonadales; family Xanthomonadaceae; genus Cognatiluteimonas. The sequence goes on from JAKFDF010000213.1 coordinate 5,988, forward strand.
GGTCGGCTTCGGCATCTACGGGTTCGCCGACGCCGGCTGGATGTTCCTGGTCGGGATTCCGATCAGCGCGATCTGGGGGCTGGCCGCGCCCTCGACGCAGGCGCTGATCACGCGCCAGGTCGGCGCCGACGTTCAGGGCCGGATCCAGGGCGCGCTGATGAGCCTGGTGTCGATGGCCGGGATCATCGGTCCTGGGATCTTCGCCGGCAGCTTCGGCTGGTTCATCGGCCCGAGCGCGCCGCTGCACCTGCCGGGCGCGCCGTTCCTGATCGCCGCGTTGCTGCTCGGCGTGGCGGTGCTGATCGCCTGGCGCCATGCGCGCGTGCCGGCGACGGTGCCGGCGGCGGCGCGCGTGGACACCGCCTGACGGCCGCGCCTGCCGGTCGCCAGGCCGCCCGACCGGGACGCAGGATCGGATCCGCCATGCCAGGCGCGCTTACAACCAGCGCCGCCAGCGCGCCAGCAGCAGGATCGCGGCCGTGAGTCCGGCCATGGCGCCGACCGCCGTCCAGAACCCGCGCGCGCCGCTGTCGAAGAACGGCGCCGGGAAGTTCATCCCGAGCACCCCGGCGACCACCGCCAGCGTGCCCAGCAGCACGGTGACCACGGTCAGCACGCGCATGGTGTCGTTGGTGCGTTGCGCGGTGCGGGTGGTGAACAGTTCGAAGCTGCCGACCACCAGGTCGCGCGCGTTCTCGACCGCGTCCATCGCCCGCGCGAAGCGCTCGTCGAGGGCGATGAAATGCGCGTTGGCGTCGCCATCGGCATCGGGCCTGAAATCCGGCCGCGCCAGCGCGCTGAACAGGTTGCGATGCGGCGCCAGCATCCGCCGCAGGCGCGAAGCGCCGCGGCGCAGCTGCGCCAGCTCGGGCAGGCTTTCCGGGTTGCGCCGGCTGGCGAGGATCCCGACTTCCAGCCGGTCCACCGCGGCCTCGAAATCCGAGACCGCATCGAAGTAACTCACCAGCTGCCAGTCCAGCAGCGACGCGGTGAAGCTTTCGGCGCTGAGCATGCCCAGCCGGGTGTCGGCGTGTTCCCGGGCGCGCAGCTGGTCCATGAACACCAGCGGCCCGCGGTGCACGGTGAGCACGAAGTTGCGGCCGGAGATGATCGCCAGCCCGCGGCCGGTGAACTTGAGCCGGCCCTCGTGCTCGACCACGATCGCCTGGGCGGCGAACCAGTCGCCGAAGTTCTGCAGCCGGGCGTGGCCGTCGAAGGACTGCAGCGCCGCGGCCGCGGCATCGCCCAGGCCCAGCCGCTGCGCCAGCCGCGAAAGCAGCGCGGTGGGCGGCTGCTCCCCGGTCTGCTCCACGTCCAGCCACAGCAGCTGGCGATCGTCGAGCGCGCCGGGATCCACCTCCGCTTCCTGCAGCGTGCGGTCGTCGCGGTCGGCGTCGAACAGCACCGCGCGCAGGCGCGCGACGCCGTCCGCGAGGTCGCCGGTGCCGGTGGCTTGCGTTGCCGTGGCGGCTGGAGGCATGTCGGTGGCGTCCACTGCGCCTGCCGGGATGGGGAGTGCATCATCGGCGCAGGCCGCGAACGCCGGGTGAATCGTTGCGCGGCGTTGACGGCGCCGCCGGGATGCTCGGGCGCATGCCGCAGCACACTCCCGCCGACGCCCAGCGTGCCGCCACCGACGCCGGACTGCGCTATGTCAGCGACCGCGATCCGGGCCTGCGCCGGCGCCGCGCCGGCAACGGCTTCCGTTACCTCGATGCCCAGGGCGCCATCGTCCGCGACGCGGCGACCCTCGAGCGCATCCGCGGGCTCGCGATCCCGCCGGCCTACCGTGACGTCTGGATCTGCGCGCAGGCGCGCGGCCACCTGCAGGCCACCGGGCGCGACGCGCGCGGCCGCAAGCAGTATCGCTACCACACGGAGTGGCAGCGGCTGCGCGGCGACGGCAAGTTCGATCGCGTGGTCGCCTTCGGCAAGGCCCTGCCGCACCTGCGCCGGGTGTTGCGCCGCGACCTGGCGCTGCCGGGCTATCCGCGGCAGAAGGTGCTGGCGATCGTGGTGGCGGTGATGGCCGAAACCCTGGTGCGGATCGGCAACGAGGCCTATGCGGCCAGCAACCGTTCCTACGGCTTGACCACGTTGCGCAACCGCCATGTCGCGTTCGCCAGCGGCGGGCGCGCGCGGTTCCGGTTCCGCGGCAAGGGCGGGCAGGAGCACGACGTGGTGCTGGACGACGCGCGGCTCACGCGCCTGGTCCGGCACGTGCAGCAGTTGCCGGGGCAGGCGCTGTTCCAGTACCGCGACGACGACGGCGCCGTCGCGCCGGTCGACTCGGGACAGGTCAACGACTACCTGCGCGAGGCGATGGGCAGCGACTTCACCGCCAAGGATTTCCGCACCTGGGGCGGAACCCTGGCCGCGTTCCAGCGGCTGGCGCGGACCACGCTGCCGTACAAGGCCGATGGCACCATCGCCGGCGAACGCGCGCTGGCGTCGCTGCAGAACGCGATCGTCAAGGAAGTGGCGCACGCACTGGGCAACACGCCCGCGGTGTGCCGCAAGGCCTACATCGATCCGGCGGTGTTCGCGGGCTGGCGCGACGGCAGCCTGGCGAAGGCGGCCGCGGCCGCGCGCGGCGAGCGCCAGTGGGAACAGGCCGCGCTGCGTTTCCTCGCGCGTGCGCATCGCAACGCCGGCGGCCCCCGGCGCGGCTGAACAGCCTTCACCGATGCATGACGCCCGGGGCGCCGACACTGGCGCCCGGTCCCCCTCCCACAGGTGCGCCATGCCCCGATGCGACGTCTGCGGCAACGATTACGACAAGGCGTTTACCGTCACCACGTACGACGATTCCGGCACCTTCGATTCGTTCGAGTGCGCGATCCACGCGCTGGCGCCGACCTGCGCGCACTGCGGCTGCCGGATCATCGGCCACGGCGCCGAGCACGCCGGCACCTTCTACTGCTGCGCCCACTGCGCAAAGAAAGCCGGCGTGATCGGCATCGACGACCGCGCCTGAACGTATCCGCGACCGGCTTCCGTAGGAGCGGCTTACAGCCGCGAGCTCTTGCTGCAACGTTCCGGCCTGCATGGGAAAGCTCGCGGCTGTAAGCCGCTCCTACGACAACGCGGATGGCTAGTCGGCCATCGCCACCAGCGCATCGGCCGGCAACGGCATCAGCGCCCAGAACGGCTTGCGCATCCTGGCCCAGCCGGCGGCGGCCCCGTTGACGATGTCCACCAGCGTGTCGAAATCCTCCGGCGCCGCGGCGCGCCAGGCGTCGACGTGTTCCAGCAGCAGCACGTAGCCGTCCGCCGGCCACCACGACAGGTCGGACAGGCAATCGGCCAGCGCATCCCAGTTGCCGCCGAACCATTCGGGGAAGGCCAGCGCCCTGGCGAAGCGCGCCAGCGCATCGTCCTTGCCGCTGCAGCCGGCGAGGTCGATCGTGGCCTGCGCGAAGTCCAGCGACTTCGCCGCGATCGCCAGCGCCTCGCGGTCGCGCGCATCGACGAAGTACATTCCGCACTGGGTGGCGTCGGCCAGCAGCGCGCGCAGTTCGATCGGGAAATCGCTCATCGCGCGCCTCGCGGCGGCATGAAGCGGCGGAAGCTGCGGTAGTGGTCGTCGCTGTAGAAATATTCGGCCGGCGGCCTGTCGCCAGTGACGATCCGGCGCGCGCCGCGATCGCGCGAACCCGGCGTCGGAACCGTGTACTCGTGGTAGTAGCCGCGCGGCCGTGGCGGCAGCAGGCGTTCGCGGTTGTGGAAGACGGCGCCGTCCTGGCGCTGCGCGAATGGCCCGCCGCGTTCGATCCGGCCAAGGGTGTCGATCGCTTCCGGCGGCAGCCAGGCCGGCCATCGGGCCGTGTCGGTACGGGTGCCGCCCAAGGCTCCGTCGGCGCCGGGCGGCAAGGACCGCGATGACGCACCCGGAGTCGTTGCCTGCGTGGTCGATGCTGCCGGGGCCCCCACCGGCGGCGGCGTGCGTTGCTGCCATGCCCACAGCGCCAGCACGGCCAGCGCGACGAAGATCCAGGCGTATCGACGCATGCGGCCTTCCCGGAGCGGTTCGCCGGAGTCTAGCCGGAACGCGACGCCGCGCGGGCAACCCCGCGCCGCCGGGTCAACCGCAGGTGATGCCGATGATCGCGTTGCGCTCGTTGACGTTGACGTTGACGCGCTCGGCGCTGAATTCCATCGTCACCACCTGCCCCGGGCGCAGCACGCGGGCGATGCGGCTGCGGGTATCCACGCGGATGCGCTCGACCACCTCGGCGGTCGCGGCCTGGCCGATCGCCCAGGCGGCCGGCTCGGCCACGCACTGGAAGGAAGCCGGCGGCAGCGGTCCGCCGGTCGTGGGCGGCATCGGCGCGCAGGCGGCCATGGACAGCACCAGCGTGGCGGCCAGCGGAACGGCGATCCTGGACATGGGCGTGCTCCTGCGCGATTGGAAGGACCCCAGCATTGCCGGGGATGCGTGTGCCGCGCGTAAACGCGGACGCGGCTCGCCATCGCTGAGACCGGCCCGGCGCAGGATGCGGGCGGGCCGGAGGACCGCGGGCGGGGGTCGGCGAAGCGGCCGGGTGCGTCTTGCCGCAGGCTTGGGTCCAGCACTCCAATGGGTTCGTGGGAAATGCCTCGAGGTGGCGCCGCAATGACCGAAAAACCGTTTTCACCCGCCTGCGAACGCAACCGCGAGCCGATCCTCGCGGTGTTGCGCGAGCACTTCGCCGACTGCGCGCGCGTGCTGGAAATCGGCAGCGGCAGCGGCCAGCACGCGGTGCATTTCGCGGCGGCGATGCCGTGGCTCACCTGGCAGTGTTCGGACGTGGCGGACAACCTGCCGGGGATCGGCTCGTGGCTGGACGAGACGGGGCTGGCGAACACGCCGATACCGGTCGAGCTGGATGTCGCGCGCGGGCCGTGGCCCGCCGTGGGGTTGGATGCGGTGTTCAGCGCCAACACCCTGCACATCATGGCGTGGGCGCAGGTGGAAGCGTTTTTCGCGGGCGTCGGCCGGGTGTTGCGGGCGCCGGGCGGCGTGCTGGCGGTCTACGGCCCGTTCAATTACGGCGGCGGCTTCAGCAGCGACAGCAATCGCGCCTTCGATGGCTGGCTGAAGGCGCGCGACCCGCGCTCGGGCATCCGCGACTTCGAGGCGGTGGATGCGCTCGCCCGCGGCATCGGGCTGCGGCTGCTCGACGACGTGGCGATGCCGGCCAACAACCGCTGCCTGGTGTGGCGGCGCGACAGTGCGCCGGCGCCGCGTCCGCCGAACCGGTAACCGGCAACCGGTCACGCCGGCCGTGCCTTTTGGCAGGGGCGGCGCGGCAGGCGCCCGCTAGGATGGAGCGCTTGTCCGTTTGCTGGGGATCGTCCATGTCGCGTCGCCGCCTTGCCTTGTCCGTCCTGTCGCTGGCGCTCGCCGGCAGCCTGCATGCCGAAATCCCGGCGCCGCAGGACACGCCCTATGCGCCGGGCACCATCAAGGTCGAGGTCGACGCCACCAACCTGGCGCAGCGGATCTTCCGGGTGAAGGAGACCATCCCGGTGCAGCCCGGCGAGCTGACCCTGCTGTATCCGGAATGGATCCCCGGCGGCCATTCGCCGCGCGGCGCGATCGACAAGGTCGCCGGCATCACCTTCAGCGCCAACGGGCAGGAACTGGCGTGGAAGCGCGACACGCTCGACGTGCATGCCTTCCACGTCACCGTGCCCGAAGGCGTGCAGTCGCTCGTCGCGCAGTTCGAATTCCTGACGCCCACCGACCGCGCCCAGGGGCGCGTGGTGATGGCGCCGGACATGCTCAACCTGCAGTGGATCTCGACCCTGCTGTACCCGGCCGGGCATTACGGCCACCAGATCCGGTTCGATCCGATCGTGACCTACCCGGCCGGCTGGACCGCGTACACCGCGCTCGACGTCGAGAGCACGTCCGGCAGCACCGTCGATTACCAGGACGTCCCGCTCGACATCCTCGCCGACTCGCCGGTGTACGCCGGCCGTTACGCCAGGCAGATCGACCTGACCCCGGCCGGCGGCAAGGTGCCGGTGCGCCTGAGCATGGTCGCCGACGCGCCCAAGTACCTGGAGACCAAGCCCGAGCAGGTCGCGCAGCACAAGGCGATGGTCGCGCAGGCGCTCAAGCTGTTCGGCGCGCAGCACTACGACCACTACGACCTGCTGTTCTCGCTGTCCGAGCAGATGGGCGGCAACGGCCTGGAGCACCAGCGCTCCAGCGAGAACGGCGTCGGCACCGACTATTTCACCGGCTGGAAGGAGAAGGCCGGCTTCACCGACCTGCTGGCGCACGAGTACACCCACTCCTGGAACGGCAAGTACCGCCGCCCGGCCGACCTGTGGACCCCGAACTTCAACGTGCCGATGCGCGACAGCCTGCTGTGGGTGTACGAAGGCCAGACCCAGTACTGGGGCAACGTGCTCGCCGCGCGCAGCGGCATGCGGCCGATGGACGCCTCGCGCGATGCGCTGGCGATGGTGGCGGCGACCTACGCCGACAACCGCCCGGGCCTGTCCTGGCGCAACGTGCAGGACACCACCAACGATCCGATCATCGCCTCGCGCGCGCCGCGTGCGTACCGCAACTACCAGCTGAGCGAGGACTACTACTCGGCCGGGCAGATGATCTGGCTCGAGGCCGACGCGCTGATCCGCAACCAGACCGGCAACAAGAAGTCGTTGGACAACTTCGCCAAGGCCTTCTTCGGCGTCAACGACGGCGAGTGGAAGGTGCAGGACACGTATACGTTCGACGACGTGGTGGCCACGCTCGACGGCGTGATGCCGTACGACTGGGCGACTTTCCTGCGCGATCGCCTGGACGGCAAGGTCGGCCTGACCGGCGGCATCGAGGCCAGCGGCTGGAAGCTGGTCTACAAGGACGAACCGAGCGCGCTCGCCAAGTCGCGCGACAGCCGCGGCGGCGCCGACTTCGTGTACTCGCTGGGCCTGTCGCTGGACAAGGACGGCAAGATCGGCGACGTGCGCTGGGACAGTCCGGCGTTCAACGCGGGCCTGGGCAGCGGCACCACCGTGGTGGCGGTCAACGGCCAGGAATACGGCAAGGAACTGCTCGAGGATGCGGTCAAGGCCGCCACTACCGGCAAGGCCCCGATCCAGTTGCTGGTGAAGGAGTTCGACCGCTACCGCACCGTGGCGATCGACTACCACGGTGGCTTGCGCTATCCGCACCTGGAGCGGATCAAGGGCACGCCGGATCGCCTCGCGGAGATCTTCGCGCCGCGCAGGTAGGCGGCGCGCGGCGACTTCAGCCGGCGGCTGGCTGGCCGCCGAGCGGCGCCGGGCGGCCCAGCAGGTAACCCTGCCCGAACCGGCAACCCATCGCCAGCAGCCTGTCGCGTTGTGCCTCGGTCTCGATCCCCTCGGCCACCGCCTCCACCCCGAGTGCGCTGGCCAGCGCCAGGATCGAGCCGACCACCGCTTCGCTGTTGCCGCTGCCCGATTCGCCCAGGCGGGCGACGAAACTGCGGTCGATCTTGACGATCCGCAGCGGAAACGTGTGCAGGTAGCTGAGCGAGGAATAGCCGGTGCCGAAATCGTCGAGCGCCGCGCCGATGCCGTCCCTGCGCAGGGTGGCCAGGATGTCGCGCACGCCTTCGGGATCGTCCAGCAGGGAACCTTCCGTCACCTCGATCACCAACCGCGAGGGCGGCAGCCCGCTACGGCGCAGCGTGTCGAGCAGGCGCCCGCAGAAATCCTCGCGGCGGAAATGCAGCGCCGAGACATTGACCGCGAGGTAGCGCTCGTCGCTGAAATGCTCCGCGGCCAGCGCGCTGCTGTGCTCGAACATCCACCAGTCGATCGCCTCGATGTTGCTGCTCTCCTCGGCGATCTGCAGGAACTCACTGGGCCCGATCAGCCCGCGTGCCGGGTGGTTCCAGCGGATCAGGGCCTCGTAACCCTGCACCTGGTTGGTGTCCAGCCTCACGATCGGCTGGAAATGGGGCACGAACTGGTTTTCCTGCAACGCGATGCGCAGCTCGCGCTCCATCGTCAACACGTCCACGGCGCGCTTCTGCAGCGAGGCATCGAACAGCTCGAAACGCTTGCGGCCCAGGCCCTTGGCGCGGTACAGGGCGACGTCGGCGTCGTGCAGCAGCGCGTCGGCAAGCTCGTAGCCGCTGTCGGCGATGGCGATGCCGATGCTGGCCGAGGGCTCGAGTTCCTTGCCGGCGATCAGCAGCGGCCGGGCGAGGACTTCCAGGATGCGCCGGGCGACGCGGACCGCAGTGCCGGGCAACGGCACGTCCTCGAGCAGGATCGCGAATTCGTCCCCCGACAGGCGCGCAACCAGGTCCGGCTCGCGCACGCAGGTCAGCAGGCGTTGCGCGATTTCCCTGAGGTAGTCGTCGCCGGCGAGGTGGCCGAGGCTGTCGTTGATCACCTTGAAGCGATCGATGTCCAGGTACAGCAACGCGCATTGCCGCCGCGCGTCGCGCTTGAGCAGGCCGAGCACGCGCTCCAGCCGTTCGCGGAGGTAGCCCCGGTTCGGCAGGCCGGTCAGGGCGTCGTGCATCACCTGGTGCTTGAGCTGCTCCTGGACGCGCTCGCGTTCCTGGATCTCGCGACGCAGCTCGCCGGTGCGTTCCTGCACCCGGCGCTCGAGTTGGGCGAGCATCTGTTGCTGGATCAGCGCGGCGCGCCGGCGGCTGAGGCTGTTGGCGATCTGCGAGGCGACGAATGTCAGCAGTTCCTCGTCCGCGGCCGTGTAGCGGTCCTCCTCGGAGTAGCTCTGCACGACCACCAGGCCGATGACCTCGTCGCCGACCAGCAGCGGCACGCCCAGCCAGCAGCGGGCCAGTTCGCCCACCATGCCCAGGTCGATGTGGCCCTGGTCGGCCAACACCAGGATGTCGTCGGTCTGGAAGATGCCCTTGCCATGGGCGAGCACGTATTCGCTCAGCCCGCGGCCCACCGGCCGGCTGCCGCGGACCTCGTTGCTCTCGTCGACCGCGTACGGAAACGCAAGCGTCTGGCGATCCTCGCTGAGCAGCGCGATGAAGAAGTTGCGCGCGTCCAGCAGCGTCCCCACCACCGCATGCACCTGGCGGTAGAACTCGTCCTGGCTGATGTCGGCGGTGGCGAGCTGGGCGATCCGGAACAGCGCGGCCTGGAGCCGCTCGGCGCGCTGCCGCTCCAGGATTTCCAGTTGCAGGCCGCGGTTGGCCTCGGCCAGTTCCTGCGTCCGCAGGCGCACCGATTCCTCGAGCGCGGCCTGGCCCTGCTTGCGCTCCAGCGCCGTCAGGATGTGGCTGCCGACGAATTCGAGCAGCGCCATGTCCTTGTCGCTGTAGCGGACTTCGTCGATGTAGCTCTGCACCACCAGCGCGCCGAGCACCTTGCCGTCGCGCAACATCGGAACCCCGAGCCAGTCGTAGCTGTCGGGACCGAAAACCGCCAACGGGCCGGAGACCTGGCGACGCAGCTCCTCGGTGCGGCCCATCAGCGCCACGCCGTCGCGGATCAGGTACCAGGTCAGGGTGTGCTCGCGCGTGGCCAGCGGGATCTCGCGGCCCGGGTCGCGCGGCGCGGTGTCCTCGATGTCGGCGAAATACAGGAAGCGGATGCTGGCGCGCTCGGCGTCATGCAGCACGATGAAGAAGTTTTCCGCATACATCAGCGAGGCGATGATCTTGTGGATCCCGCGCAGCATCTCCGGCATGTCGCGATCGGATCCGGCGAGGTCGGCGATCGCGAACAGCGCGCGCTGCAGTTTCTCGGCGTGTTCAAGCCCGGCGACCGTGTCGAGCAGGCCAGCCAACGCCAGTTGGCGCCACATGTGGCGATCGGCCATTCGCAGCGTGTCGCCGAACGAATCCGGAAGCCCGGCATCCGCCTGCGCCTGCGCGAACACCAGCAGCAATACCGGGGCGCCGGCGCGATCGGCAAACGCGAACGCGGCCCGGCGCTGGCCGTCACGCCACGCGCTGCCGTCGGCGGCGGCGGCCCGCAGCATCGCCAGGTCGGCAGCGTCGATCGGCTGTTGGGGCTCGCAAGCCGGGGGCGCGTCCGCGTCCAGCTCCCAGGCCACCTGGGCATGCGTGCAGCCCGGCAGCGTGGAGGCGATCCGCACCACCTGCCTGGCGACCTCGCGGGCGCTGTCGGCCTCCGACAATGCCCGCAGCCAGGCCAGCGGGTTCCCGGTGCCGGTACCTGGGGTGCGGTCCGTGGAAAACTGCATGCGTGGCCCTGGATCTCCAAGTCGATGCAGGCCGGGTATAGCACACACCTCGTCGACCCGGCGCCGAACCGGACTGGCCCGGCCCACCTGCAGCCGCTACAAGGGATCGTGCGGCGTGCAAAACACGTCGCGCGCGCGCAGTGGGGCGCGGTGCTTTCGTGGGGTGGCGCGGCCGGGATCGCGGTGCGTGCTGCGGGCTGCCGGCCATCCGCGCAGCGCGCCATCGCCACCGCCGAACGTTGGAATCGCCGTTGGCGCCGGCGCCTGGACGCGTTGCCGGTGCCTGCGCTCGGCCATGCGGATTCACGCCGTTGCAGTCGGCGCACGGCCTGGCAAATGCCTTTGGTGGTCACGTTGACCCGGGTCAAGGCCCGCGCACGGTGTCGAGCGCAGACTGGCGCCATGGGTCTCGTCCGTAGCGCCACCGTTGTACGCGCGCACCGCTGGATGGCGAGCGTGCTGTTGCTGGCCGCCGCGCTGCCGGCGGTGGCCGCCGAGCCGGCGCTGGCGCCGGGCGAATACCTGTGGATGCCGGAGCTGGCGCCGAGCGGGCCGGTGGTGGTGGTGGTCAGCCTGCCGGAGCAACGCGCCCACGTGTACCGCAACGGCGTGCGCATCGGCGTGTCGACGGTGAGCACCGGGATGCCGGGGCACGAGACTCCGACCGGCGTGTTCACCATCCTGGAAAAGCGCCGCGAGCATTACTCCAACCTCTACGACAGCGCGCCGATGCCGTTCATGCAGCGGCTGACCTGGGACGGGATCGCGCTGCATGCCGGCAGGCTGCCGGGCTATCCGGCCTCGCACGGGTGCGTGCGCCTGCCGTACGGGTTCTCCGAGCTGCTGTTCGCGACCACCGCCCGCGGGATGACCGTGGTGATCGCCGACGCCGCCTCGCACGCACCCACCGTGGCCTATCCGGGCTGGTTCGCGCCGGTGGCGCCCGGCACCGGGCAGCCGCGGCCGCCGCAGGGGGCGATCGCGGCCGGAAGCTATCACTGGCAGCCGGAACTGGCGCCGGCGGGGCCGCTGACCGTGGTCCTGAGCCTGGGCGACGGCGAACTGGCGGTACTGCGCCAGGGCGTGGAAATCGGGCGCGCGCCAGTGCGCTGGGAGGGTCCGGCCTTCACCGGCACGCGTGCCTGGGTATTGCTCGAAGGTGACGGCGCCGGCGCCAGCTCGGTGGTCCCGGGCCGCCCGGCGCGGCGCTGGATGGAGGCGACCGCGGCCGCGCCGGACGGGCAGGCCGACGCGCTGGTGGCCGCGGTCCGCGCCGGCCAGCTGCAGCTGTCGCCGGCGTTCGCCACGGCGCTTTACGACACGCTCGCCCCGGGCGCCACGCTGGTGGTCACCGGCGATTCCCTGGGCGTGCACATGGCCGCGCAGGCCGCCGATGCCGACGGCATCATCGTGCTCGAAGCCGAGCCCGAGGCCCCGGTTCAGCCAAGCGGCGACTAAGGCCGCTATCCTGCGGCCATGTCGCGTTTTCACCTCGCCTTGACCTTGCTGGCTGCCGCTGCAATGGCCGCCTGCGCTGCCCCCGAATCGCGCCGGAACGCCCCACCTGCCGCGCCGCCGGCGGCGGCTGTCCCGGCGGCGCCCGCGCCCGCACCCGCCGACGCCGGCAACGCCGTCTTGCTGGCGCAGTTGTCGCGCCTGGCGCCGACCGCCGATCGCGGGGTGCTGGCGCTGGCGCTGGAAGCGCGCAGCTGCGCGCTGGCCGCCGGTGATGTCGCCGGCGGCTCGCGGCTGGCGGTGATCGACTACACCAGGCCGTCGACCCAGCCACGGCTGTGGGTGTTCGACCTGGACCGCGGCGTGCTGCTGTACGACGAGCACGTCGCCCACGGCCGCGGCAGTGGCGAGAATTTCGCCACCGCGTTCTCCAACCGCGACGGCAGCCACCAGAGCAGCCTGGGCCTGTTCGCCACCGCCGACACCTATGTCGGCGGCAACGGGTATTCGCTGCGCATGGACGGGCTGGATCCGGGCTTCAACGACAACGCCCGCCAGCGGCTGATCGTGATGCACGGGGCGCCGTACGTGGATCCGGGCCAGGCCCGGCGCCAGGGCCGGCTCGGCCGCAGCTGGGGGTGCCCCGCGTTGCGGCCGCAGGTGGCGCACGCGGTGATCGACACGCTCAAGGATGGCCAGTTGCTGTTCGCCTATGCCGACGAGGCCGACTGGCTGTCGGGCTCGCGCTGGTTCGGCTGCAGCGGGCGCAACGCGCGCCAGATCCTCGCCAGCGCGCGACGCGCCGGCGGTGGCGGTTTGCACATGGCCGCGCGTTAGCAGCCGCGACAGGTCCGGTTGCGGTTCGCGCGTGCCGGATCCGGTGGCCCGCGCCGCGAGCGGATCGACGCGCTGCCGCAACCCCGGGATCCACCCGTCGCTGTATCGCGGCCGGCCACGGCTGGGGTAGGCTGGCCGCTCGCGACGCGCATCCATCCGGGGGAGATGCGATGACCCTGTCCGCACTGCAGGTCATGGTGGTCGAGGACCACGGCTTCCAGCGCCGCATGGCGCTGCGGCTGTTGGCCGAACTCGGGATCGAATCCGCGCACGAAGCCGCCGACGGCATCGGCGCGCTGGAACTGCTGCAGCGCCTGCCGGAGCCGCCGGACGTGGTGCTGGTGGATCTGGACATGCCCGGCATGGACGGCATCGAGTTCATCGGCCATGTCGCCCAGCAGCGGCTGGCGCGCGGCGTGGCGCTGGTGAGCGCGCTCGATCCGGCGCTGCTCAACGCCGTGCAGACCATGAGCCGCGCCTACGGCCTGCGCGTGCTCGGCATCGTCGAGAAGCCGATCACCGTCGAAAAGCTGCGCGGGGTGCTCGCCGCCTATGAGGTGCGCCTGCAGGAGCAGGACGACGAGGAGCCGGTCGAGGTCGGCATCGAGGACATCCGCGCCGCGCTGCTGCACGGCGAGGTGCTGCCGTGGTTCCAGCCGCAGGTGGAGTTCGGCAACGGCAAGGTGGTGTCGGTCGAGGCGCTGGCGCGCTGGCGCCGCGGCGATGGCCGCATCGTGCGGCCGATGCAGTTCGTGCCGCTGGTCGAGCGCGAGGGGCTGGCGCAACGCCTGACCGACGTGATGCTCGAGCAGGCCTGCCTGTGGAAGCGGCGCTGGGACGAGCATGGCCTGCGCCTGCACCTGTCGGTCAACGTGTCGCCGTCGACCCTCGCCGATCCGGCCGCCGCGGACCATTACCAGCAGATGGTGCAGGACCACGGCGTGGATCCGCGCGAGGTGGTGCTCGAGATCACCGAGAGTTCGCTGATGGCCGATGCCGCGCGCGGCCTCGGAGTGCTGGCGCGGCTGCGGCTGAAGGGCTTCGGACTGTCGATCGACGACTTCGGCACCGGCTATTCGTCGCTGTCGCAGCTGTCGCAGATCCCGTTCACCGAACTCAAGATCGACCAGGGTTTCGTCTCCGGCGCGTACACCGATCCGCGCAAGCGCGCAGTGATCGAGGCCAGCCTGGAGCTGGCGCGCAAGCTGCAGCTGGAGGTGGTGGCCGAGGGCGTGGAAACCATCGAGGACTGGCAGATGCTGGCCGAACTGGGTTGCGGCATGGCCCAGGGCTACCTGATCGCCAGGCCGGTGCCGGGCGAGGAACTGGCAGCCGTGGTCGCGCGCTGGCGGCGTCCGGAACACTGAGCCGCGGCCATGCGCCCGCGGCAATCCAGCCCGAGCATCCGCCGCCAGTTGCTGGCGCTGTTCGGCTTGCTGTTGCTGGCCGGCACCACCGTGCTGGTGATCGATGAGATCGCGCAGTACCGCGCCCGGCAGTCGCTGCAGTCGCTGCGCGACCACTCGCTGGGCCGGCTGCGCGCGCTCAAGGCGGTCTCCGATGGCTATACCATCGGCGTGGTCGACACCACCTTCAAGGTCCGCAACTACCTGGTCGACTGGCCGCAGGGCGTGGCGACGCTCGACCGCGCGCATGCCGGGATCCAGCGCAACTGGCGCGAACTCGAGCAGATGCCGCGGATGCCCGCGCAGCAGCGCCTGTTCGCCGAAACTGCGCAGGCGCGGTTGCGCGCCGACCGCGCCCTGCTCGATCTGCGCGCGATCCTGCTGCGGCGGGACATCCATGCACTGGGACAGTTCGCCGACACCGAGTTGTATCCGGCGCTCGACCCGGTCGCCACGCGGCTGCAGAAGCTCAGCGACCTGGCGATGGTCCAGGCGCAGGCCACGGTGCGCGCCGACGTCCAGCGCGGTTATCGCACCAGCGCGCTGCGCATCGCGCTGTCGCTGCTGGCGTTGCTGGCGGCGGCGCTGGCCGGGCGCAGGATCCTGCGCGATGCCTATCGCGGCATCGAGAGCCTGACCCGGATGGCGCAGCGCATGCGCGAGCACGACTACGTCAGCGCGGTCGACGAGCGCCCGCGTGGCGAGCTCGGCCAGGTCATGGACGCGTTCGTGGACATGCGCGGCGACGTGCTGCGCTTCGAGACCGAGCTCACCGAGCAGCTGGTGCGCAACGAGCGCGTGCGCGCCGAGCTCGAGCAGCGCGAGCGCTTCCTGCGGTCGATGGTCGACACCGCGCCGATCGCGATCATGGGGGTGGACGACCGCGGCCGCTACACGCTGTTCAACAAGGCCGCCGAGCAACTGCTCGGGCAGCCGGCCGACGCCTTCCTCGGCAAGCGCGCGGCGTCGCCGCTGGAGCACGGCGGCGACTGCGCGCCGTTCCTGGTCGTGCCGGGCGAATACGAACGCCTGGCCGAGGGGTTGGGGGCGCGGCTGGGGCGCAAGGTGGCGCCGGACTGGCGCGCCTTCCGCCTGGCCGCGGAGCTGGGCCTGCCCGCCGGCGAGGCGGAGATGCTGCATCGCGACGGCCACCGCGTCCCGGTGTGGCTGGCGCTGGGGCTGACCTACGACGCCGACGGCGCGCCCCACGGCGTGCTCGGCATGGCGATGGACCTGACTTCGCTGAAGCAGCTCGAGGCGCGGCTGCGCGCCAGCGAGGCCGGCGCGGTCGAGGCCAACCACGCCAAGAGCGCGTTCCTGGCGGCGATGAGCCACGAGATCCGCACCCCGATGATCGGCGTCACCGGCATGGTCGAGGTGCTGGCGCACACGTCGCTCGACGCCGACCAGCGTCGCGCGCTCAACGTCATCCAGTCGTCGGCGCAATCGCTGCTGCAGATCATCGGCGACATCCTCGACTTCTCCAAGATCGAGGCCGGCCGGCTGGAGCTGCAGCCGGTGGCGACCAGCCTGTCGCGGGTGATCCACAGCGTTGTCGCCAATTTCAGCGGTTCGGCGTCGAGCAAGGGACTGACCCTGACCTGCACCGTCGACGAACGCGTGCCGCCGGCGCATTACGCCGATGCGCTGCGCCTGCGGCAGATCCTGAGCAACTTCCTTTCCAACGCGATCAAGTTCACCGACGCCGGCGTGGTCCAGGCGGTGCTGGAATGGCGCGGCGGCGATCCGCGCGGCGATCCGGAACAGGGCCGCGACCTGCTGTGCTTCCGCGTCACCGACACCGGCATCGGCGTCAGCAGCCAGGCGCAGTCGCGGCTGTTCCAGCCGTTCTCGCAGGCCGAGGGCGACACCACCCGGCGCTTCGGCGGCACCGGCCTGGGGCTGGCGATCTGCCGCCGGCTGGCGGAACTGATGGGCGGCGAAGTCGGCATGGAAAGCGTGCCGGGCCTGGGCACCACGATGCGCTTGATGGTGACGTTGCCGCGCGCGCCGGCGTCCGAGGTCGCGCCGGAACCTGCCTCGCCCACCGCGGCCGCCGGCTTCATGGCGCGCAGCCTGCCCACGATCGAGGAAGCCGAGCGCGAGCGCAGCCTGGTGCTGCTGGTCGATGACCATCCCACCAACCGGCTGGTGATCGCGCGCCAGCTGGCGCTGGCCGGTTATGCCAGCGAGGCCGCCGAGGACGGCGAGGCGGGACTGCAGAAGTGGCGCAGCGGCCGCTATGCGCTGTTGCTGTCGGACGTGCACATGCCGCGCCTGGACGGCTACGAGCTGGCGCGCACGATCCGCGCCGAGGAAGCGCGCGACGGTCGCGTGCGCACCCCGATCGTGGCGCTGACGGCGTCGGCGCTGAAAGGCGAAGCCGAGCGTTGCCTGGCCGCGGGCATGGACGATTACATGGCCAAGCCGGTCGGCATCCCGGCGCTGACCGCGGCGCTGCAGCGCTGGCTGCCGCACACGATCCCGGCGCCGGCCGATGCCGCGATGCCCGACGCCGTGGCGTTGCCGCAGCTCGCGCACCCGCCGGCGCTGGATCCGGTCACGCTCGATGCGCTCACCGGCGGCAACGTCGCGGTGGCACGCGAACTGCTCGACGATTTCCTCGCCAGCACCGTGCAGGACCTCACCGAACTCGACAGCGCGCGCGAAGCCGGCGACCTGCCGGCGCTCACCCGCCAGGCGCACAAGGTCAAGGGCGCGGCGCGCATGGTCGGCGCGCTCGAACTGGCCGAAGCCGCCGGCCAGCTCGAAGCCAGCGGCCGCGGCGAGGAATGGCCGGCGATCCTGCCATTGGCCGCCGACCTGGCCACCGCCGCCGAGCGCCTGCGCCGCTACGTCGACCAGCACTATCCGCGCTGAGCGCATGCACGCCGCTTGCACGGTTGCCTGACGAGGATGGCGCCCTGCCTGCCACGGACGCGCCATGACCGCACCGCTTGCCTTGATCATCAACGCCGGTTCCGGCACCGGCGATGGACGACCGGATGCAGCGGCATTGCTCGGATTGTTCCGCCAGCACGGCCTGCAGGCGAGCCTGCACGAGCTGTCGCCGGGCGGCGACATGGACGCCTTGCTGGATCGTGCGCTCGGCCAATCGCCCGGCGCGCTGGTCGCGGCCGGCGGCGACGGCACCGTCAATGCGGTCGCCGCCCGCGCGCTCGAGCATGGCCTCGCCCTGGGCGTGCTGCCGCTGGGCACGCTCAACCATTTCGCGCGCGACCTCGGCATCCCGGAGGAGCTGGATGCGGCGGTGCGGGTGATCGCCGCCGGCCGCAGCCGCTGCGTCGACGTCGGCACCGTGAACGACAAGGTGTTCCTCAACAACGCCAGCATCGGCATGTACGCGACCATCGTGGTGGACCGCGAGCGGCAGCAGCGCCGGCTCGGGCGCGGCAAGTGGATCGCGCTGTGCCGGGCGACCCTGGCCGCGCTGCGCGATCCGGATCCCTTCGAGGTCGTGATCGGCCTGGAGGGCAGGGAACTGCGCCGGCACACGCCGTTCCTGTTCGTCGGCAACAACGACTACATCGTGCAGGGGCCCGAGGCCGGGCAGCGCGCGCGGCTGGACGACGGCACGCTGTCGCTGTACGTCCTGCACCCGCGCACCGCCCTGGGCCTGCTGTGGCTGGCGTTGCGCACGCTGCTGCGCGGCATGTCCGGCGCCCGCGACCTCGACGCCTTCAGCGTCGGCGCGCTGACCGTGGAGGCGCGCGCGCCACGGCTGGACGTGGCCCGCGACGGCGAAGTCGAGGCGATGGCCACGCCGGTGCGCTTCGCGGTCAGGCCGGGCGCGCTGCGGGTATTCGCGCCCGCGCAGCAGGCCGGGTGATGCGGACCGTCGCCCACATTTCCGACCTGCATTTCGGGCGCGTCGATCCCGAGCTGCTGGAGCCGTTGGCACAGGCGCTCTCGGCATGCGCCCCGGACCTGCTGGTGGTGTCCGGAGACCTCACCCAGCGCGCGCGCAGCGCCCAGTTCCGCGCCGCCGCGGCGTACCTGCGCACGCTGCCCACCCCGCAGCTGGTGGTGCCGGGCAACCACGACATCCCGCTTTACGACGTGCTGCGGCGATTCCTGTCGCCGCTGGGGCGCTTCCGCCGCTACATCGGCGAAGTCGAGTTCCCGTATTACCGGGACGACGAGATCGCGGTGATCGGGATCAATACCGCGCGCTCGCTGGCGTTCAAGGGCGGGCGCATCAACCGCGAACAGGTGGCCGAAGTCGCGCGCCGCTTCCGCGGCCTGCCCGAAGCCGTGACCCGGATCGTGGTCAGCCACCATCCGTTCGACATCCCGGCCGACGGCGACGAAAGCGACGTCGTCGGCCGCGCGCAGATGGCGATGCAGGCGTTCTCCGGTTGCGGCGTCGACCTGTTCCTGTCCGGGCACCTGCACCATTCGCATTCCGGCAACACCGCCGCGCGCTACGAGATCGACGGCTTCGCCGCGCTGGTGGTCCAGGCCGGCACCGCGACCTCGACCCGCGAACGCGGCGAGGCCAATGCCTTCAACGTTCTTCGCATCGGCGCCGCCGACATGGCGCTGGAGACGATGGCCTGGACGCCCGGCCGCGATGCCTTCACCTGCTCGGCCCGGCGGCGGTTCCACTACGCGTCCGGCCGCGGCTGGTCCGCGCGCCCGGCCTGAGCCACGGGCCGCCGGGGCGGTGTTAGGCTGCGGGCTTCGTGTTCACGGCGGAGTCGCGGATGAAAACGATCCTGGTGGCCAGTTCCAAGGGCGGTGCCGGCAAGACCACCATCGCCACGCACCTCGCGGCGCAGGCCGCGCTTTCCGGCAAGCGCACGGTGCTGGTCGATGCCGACCCGCAGCGTTCCTCGACCCGCTGGGCCGAGCGCCGCGCCGGGCTCGACAGCGCGGTGCTGCCGCTGGACGGCAGCAAGGCCGCACGCGGCTGGCAGCGCGCGCTGCCCGAGAACACCCAGTTCGTGGTGATCGATGCCGCCGCCGGGGCGATGGCCCATGAGCTGATGCCCTTCCTGGAGCGCGCCGATGCGGTGCTGG
This sequence comes from Lysobacter sp., assembly GCA_036676275.1. GTDB lineage: Bacteria > Pseudomonadota > Gammaproteobacteria > Xanthomonadales > Xanthomonadaceae > Cognatiluteimonas. The sequence goes on from JAKFDF010000213.1 coordinate 24,912, forward strand.
TGCCGGTGTTGCCGTCCACCCTCGACATCGAAGCCACGGTGCCGTTCCTCGACAGCCTCGCCAAGCTGGCGCGGGTGCGCCGCGGCGAGCTGCCGGTCGGGCTGGTGGGCAACAAGCTGCGGCCCTGGACCAACGCCTCGCAGCAGGCCCTGGACCTGTGGAAACAATGGCCCTACCCGGTGGTGGCGCAGCTGCGCGACAGCCAGGCGTATTCGGTGCTGGTCGGGCTCGGCAAGAGCCTGTTCGACTACCACTCCGCGCAGGTGCGCGAACACCAGGACGACTGGCAACCGTTGCTGCGCTGGCTGAAGAAGTGAGTTGACCGCAGTCCCCGCCGACGCCTTCCTTGCTCACGCCATCGCACGCGCGCTCGGCTACGCTTGCGGCATCCGCGGGCACGCGCACGCCCATCCACCGGGAGCACCGGCATGAGAGAACTGATCCTGCTGCGCCACGCCCATGCCGAACCGGCCAGCGCCGGCCAGGCCGACCTCGATCGGCCGTTGTCGCCCGAGGGCCTGGCCGAGGCCGAAGCCGCAGGCCGCTGGCTCGCCGAACAGGGGTTGGTTCCCGATTGCGTGCTGTGTTCGCCGTCGCGGCGCACGCGCGAAACCCTGGAAGCGGTGCTCGGCGCGATCGGCTACGTCGAGCAGCGGCTGGACGATGCCATCTACGAGGCGACCGCGGGCACGCTGGCGGCGCTGGCCGATACCCATCGCGACGCCGAGCGGCTGCTGCTGGTCGGCCACAACCCCGGGCTGGAACACCTCGCCGCACTGATGCACAGCGGCCAGTCCGGCGACTACCGCGGCATGCCCCCGGCCGGCATCGCGGTGCTGGCCCTGCCCGCCGACGCGGCGATCGAACCCGGTATCGCGACCCTGTCCGCCTTCTGGTGGCCGTGAGCCTCGATCCCGGTCGCGCCCGGATGAAGGGCGCCTGGTGCCTGGGCGCGGCAATGCTGGCCGCCACCACGCTGGCGCTGGCGGCGGAGATCGACGGCGTCGCCTCGCGCGTTGGCTTCCAGCTGCAGACGCGCTGGGGACAGGTGCTCGAAGGGCGCTTCCCGACCGTCCACGGCGAAGTCGGCGAACTGCCCGACGGCCGCCGCCAGGTACGGCTGCTGCTGTCGACCCGCGACGTGGAGATCGTCGGCCATCCGGGCTATACGCGATTCACCCGCGGCGGCGGTTTCTTCGAGGCCGACCACTGGCCGCAGGTGGAATTCCTGTCCGACGCCTATGCGCCCGCCCTGCTGCAGCACGGCGGCGCCCTGACCGGCACCCTGCGCATCCGCGGCGTGCGTCGGCGCGAGGTCTTCCTGATCCAGCCTTCCGGCTGCGACCAGCCCGGAATCGGTTGCGACGTGGTCGCCACCGGCAGCATCCGCCGCAGCAACTACGGCATGGACCGCTGGAAGTTCGCGGTGTCCGAGGACGTGCGCTTCTCGCTGCGGATGCGGGTACGCCGGGACGACGGCGCATGAGCGCGGCGATCCGCGCGCTGGCGCTGCTGATGGCGCTGTCCGGCGTCGCCTGCACGACGCTGCCGCCGGCGCAGCGCACGCGCAGCGAGGCGATCGCGTTGTCGGCGCGCGCCACCCGGATCGACTGCACCCGCGAGGACGCCTGCGCGCGGCCCTCGCCGCTGCACCAGCTGGGCGCGCGCGCCTTCGCGCAGAGCGCGCCGGGCGCGCCGCACCACTACGCATTGATCCTGGATCGCGGCCAGGATGCATTGCTGGCGCGGATCGACCTGATCCGCAGCGCCACCACCTCGATCGACCTGCAGACCTACATCTTCGACGAGGACGACGCCGGCCACCTGTTCCTCGACGAACTGCTGGCCGCGGCGCGGCGCGGGGTCAGGGTGCGGGTGCTGGTCGACCAGCTGTCGGCGCTCAAGCGCGTGGACACGCTGGCCGCGCTGGCCGGGGCGCAGGCCGGTTTCGACCTGCGCATCTACAACCCGTTGCTGGGCCGGGCGCGGCTGAGCTACCCGCAATACCTGCTGGCCGCCGCCTGTTGCTGGCGCAAGCTCAACCAGCGCATGCACAGCAAGCTGCTGCTCATCGACGGCGCGGTGGGCATCACCGGCGGGCGCAACTACCAGGACGACTACTACGACTGGGACAGCCAGTACAACTTCCGCGATCGCGACGTGCTGGTCGCCGGCCCGGTGGCGCGCGAAATGGCGGCGAACTTCCAGGCGTTCTGGGACGACCGCCGCAGCGTGCCGCCATCGCACCTGCGCGACGTCGGCGGCCGGCTGCTGCGCGACGGCGTGCCGGCGCTGCCGGATGCGCCGTTCGAGCATCCGCGGCGGGTGGCCCAGGTCTCGCGCGACGCCGACGACGCCGCGCGGATCGCCGCGCTCGCGGCGGCGGCCTCGCCGGTGGCCGCGGTCGCCTACATCGCGGACCTGCCGCAGAAGCACCGGCCCGACAACGAGCTGCCGGCGCCGGCGTCGAGCGAACTGCGCGCGCTGATCGAATCGGCGCACGACGAGGTGCTGCTGCAGACCCCCTACCTGGTGCTGTCGGAGCCGGCGCAGGACATGTTCCGCGCCCTGCGCAAGCGGCCCCGGCCGCCGCGCGTGATCGTCTCCACCAACTCGCTGGCGTCGACCGATTCGTTCATCACCTATGCGCTGTCGTACAAGTACAAGCGCCGCTACCTGCGCGACTTCGGCTTCGAGATCCACGAGTCCAAGCCGTTCCCCGGCGACGCGCCGATCGACCTGGCGGCCACCGGCGCGACGCTGCCGCCGGTGCCCAGCGACGAGGCGCTGGCGCTGGCGCGCGAACGGGCGCTGGCCGCGCGCAACGCCTCCGGCGCGCATGCGCAGCGCTACCGGCGGCCGCTGCAGGCCGAATACGCGGCGCTGCGTTACGCCCGCCGCAGCGCCAACGAGCGCGTGCCGCTGGCGCGCGCCGGGGTGCGCATCGGGCTGCACGCCAAGTCGCTGGTGGTCGACGAACGCGTCGGCGTGGTCGGCACCCACAACTTCGACCCGCGCGGCGACCGTTACAACACCGAGAGCGCGGTGGTGATCGAGGACCCGCAATTCGCCCGGGCACTGGCCGCGAGCATCCGCCGCGACATCGCGCCGGCCAACGCCTGGACCATCGCCCGGCGTCCCGATCCGCCGTTGTTCTCGGGACTGGAATACACGCTGGCGAAGGTGTCCGAGCGCATGCCGATCTTCGACCTGTGGCCGGTGCGCTACGCCACCAGCTACGAGTTCGTGCCCGGGCCGCAGTGCCCGCAGACGCTGTCGCCGTTCGACCCGCGCTTCCGCGACTGCTACCGGCCGGTCGGCGACTTCCCGGAGGTGGCCCTGGGCTTCAAGTCGCTGCTGACCCGGATCTTCACCGCCTTCGGCGCGGGGCTGGCGCCGATCCTCTGAACCCGGGTTGCGGCGCGGGGCACGGTGCGCGCGGCATGCCTTCAGTGGGGTGACTGATGGCCCATGGCAGGGTGGATATGGTGTTGTAGATTACCAGCACACCAATTCACCAAGGCTTCCAAGGAGGCCCACCATGACCACTCCCCTGCGCAGTCTGACCCCGGACCGCCGCCAGTCGGCCAGGCCGCAGCCGGCCCCTCCGTCGCGCCGTGCCGTGTATCGCCAGCGCGACGTCGGCGTCGGCTACGGCAACAGCAGCGGCTACGCCAGCGACCGCCGCTATGCACGTGACTGGGCCGGCCAGCCGCGTTTCCGCTGCGGTTGAAGTGCCGTCCGCGCTGCCTCGCCGGCTTGCGGCGGGTCGGCGCTCGCCGCGGGCGGGCGCGATGCGTGCTCCGTTGCCGGCAGCCGGGTTCCGGGCGCCCTCCCCACGCCCGCCGGCTGTCCGGCGACGGTTTTGCGCCACTGCCGCAGCCGCCGCCGGCCCGGGATCTCACCGGGCCGGCGGCGCGCGCTATCTTGGCGGCATGACCCCGCCCGTTCCGCGCGCCCTGTTCCGTCGTGAAGCCAGCGTTGCCGGGCTCAATGCGCTTTCGCAGGGCACCGCGATGCAGCCGCTGGGCATCGAGTTCACCGAGCTCGGCGCGGATTTCCTGCGCGCCACGATGCCGGTCGACGACCGCACCCGCCAGCCTTATGGCCTGCTGCACGGCGGCGCGTCGGTGCTGCTGGCCGAAACCCTGGGCAGCACCGCCGCAGGGCTGTGCGTGGAGCAGGGCCAGGGCGTGGTCGGCATCGAGATCAACGCCAACCACCTGGCCGGCGTGCGCGAGGGGCGCGTCACCGGCACCGCGCGGGCGCTGCATGTCGGGCGCAGTACCCAGGTCTGGGAAATCCGCATCGAGGACGACCATGGCCGCCTGGCCTGCATCTCGCGCCTGACCCTGGCGGTGGTGCCGCTGCGCGCGCGCTGAGCGCCTGAAGGGGCGTCGCAACGCGTCGGAGCCGCCGCAAATGGATGGCGCGGCGCGCGGCGCGGGTGGGCGCAACAAGCCTTCCCGCCTCAAGCCGGTGACCCGGCGCGCGGCGGCGCGTTGGCGTAGCACCGCTAGCCACTGCCGTGCCGGCGCGGCGCGGCGCGGCCGCAACCGCAGGCGTTCCGCGTTCACCTCGATTGACGCGCCCGCGATTGTCGCCCTAGTCTGCGCGTCTTCCCCCTCCCTCGAACCGGACCCGCCATGTCGATTTCGCTGAACTTCGAACTCAACGACCGTGACCTGGAGCATTTCCACACGGCGATGACCGCGGCGAAGAAGGCGGCCGACGGCAAGTCCGCGCAGGAGATCATCGACTGCGCCTCCAGGCTGCTGCAGGACGCGCAGAAGGTGCAGATCCCCGACTTCATCCAGCAGCGGCTGCTGCGCCTGGACGACATGATCGCGATGGTGCGCGACGACGCCTGGGCCCTGCCCGAGGCGGACCGCGAGCGCGTGCTGTCGGCGCTGGTGTACTTCTGCGACCCCGACGACGTGATCCCGGACAGCGTCGCGGTGCTGGGATTCCTCGACGACGCGATCATGATCGAGCTGTCGGTGCGCGAGCTCAAGCACGAGATCGACGCCTACGACGATTTCTGCGACTTCCGCCAGCACCAGGCGCAGCGCCGCGGGCTGGAAGCCGACAAGGTCGGCCGCGCCGACTGGCTGGACGGCCGCCGCGAGGAGCTGGTCGAACGCATGCACCAGCGCCGCGAGCGCGACATGGGCGTGGGTTACGGCAGCAGCAGCGGCTACGGCGCCAGCAAGGGCAGCTACGTGCGTACCTGGCGCCCGGGCATGTTCAAGTTCACCTGAGTCGTCGTGGCGCCGGCGCTGCCGGCATCGCGCCGGGCGCGGCGCCGGTCCGCCCGCCCGCTTCGGCTATCGTGCCAGGATGCAGCTTGCCCCCATGCGTTCCCCCGCCGTGCGCCGCGAGCGCATGACCACGCCGCCGCCACGTCGCGCCGGCCACCCTCCGATGCAGAGGGGTTGAGCATGCGCTGGCTGCGTTACGGCTACCGGCTGCCGCTGCTGCTGTGGCACATGCTGGTCGACCTGCCGTTGGTGCTGTTGCTTCAGAACCGGCTGATCGCCGGCCTCGAGATCGGCGGCGAGCGCCTGGACGACCGCCTGGTCCGGGCCTGGTCGGCCGGGCTGATGCGGGTGTTCGGCTTCCGCCTGCGTCGGACCGGAACGCCCTTGCCGGGCGCGACCGTGTTCGTCGCCAACCACGTCAGCTGGGTCGACATCATCGCCCTGCACAGCCAGCGGATGATGGGCTTCGTCGCCAAGCGCGAGATCGCCGGCTGGCCGCTGGTGGGCTGGATGGCGGCGCGCGGCGAAACCATCTTCCACCAGCGCGGCAGCACCGAGTCGCTGGGCGGCGTGCTGCACGAAATGCTGGCGCGGCTGCGCGCCGGGCGCTCGGTCGGGGTGTTCCCCGAGGGCCGCACCCGCGATGGCCGCGAGGTCGGGCCGTTCCACGCCCGCATCTTCCTGGCCGCGGTCGAGGCCGGTGCGCCGGTGCAGCCGGTCGCGTTGCGCTATGGCGTCGGCGGTGTGGCGCAGACCGCGGTTGCGTTCCGGCCCGGCGAAGACTTTGTCGGCAATTTCCTGCGCCTGCTCGGCGAGCCGGCGCGGATCGCCGAGGTGCGGTTCCTGGCGCCGATCGCGCCGGGCGACGCGGAAGGTCGCCGCCGCATCGCCGAACTGGCGCGCGACCGGATCGTCGCCGCGATGGCGGACTAGCCCTCCGCGCGGTCGTGGAGGCGCCGCGCCGGCAACGGGAATCCGCGGCGTGCGGCCACGGCCGGTGTTCGCGTTGGGCGATCGACCAAGCACGTACGATGCCGGGATGCTGACCGCCGCCGACTATCGCCCGCCCTGGTGGCTGCGCAACGGCCACCTGCAGACCATGCTCGGGTCCAACCCGTGGCGCCGTCGCCAGGGTGCCCAAGCGCTGGCGGCGACCGGTGCGAGCAGCAGCGAGCACCTGGTCGACGGCGGCGACGGCGTCCGCCTGCACGGCCTCTACAGCGCGGTCCCCGGGATCGAGCCGCGCGGCCTGGCATTGCTGCTGCACGGCTGGGAGGGCAGCGCCGAATCCAGCTACATGCGTTTGACCGCGGCGCAGTTCCTGCGGCGCGGCTTCGCGACCTTCCGCCTCAACTTCCGCGACCACGGCAACAGCCACCACCTCAACGAGGCGATCTTCCATTCCAACCGCATCGACGAGGTCGTGCATGGCGCATGCGACATCGCGCGCCGCTTCTGGCCCGACGCCTCGCCGCAACGGCCGCTGGTGGCGGCGGGTTATTCGCTCGGCGGCAACTTCGCCCTGCGACTGGCGCTGCGCGCCCCTGGCGCGGGATTGCCGCTGGCGCGGGTGGCCGCGGTCTGCCCGGTGCTGGACCCTGCGACGACGATGGCGAACATGGAACGCGGCTGGCATGTGTACCTGCGCCATTTCGAGCGCAAGTGGCGACATTCGCTGGAGCGCAAGCGCGCGCTGTTCCCGCTGGCGCACGATTTCGACGACCGCACCCTGCACCTGGGCATGCGCGACCTGACGCAGTGGCTGGTGCAGCGCCACACCGATTTCGGAACCCTCGACAACTACTTCGACGGCTATTCGATCGCCGGCCAACGCCTCGCCGCGCTGCAGGTGCCGGCGGAAATCCTGATGGCGGCGGACGACCCGGTGATCCCGCTGCAGGAATTCCACGCCCTGGCCTTGCCGGCCAACGCGCGCCTGGAGATCGCCGCGCAGGGCGGGCACTGCGGTTTCCTGCTCGGCGCGCGCATGGACGGCTTCGCGGAGGCCTGGGTGGCGGAAAGGCTGGCGCCGCGCGGGGACTGAATCCGCTTGCGCTTTCCGGCCATGCGTCGCCGCGGGGCCGGGGCATCCGCCTGGCCTTGGCCGCGTTGCTGCCGCGCCCAGGCGCCGTCGGCCGTGGGCCGTCCTACAATGACGCGGCCGACCAGGAGGTTCCGATGCGCATCCGCAGCGACAGCTTCGAACACCGCGGCGCGATCGCCTCGGAATTCGCGCTCGGCGCGCCTGCCGGTTTCGGCGGCAACCGCAATCCGCACCTGGCCTGGGACGACGTTCCCGCCGGCACCCGTTCGTTCGCGCTGCTGTGCATCGACACCGATGCGCCGACCGATCCGTCCACGGTTGGCCGCGAGGACATCGAGATCCCGGTCGAACAGCCGCGCGCCGAGTTCGTGCACTGGGTGGTGGCCGACATCGCCGCCGGCGTGCGCGAGGTTGCCGCCGGCAGCTGCAGCGATGGCGTCACCCGCGGCGGCAAGCGCAATCCACCCGGGCCGCCCGGCAGCCGCCAGGGCCTGAACGACTACACCGGCTGGTTCGCCGGCGACGACGGCGGCATGCGCGGCGACTGGTTCGGCTACGACGGCCCGTATCCGCCGGCGAACGACCTGCGCACGCACCGTTATTTCTTCCGCCTGTTCGCGCTCGACGTCGAGCGGCTCGACCTGCCCGCGCGTTTCACGGCCGGCGACGTGTTCCGCGCCATGCACGGCCATGTGCTCGCGGAAACCGCGATCCACGGCACCTACTCCCTGCACCCGCGGCCCGCCGCTTGAACGGCGCCGGCGCGCCGGTCGCGATCGTCACCGGCGCCAGCCGCGGCATCGGTCGCGCCATCGCCGAGCAACTCGCAGGCGACGGCCATGCGGTCGCGCTGGTATCGCGTTCGCGCGACGCGCTCGAAGCGCTTGCGGCCAGCCTCCCGGCCGCCAGCCTAGTGCACGCCGCGGACCTGCGCGGCGGCGACGCCGCGCAAGGCGTGGTCGACGCGACGCTGCAGCGCTTCGGCCGCATCGACGTGCTGGTCAACAACGCCGGAGCCACCCCGCGCGGCGACTTCCTCGCCTTCTCCGACGCCGACTGGGACGACGGTTTCGCGCTGAAGTTCTTCGGCGCGATGCGCCTGTGCCGCGCGGCCTGGCCGGCGCTGGTGGAATCGCGGGGCTGCATCGTCAACATCGCCGGCATCGGCGGCCGCACCGGCAATGCCGAGTTCGCGATTGGCGGCAGCGTCAATGCCGCGCTGCTCAACCTGACCAAGGCGCTGGCCGACCGCGGCGTGCGCGACGGCGTGCGCGTCAATGCGGTCAACCCGAGTGCGATCGCCACCGAACGCACGCAGCTGCGCGTCGACCGGCTCGCCGCCGAACGCGGCATCGCGCCGCAGCAGGCCGCGGACGAACTGGCGCGGCAGTTGCGCGTCGCCCGCTTCGGCACGCCGCGGGAAATCGCGCGGGTGGTCGCGTTCCTCGCCTCGGAGGCCGCCAGCTACATGCAGGGCGCGATCGTCGACGTCGACGGCGGCCAGACACGCACGTTGTAGCGGGGCGCCTGCGCAGGGGGAGCGCCGCGCGGGCTTTCCCGGGCGGCCGCGCAGACGCGGCCCGGGATGCTCAGGACGGCAGGAAAGCCAGCAACGCCGCGCCCAGCGCGAACCGGTACAGCGCGAACACGGTGAAGCGGTGGCTCTGGATGTAATGCAGCAGCCATTTCACCGCGGCGAACGCGGTGATCGCCGAGGCGGTGAACGCCACCGCCAGCATCCCCCAGTCCTCGCCGGCGGTGCCCCCCGCCCGGTACAGGTCGAACAGTTCGTAGCCGGTGGCCGCGAACATGGTCGGGATCCCGACCAGGAACGCGAACTCGGTCGCCGCGGCGCGGTTGGTCACGCCCAGCAGCAATGCCGCGAAGATCGTCGCCGCCGAGCGCGAGGTGCCGGGGAACACGCCGGCCACGACCTGCGCGACGCCGACCAGGATCGCCACCGTCCAGGTGATCGTGCTGCGCTCGCCCAGCGCCGCGGCGCGCCTGGCCGCGAAGTGTTCGGCGGCGATCATCCATGCGCCACCGAAAATCAGCGCCCAGGCGATCGGCGCGACCGCGTTGTCGAGTTGCCAGCCCAGTTGCTTGACCACCAGGCCCAGCACCGCGGTGACGCCGAACGCCGCCGCGAGCTTGCTGGCGTAGTCGCGCGGCGGCTGGCCGAAGACCGGGTTGCCGGCCGGGCGCACGAAGCCCAGCGCCAGCTGCCACAGGCGCTCGCGGTAGATCAGCACCACGGCGAGGATCGCGCCGGCCTGGATCGCGATGTTGAACAGGTCGCTGCGATGCCCCAGCCAACGCTCGGCGATCAGCAGGTGGCCGGTGCTGGAGATCGGCAGGAACTCGGTGATGCCTTCGATGATGCCGAGCAGCAGGGCAGCGAGGAAATCGGTCATGGCGGCCGGCAGGGAGCGAGGGAAGGGAGGTAGGACCGGACGCAATGCCGCGGCCCGGCGCAGCATATCGGATGAGGAGAATGCACCAAACGGGGGCGCCCTGATCCAGGCGGCACCAAAATGGGGCTGTCGAGCCGCCGCCAACAAGTAATATTTGCTTGAAAATCAATGTGATGCATGCGCGCCGGCGTTGGCATGCGGCTTGCGTACCAGGCAGCGTCTGCTGCATCCACCCTCCCGCGCCTGCCTGCCAAGGAAACCCGCCATGTCGCTCGAAACCGTCGAGAAACTGATCAAGGACCACAAGGTCGAGTTCGTCGACCTGCGCTTCGCCGACATGCGCGGCGTGCAGCACCACGTCACCTTCCCCAAGTCGATCGTCGACGCGAGCCTGTTCGAGGACGGCAAGATGTTCGACGGCTCATCGATCTCCGGCTGGCGCGGCATCCACCAGTCCGACATGGTGCTGCTGCCGGATCCCGGCACCGCGTTCCTGGATCCGTTCACCGCCGATCCGACCCTGGTGCTGACCTGCGACATCCTCGACCCGACCACGATGCAGGCCTATTCGCGCGACCCGCGCGGCATCGCCAAGCGCGCCGAGGCCTACCTCAAGTCCAGCGGCATCGCCGAGCAGGCGTTCTTCGGCCCGGAGCCGGAGTTCTTCATCTTCGACTCGGTGCGCTACGGCAACGACATGGGCCACACCTTCTTCCACATCGATTCGGAAGAGGCGCACTGGAACTCGGCGAAGGAATACGCCGGCGGCAACAGCGGCTATCGCCCGGGCATCAAGGGCGGCTACTTCCCGGTCGCGCCGCTGGATTCGCTGCACGACCTGCGCGCCGAGATGTGCAAGACGCTGGAGGCCGTCGGCATCGAGGTCGAGGTCCACCACCACGAGGTGGCGAACGCCGGCCAGTGCGAGATCGGCACCCGCTTCAACACCCTGGTGCAGAAGGCCGACGAACTGCTGACGATGAAGTACATCATCAAGAACGTCGCGTTCCGCAACGGCAAGACCGCGACCTTCATGCCCAAGCCGATCGTCGGCGACAACGGCAGCGGCATGCACGTGCACCAGTCGCTGGCCAAGGGCGGCAGCAACCTGTTCACCGGCGACGGCTACGGCGGCCTGTCGCAGATGGCGCTGTGGTACATCGGCGGCATCTTCAAGCACGCGCGCGCGATCAACGCCTTCGCCAACTCCACCACCAACTCCTACAAGCGCCTGGTGCCGGGTTTCGAGGCGCCGGTGATGCTGGCGTACTCGGCGAGCAACCGCTCGGCGTCGTGCCGCATCCCGTACGTGGCCAACCCGAAGGCGCGCCGGATCGAGATCCGCTTCCCGGACCCGATGAATTCCGGCTACCTGATCTTCGCCGCGCTGATGATGGCCGGCCTGGACGGCATCAGGAACCAGATCGACCCGGGCGCGCCCAGCGACAAGGACCTGTACGACCTGCCGCCCGAGGAGGAGAAGAACATCCCGACCGTCTGCCACTCCCTCGACCAGGCGCTGGAGGCGCTGGACAAGGACCGCGACTTCCTCAAGGCCGGCGGCGTGTTCACCGATGATTTCATCGATGCCTACATCGGCCTGAAGATGAAGGAAGTCACCGCGTTCCGCGCCGCGACGCATCCGCTCGAGTACCAGATGTACTACGCGATCTGATGGCAGGCGGCATGCGGATTGCCGCGGCTCCGGAGGGGCGGATGCCCGGCCCGCCGCAGCGCGGCGGGCGTTCGGACAGGATGCGCGGCAGTGCCGCGCAAGCATCCTGTCCTCACCCGCTCGAGTACCAGATGTACTACGCGATCTGACGGCAGGCGGCACGCAGGTCGTAGCGGCGTTCGAGCGGCGGCGCCGGCCCGCCGCAGCGCAGCGGCCGTTCGTGAAGGATGCGCGGCAGTGCCGCGCATCCTTCCCTTGTCCGCTCGAACACCCGATGCACTACATGGCTCGGGTCACGCTGACGTAGGCGTCCTGGCGGAATCGTGGCTTGCAATCGCCGTGCGCAACAGGTGCAATCGCCGCATGTCCTGGCGAACCTCCCTGTTGCTCGCGGCCGTTGTCCTGTTGTCGGCCTGCGCGCATGCGCCGCAGCGCAATCCGATCGCGCAATGGGTGCCGTCGCCGAACTTCGAGCCGCGGCGGCCGGTCCTGATCGTGATCCACGCCACCGAGCAGGACTCGGTGGCCGAGAGCCTGGAAACCCTGCGCACCGGCAACAGCGGCGGGCCGGTGAGCGCGCACTACCTGGTTGGCCGCGACGGCGGCATCTACCAGCTGGTCGCCGACGGCGAGCGCGCATGGCATGCGGGCCCCGGGCGTTGGGGCACGATCACCGACGTCAACAACGCGTCGATCGGGATCGAGCTCGACAACGACGGCGAATCGCCGTTCGCGCCGGCGCAGGTCGAGGCATTGATCCGGCTGCTCGACGACCTGTGCGCGCGGCTCGGCATCCCGCCCACGCAGGTGATCGGCCACGCCGACTTCGCGCCGACGCGCAAGCGCGATCCCGGGTTCCGGTTCCCGTGGAAGCAGCTCGCCGACGCCGGTTTCGGCGCATGGCCGAAGGGGGCGTTGCGCGACCCGCCGGCCGGTTTCGATCCGTGGCTGGCGCTGCGCCTGCTCGGCTATCCGCTCGACCAGGACGACAGCCCCGGCCATGCCGCCACCGTGCGCGCGTTCCATCGCCATTTCCGCGGCGACGAGAACGACGTGCTCGACCAACAGGATGCGCGGATCCTGTACGCGCTGGTCCGGGGGGACTGACGTTCGCGGGGCGGCGGAAGCGCGTCGCCAAGGCATGCCGCCATGCGCGGCGCCGGGGCGTGCGCAAGCTGCGCGGTTCGCCCCATAATGGTGCAATGGACCCCGCGGCCTCGTTCGATGCGCTGACCACGCCGCTTGCCTGGACCGCGGCGGACGGGCGGCTGGCGGGCGCGAATGCCGCGCTCGCCCGCTGGCTCGGGGTCGGGTCCCGACGCCTGCCGGGCCTGCCGCTGGCGGCCCTGGAAGCCGATGGCGAGCGGCTGGCGCAATGGCTGGCGCAGGCCTCCGGCGACGATGCGGTGCGCCTGCGAAGGTTGCCGCTGGCGTTTCCCGGCAGCGAGGTGGCGCGCTTCGCCGATGTCGCGCTGTCGCCGCGCGATGGCGGCGGCTGGTGGCTGGAAGCGCACCCGGTCGACGAGTTTCCCGGCGAGGATCCGGCCCTGGTCCTGCCCGGGGCGCTGTCGGCGGCGCTCAAGGGACTGGCGCATGAACTGCGCAATCCGCTGGCCGGCCTGAAAGGCGCGGCGCAGCTGCTGGCGCGGCGCGCGGAGGCGCGCCTGGACAACGACGAGGAACGCGAGCTGACCGCATTGATCTCGTCGGAGGTGGATCGCCTCGCCGCGTTGCTCGACCGCTTGTTGTCGCCGCTGCCGCCGCGGCCGCACGCGCCGCTCAACATCCACGCGGTGCTCGAGCGCGTGCTGCGCCTGGCCGAGAACGACGCCGGCTGGGCGGTGCGGCTGGTGCGCGACTACGACCCGAGCCTGCCCGAACTGGTCGGCGACGACGACCGCCTGACCCAGGCGCTGTGGAACCTGGTGCGCAACGCGATCGAAGCCGGGGCCGCCAACGTGACCCTGCGCACCCGCGCCGAGCACGGCGTGCGCATCGGCGACGCCGCGCATGCCCTGGTGCTGCGGCTGGAGATCGTCGACGACGGTCGCGGCGTGCCGGAGGCGCTGGCCGAGCGGGTATTCCTGCCGCTGGTGAGCGGGCGCGCCGAAGGCAGCGGCCTGGGCCTGGCGCTGGCGCAGCAGGTCGCGCGCGAACATCGCGGCTCGCTCGCGTATCGCTCGCGTCCGGGGCATACGGTGTTCACCCTGCTGTTGCCGATGCCGCTGCCGATCCCGGAAGAAGGGGCGAACTGATGCACGGGTCGGGCGATCACCCGATGCCGTGCATTGCGGGCGCACGCCCGCAGCACGACGGTCCAAGGATGCTGCAGGTTGGAGCTGCCGCCGTCCGCACTGCTGGCACGCCGTTCGACTCCGGCAGTTGCGCCATCCAGGCCCAGCAAGAACGGCATTGGCGGAAAACATGGAGCGCCACGCCATGACCGCACGGATCTGGGTGGTCGACGACGACCGCGCGGTGCGTTTCGTGCTGGCCACCGCGCTGCGCGAGGCCGGGCATGCGGTCGAGGATTTCGATTCGGCGCAAGCGGTGCTCGACGCGTTGCACGCGCGCGAACCGCCGGCGCTGCTGTTCACCGACGTGCGCATGCCCGGCGACGACGGCCTGGCGTTGCTGCAGCGGCTCAAGGCCATGCTGCCGCAGTTGCCGGTGATCGTGATGTCGGCCTACACCGACATCGCCAGCACCGCCGGCGCGTTCCGCGGCGGCGCCTGGGAATTCCTGTCCAAGCCGTTCGACCTGGACAACGCGGTCGCGCTCGCCGAGCGCGCGTTGCCGGCGTCGTCGCGGGAGCTCGCCGCGCACGCCGCGGCGATCCCGGGCACGACAGCGGCGCTGGATGGCGATGCCGCCACGGACGCGTTGATCGGCGATACCCCGGCGATGCGCACCCTGTTCCGCAGCATCGGGCGGCTGGCGCAGGCGCCGTTGTCGGTGCTCGTCACCGGTGAAACCGGGACCGGCAAGGAGCTGGTCGCGCGCGCGTTGCACCGGGAATCGCCGCGCGCAGGCAAGCCGTTCATCGCGCTCAACACCGCGGCGATCCCGGCCGAGCTGCTGGAGTCGGAACTGTTCGGCCACGAGGCCGGCGCCTTCACCGGCGCGAGCAGGCGCCATGTCGGCCGTTTCGAGCAGGCCGATGGCGGCACCCTGTTCCTCGACGAGATCGGCGACATGCCGCTGTCGCTGCAGACGCGCCTGCTGCGGGTGCTGGCCGAGGGCGAGTTCTTCCGCGTCGGCGGCCGCGAACTGATCCGGGTCGATGTGCGCGTGGTCGCCGCCACCCACCAGCCGCTGGAAACGCTGGTCGCCGAAGGCCGCTTTCGTGCCGACCTGCTGCACCGCCTCGACGTGGTGCGGCTGCAATTGCCGCCTTTGCGCGAGCGCCGCGACGACGTGCCGCGGCTGGCCGAGCGCTTCCTCGCCGTGGCCGCGCGCAGGTTCGGCGCGACACCCAAGCGCTTCGCCAGGCCCGCGCTCGAGCGGTTGCGCGCCCATGATTGGCCGGGCAACGTGCGCGAACTGGAAAACCTCTGCTGGCGCCTGGCGGCGCTGGCGCCGGACGACACCATCGGCGCGGCCGACCTCGACGGCATGCCGGCGGTGGCCGCCGTGGCGCGGTCCACCGGCGACTGGGAAGGCTTGCTCGCCGACTGGGCGCGCGCGCGCCTGGCCGCGGGCGCCGGCGGTCCCGGGTCGGACCAGGGGCAGTCCCTGTACGGCGACGCGCGCGCGCGCCTGGACCAGGCGCTGTTCGATGCCGCGCTGGCGCACACCGGCGGCCACCGCGGCCAGGCCGCCGCCCTCCTCGGACTCGGCCGCAATACCCTGGCCCGGCGCCTGGGCAGCCGCCGCAAGCGTCGCTGAGCGCTTCACCTTTTCCAAACCCCGGCTCGTTACAGTGCGGGGTCGACCGATCCGGAGGAGAGCCGCGATGCGCATCGCCATGATGGCCGCCTGTACCGCAGTGGGCTTGGCCGCCTGCAGCACCACGCCGCCGCCCGCGGCGACCCCGCCCGCGGCGCCCGGCACCGCGCACAACGCGGTGGCCAACCTCGCCGCCGCGTCCGGCAGCCTGGTCAGCGGCAAGCTGGCGCTGATGCCGATGGGCGGTGGCGTGCACATCGCCGGCGACATCGGCGGCCTGGCGCCGGGCAGCACCCACGGCTTCCACATCCACGAGAAGGGCGACTGCAGCGCCGCGGACGCCTCCAGCGCCGGCGGCCACTTCAACCCGACCGCCAGCGCGCACGGCCGCGCCGACGTCCCGCCGCACCATGCCGGCGACATCGACAACATCGTCGCCGACGCCAGCGGTGTCGCCCACGTCAACACCCACGTCGTCGGGATCGCGCTGGGTGGCGGCGGGGCCAATGACGTCGCCGGCCGCGCGATCGTGGTCCATGCCGCGCCCGACGACTACACCTCGCAACCGTCCGGCAATGCCGGCGCGCGCATCGCCTGCGGCGTGATCACGATCATCGACTGAGCTGCGTCCGGCTTCCGCAGGGCGATTGCCGGCGTACGATGGCGCGATGCATCCGACCCCGCGCATCCGCGACGCCGTCGCCGCCGACCTCGAGCTGCTCGCGCGCTGGGCGCAGGCGATGGCCTGGGAAACCGAGCACAAGCGCCTGGAAGCAGGCAGCGTGCGCGCGGGCATCGCCGCCGGCCTCGCCGATGCCGGCAAGGCGCGCTACTTCGTCGCCATGCGCGACGCGCCGGTGGCCGGGCATGAAACCGTCGGCATCGCGATCGGCACGCTGATGCTGACGCGCGAATGGAGCGACTGGCGCAACGGCGACTGGTGGTGGATCCAGAGCGTGTACGTGGCGCCGGAGCATCGCCGCCAGGGCGTGTTCGCGGCGCTGTACCGGCATGTCGAGGCGCTGGCGCGGGCGACCCCCGGCGTGGTCGGGGTGCGGCTGTACGTCGAGAAGGAAAATGCCGTGGCGCAATCCACCTACGCCGCGCTGGGCATGAACGATGCCGGTTACGCGATGTACGAACGGGAATTCGGGTGAGGGGCGGGCCCGGAGAAGCTCGCGGCTATAAGCCGCCCCTACCCGGCCCACACTGCTGCTACAGGTCCGGCGCCGCCTCGCTGCCGCAATGCACGAACGTCACCGGCACGCCGTGCGCGCCCAGCACCGCGGCGAGCTGGCGTTCGCGCGCCTGGAACTGCGCATAGCGGCGTTCCAGGCGCGCGCCGTCGCTGTCACCGTCTGCGTAGCGCTCGCGCCAGGCGGCCGGCGAGAACATCGCGATGCGCACCTCGCCGTCGGCGTAATGCAGCAGCGGTTCCGGCGCGGCATCCAGCCATTCCTCGGCGCCGGGCGCCAGCAGCGCGGTTTCGATCAGCGGCCAGAGCGGCGCCAGCCCGGCGTGCTCGTACTGCAGCGCCACCATCGCGGCGAGGTCGTGCACGGTGAGGTAGTGGGCGTGCTCGACCTGCAGCCCGAACAGCTCCTGCGCCAGCAGCGCGGTGCCGGCGCCGGCCATGCCGCGCTCGACCAGTTCGCGTTCGAACGCGTCGCCGACCCGTGCGGCGACCGCGGCGGCGCCGGCGAGCACGAACGGCAGGAGCCGCAACGGCCCGCCGGCGAATTCCGCGGCCGGGGCCAGCGTCCCCGGCAGCCGGCCCTCGTGCGCGCCGAAGGCGATGATGCGGCCGGCGCCGGGCGCGCGCTCGCCCGGTGCGCGCGCGCCGAGCTGGGCGAGCTCGCGCTGCAGCGGCCAGCCCGGGCGCAGCAGTTCGACCGCGTCGTAGTGCGCGCCGACCAGCACCAGTTCGAGTTGCGCGGCCTGCGGCGCGAAGCCGGCGAGGTCGCGCGCGATGCATTCGCCCAGCGCGCCGGCCTGTGCCTGCTCCAAGCGGTCGCGCGCCGCGGTGCTGCCGGGCACGAGCTCCAGTGCCAGTACGCCGAGCACCCGCGTGGGCGCGGCCAGGTCGTGGTTGCCGGAAGGATCGATCGCGCTCATTGGTGATTGGCCGTGCACGCGTGCGGGTTTACACTGCTTCGCATTATGCCCGCGACGCTCCGCGGGCCGCGCGAGGTAGCCGATGCTGCAAGGCCGTCCCGTCGCCGTGCTTGGCGGCGTCCGCATCCCGTTCTGCCGGCAGAACACGGCTTATGCCGACGTCGGCAACCTCGGCATGTCGGTGCGCACGCTCGGCGCGCTGGTCGAGAAGTTCGGCCTGCACGGGCAGCAACTCGGCGAAGTGGCGATGGGCGCGGTGATCAAGCACCCGTCGGACTGGAACCTCGGCCGCGAGGCGACGCTGTCGTCGGGGTTGTCGCCGCTGACCCCCGGCATCACCCTGCAGCGCGCCTGCGGCACCTCGCTGGATGCGATCATCGCCATCGGCAACAAGATCGCCACCGGCCAGATCGAGGCCGGGATCGGCGGCGGCAGCGACACCACATCCGATGTCCCGATCGTGTACGGCCAGGCGCTGCGGCGGCGGCTGCTGCAGGCCGCGCGCGGCAAGGCGTTCAAGGACAAGCTGGCGGCGTTCAAGGGCTTCCACCTGCGCGAACTCAGGCCGGATTTCCCCGGCGTCGCCGAGCCGCGCACCGGCAAGTCGATGGGCGACCACTGCGAGGACATGGCGCGGCAATGGGCGATCTCGCGCGATTCGCAGGACGAATGGGCGGTGGGCTCGCACCACAAGCTGGCCGCGGCCTATGAGCGCGGGTTCTTCGACGACCTCGTGGTGAGTTTCCGCGGCGTGTCGCGCGACAACAACCTGCGCGCCGACACCTCGCTGGAAAAACTTGCGACGCTGAAGCCGGCGTTCGACAAGACCTCCGGCCACGGCACCCTGACCGCGGCCAATTCGACGCCACTGACCGACGGTGCCGCCGCCTGCCTGGTCGCATCCGACGACTGGGCGGCCGCGCACGGGCACGAAGTGCTGTGCCACATCCGCGACGCGCAGGTCGCCGCGGTCGACTTCGTCCACGGCGAAGGCCTGTTGATGGCGCCGACCATCGCGGTGCCGGAGATGCTGGCGCGCAACGGCCTGTCGCTGCAGGACTTCGACTTCTACGAGATCCACGAAGCCTTCGCCGCGCAGGTGCTGTGCACGCTGCGGGCGTGGGAAAGCGAGGAGTACTGCAAGGTGCGGCTCGGGCTCGACGCGCCGCTGGGGCGCATCGACCCGGCGAAAATCAACATCAACGGCTCCTCGCTGGCCACCGGCCACCCGTTCGCCGCGACCGGCGCGCGCATCGTGGCCACGGCGGCGAAGGAACTCAAGCAGCGCGGCGGCGGCCGTTGCCTGGTGTCGATCTGCACCGCCGGCGGCATGGGCGTGGTGGCGATCCTGGAACGCTGAGGCTCGGTTTCCTTCCTTGCGGGAGCGGCTTCAGCCGCGAGCTCTTGCTGCAACCTCCGAACAAAAAAGCTCGCGGCTGAAGCCGCTCCCACAATAGAAGCCGCCCCACAGAAGCTACGCCTACGAGCCAGCGGCGATGCTGTGCCGGATCGCGGTTTCCGCGGCACGCCGGATCGCCGGCCAGTCGCGCCTGCCATCGCTGCCCACCACCCGCCCGCGCGGGATCCGCGTGCGCAACAGCCGCGCGCGTTTCCAGGAGCGCGCGGGCGACGGCACGAACAACGCGACGATCGCGCCGTCGAAGCCGGCGCTGCGGTCGACGCGCCCGTCGGCATCGAGCCTGCCATGGAGCGGCTTGGCGGTGTAGTAGCCGAGCAGCCGCGCGCCCGCGCCATCATCGGCGCGCAGCGGACGGAAGTCGCGGTCGTGCAGCCGGTAACGGAACCAGTGCCGGAATCCCGGCAGCGCGTCGAGTCCGGAGATGGCGAGCGAAGGCGGCAGCATCGCGTGGTGGCGTCGGCGCGCGGCGGAGCCGCCGCGTCAGCCGCGCAGGCGCGGCACGCCGTGCTCGTCGCGTTCCTCGATCGCGGCCTGGTCGTGGATCTGCTGGCGCAGGTCGCGCATCGGCAACGCCACCGGCGCCTCGTCGCGCGCGGCGCGCAGGGCGTTGGCGTAACTCTGCCGTGCCAGCGCTTCTTCGCCGTGCTCGGCGAAACCGTGGCCCAGCTCTTCCCAGGCATCGCTGCCGGCGCCCTGCGCGATCGCGCGATGCAGGTAGTTCTCCGCCTGCGGCCACTGGCCCTGCGCGCGCGCCAGCCGCGCCAGGGTCAGCAGCAGCGCCGGGCTGGCGGGATGGCGCTGCAGCCAGCGCTCGGCGTTCTCGCGACGCGCCTCCAGGCGGCCCATCGGCAGGCTGCCGTAGCGGTCGGCCAGGGTTTCGTCCCAGCGCGCGTCCAGCGCCTGCTCGAGCGACCTGGCCGCCGCCTCGTCCCAGCGCAACGCCGCGGCGCGCTGCGCGTAGGCGTCGACCACGCCGGGTTCGTTGCGCAACGGCTTGGGCAGGGTCTCCCAGCGCTCGGCGAGGATGTTGGCGTCACCGGCCTGGCGCAACGCGGCTTCGGCCCATTGCTCCTGCAGCTCGTCCAGGCGCTCGGCCGGCAACGCCTGCTGCTGGCGCAGCGCGCCGAGCAGGCCATAGGCCTGCGCCGCCTGCCCGGTCGCGGCCAGCGCCTGCGCGCGCAGGGCCAGGCCGCGCGGCGGCAACGGTTGCGCGGCGGGGGCATCGAGCGCGACCAGCGCATCGGTCGGCCGCTGCTCGTCGAGCGCGAGTTCGGCGCTGGCGATCGCGCGGGCGGCGGCGTGGCGTTCGCCGATCGCCTCGAGTTGCGCGCGCGCGGCGACCCGATCGCCGCGCGCCGCGGCGGCGCGCGCCGCCGCCAGCCGCGCGCTGGCCCCGATGTCGTCGTCGCCGGCGGCCTGCGCCAGCAATTTCTCGGCGCGGGCGTAGTGGCCCTGGTGCAGCGCGTCCAGGCCATCGCCCAGCCGCGCCCGGGCGCGGCGGTCGCGATGCATGCGCCAGCTGCGGAACGGCAGCGTCAGCAGTTTCCACGCCAGCCAGGCGCCGGCGAGTACCGCCAGCAGGATCAGCAATCCCGCGGCGACCGTGGTGCTGTAGTCGGTGCCGCGGAAACGCACCAGTACGTAGCCGGGATCGGCCAGCAGCAGTTGCGCCAGCAGCGCCCCGACCAGGGCCAGCACGATCCAGAACAGCAGGTTGCGGAACAGGCTCATCGTGCGATCCTCTTGATCGATGTCCGGTAATGGGCACCGGAGGTCATGGCTCATCTGCCAGCAGGCTAACCGCGTCGATGTCGGCGGGGCGTCTGCACGCTGACGACCGGCTGAACGCGGCCGCCCACCGGGCGCACGGGAAGATTCTTCCCCCGCCCCCGGATCAAGCCCGGGCGCGCCCGATCGGCGCGCGGCCCATCCATTGCGCGGGCACGCACCCGACTTCCACCACGTCGCATCAGCGCGCCGTGCGCATCGACCTGAGTTGTTGCAGCGTGCTGCCCAGCGTCGGCAACGCCAGTTGCAGCGGCAACGACTGCAACGCCCGGAGCTGCGCGCGCTGCCGCTGCAATGCCGGCGATGGCGGCCACAGCCGCGACAGCCAGCCGTCCGCGCGCGCCAGCGCGCTGCGCCAGGCAGCGCCGTCGCGACGTTCGCAGGCGCTGCGCGCCAGCGTCAGTTCCAGTTGCAGCGCCGCGTAACCGGCGGCGCGATCGCCGGGCGCGACCGCGACGTCGCGGTTGGACGGCCGCACTTCGACGATCCGCGCGAAGGCGCGCCGCCACCAGGGCAGCGCGATGTTGCGCGCGTCTTCCGGCAATGCCGGAGGCGGTGCCAGGGCGCTGGCAAACGCATCCAGGCGTGCCAGCGCGAGCGACTTGGGATCGGCGCCGAGCGCGTCGAGCGCTGCGCGTTCCTGGGCCAGGGCCTGGCGCAGGTCGAGCCAGGCCGGATCATCGATGCCGGCGAGCACGCCATCGGCCAGCGCGTAGGCGCGGCGGGCACCATCGAGGTCGCCGGCCAGTTGCAGGCGTTGCTCGCCGAGCGCGAGCAGCAGTTCCACTTCATCCAGGCGCAGCGCCTGCACGCCGCGGCGCGCGGGATCGGCGAGCTTGTCGACGCTGTCCTGGAGCAGGGCCACGCGCTGGCCGAGGCCGAGCACCTCATCGCGCAACACGCGGTTGCCGGCGTCGGCCTGGGTGATGCGCTGCGCTTGCGCGCGCTGGTCGCGGCGCAGCGCGTCGATGCGGGCATCGAGCGCGTGCCATTGCCCGGCCTGGTCGCGGGCTGCGGCCGCGGCCTGCGCCTGCCAGGCCTGCCAGGCTTGCCGACCGCGCCAGCCGAGCACGGCCAGCAGCGCCAGCGCGAACAGCCACAACACGATGCGGCCGCCGCCGCGGCGGCGTGGCGCGGACAGGGGCGGGGAAGCGGCGACGGCGTCGGTCACGGCAGTCCGGCGTGCGGGAAGACGGTCATGCTAACGGATGCACGACCCGGCCACGGCCGCGGCGACCAGGTCGCGTGGGCGCGCGCTGTCGGCGATGACGCTGCCGGCGAAGCCATGCCCGCGCGCCAGTTGCGCCAGGCGCGCGCTGGCGGCGACGACCCGCGCGCGATGCAGTGCGGCAATGGCGTCGACCGGCAGTGCCGCGAGCAGCGTGTCCAGGGCCGCGGCGCTGCTCAGCGCCAGCCATGCCGGCGCATCGAGCGCGCGCAGTGCGGCCAGCGCGCGCGGCGAGGGCGCGATCGCGACCCGTTCGTAGACGTCGGCGCGCAGCACCCGGGCGCCACGCTGCTGCAGCGCCGGCGTGATCTCGCCGCGGCCGCCCGGCGCGGTGACCAGGCCGAGCGTGGTGCCGTCGAGCTCCTGCAGCCCGGGCAACGCCAGCAGGCCTTCGCTGTCCATGCGCGCCGGCGTCGACACGTCCGCGATCCCGGCCCGCCGCAACGCGGCGGCGGTACCGGCGCCGACGGCGAACGCCTGCCGCGTTCGCGCATCCACCAACGGCTGCAGTCGCTGCGCCATGCGCACCGCCGCCGGGCTGGTGAACACCACCCGCTGTGCGCCGAGTGCGTCGCGCAGGGCGGCGCGGGTAATGGCGTCGTCGCGCGGCTGCAGCCGCCATGGCGACAGCGCCAGCAGCCGCGCACCCTGCGCCGCGGCTGCGCGACGCAGCGACGCGTGCGCGCCGACCGGGCGCAGCGAGATCACGTAGCATCCGGAGAGTGGCGGCCTGGCCATGGGCGCCAGCTTGGCATAGCGTCGCGGCGACATGTGCGCTTGCCGCCGCATCGACTTCCATCGCCACCGGACCTGCATGCACGACGACCCCGCCCTGCAAGCGCTTGCCGCGCACTACCAGGCGATGCCGCCGGTCGCCGCGCTGCAGCTGAGCATCGCCGGCTTCGACGGCGACTGCCTGCGCCTGCAAGCCCCGTTGGCGGCGCACGTCAACGACAAGGGCTGCGCCTTCGGCGGCAGCCTGGCGTCGTTGATGACGCTCGCCGGCTGGGGCCTGGTGACCCTGCGGCTGCAGCGCGCCGGCCTGGCGGCGGAGGTCTATGTCGCCGACAGCAGCGTCCGCTACCGCGCGCCGCTGTACGCCGGCCTGGCCGCCGAAGCCCGGCTCGACGACGGCCAATCCTGGGAAGCGGCCTGCGGCGCGCTGCGCGAGCACGGCCGAGCCGGGATTTTCCTGCAGGCCTGCGTGCGCCTGCCCGACGGCGGGATCGCGGCCGAAGGCCGCGCCCGCTTCGTGGCGATCGCCCAGGCCTCGTGAGTGCCGCCGCCGGGGGGGCCACGCCGCTGGCGCCGCGGGGCCCGGGTTAGGATGGCCGCTGGCCCGGGGACAGGAGTGCAGGCGATGCGGATGCTGAAGGTCGGAATGCTGCTGTCGCTGTTGCTGCTGATGGCGGCCTGCGGCGCCGCCAAGGTGGACCAGACCAGTGCGTTGCAGCAGGCGCAGTACGCCTATTCCGCGGCGATCCGCTGGGGCGACTTCGAGGGTGCCTGGAACATGGTCGACCCCGAGTACCGCAAGGCGCACCCGATGACCGACCTGGAATTCGAGCGCTACCGGCAGGTGCAGATCTCCGGTTACCACGACCTCGGCGCGCAGGTCACGCAGACCAGCGCCATCCGCGAGATCGGCATCGGCGTGATCAACCGCAATACCCTGGTCGAGCGCCAGACCCGCTACACCGAGCGCTGGCGCTACGACGCGGAAGGCAAGGCCTGGTGGCTGACGGTCGGGCTGCCTGACCTGTGGGAAGGACAATGAGCGCGCCCTGAGGCCACCGCGGGCGGGCGCCGCCCCGCCTTTTGCCTCGCGCGGGCTGCCGGGCGACAATCGCCGCCCCGCGCAATCCCGAGCATCCCGTTGACTTTCCCCGAACTGATCGCCTTCGCCAGCCGCCATCCGTACCTGTCGCTGGGCCTGGCCGGGCTGACCGTCGCCATCGTCCTCAACGAAATCTCCGGCCTGTTCCGCGGCTACAAGGCCCTGCAACCTGCCGGGCTGACCGCGCTGGTCAACCGCGACAACGCGCTGGTGGTCGACCTGCGCCCGTCCGCCGATTTCGAGAAGGGCCACATTCCCGGCGCCCGCAACGTGCAGATGAGCCAGTTCGACCCCGAGAACAAGCAGCTCGCCGCGGCGCGGGCGCTGCCGGTGGTGCTGGTGTGCAAGGCCGGGCAGACCGCGGGCGCCGCCGCCAAGCGCCTGCACAAGGCCGGCTTCGGGCACGTCTACGTGCTCGACGGCGGCATCGGCGCGTGGCAGCAGGCGGGGCTGCCGCTGGCCAAGGGTCGCTAGGGGCGCGCAGTCGCGGCCCGCGTTTCGGAGCACATCCGGCTGCTCTGGACTGCCGGCGGCGGACCCCCTGTTCGTGGCGCCCCGCACGCGGGTTTGCCTTGCCAAGAGCCGCTGAATCGGGTGGTCTAGACGCGCGCTGCGGCGCGTCGCGATGGCGGTGGCTGACAGGTACCAGGTGGCGCCCCGTGCGATAATCCGCTTCTTTTCCGCATTCGAGCTGGAGTTGCCACGATGTCCGAGCAAGACACCCCCATTGGCGCCAACGGCGCGGCGCCTGCCGACAGCGGCCCGATGTTCACGGTCGAGAAGATCTACCTCAAGGACGTGTCCTTCGAGGCGCCGTCCGCGCCGCAGGTGTTCAACGAGCAGGGCCAGCCGCAGCTGCAGATGAACCTCAGCCAGAAGGTGCAGCGCTTGTCGGACAACGCCTATGAAGTGGTGCTTGGCGTCACCCTGACCTGCACCCTGGGCGAGAAGACCGCGTACCTGGCCGAAGTGCAGCAGGCCGGCGTGTTCGGCCTGGCCGGCTTCGACGAGCAGACCCTGGACGCGATGCTCGGCACCCATTGCCCGAATGCGCTGTATCCGTACGCGCGCCAGAGCATCGGCGACCTGATCTCCGCCGGCGGTTTCCCGCCGTTCCTGCTGCAGCCGATCAACTTCGAATCGCTGTACGCCGAGAGCCTGCGCCAGCGCGCGCAGCAGGCGGCCGGCGGCGACGGCCTCGCCGACGCGGAAACCGCCGGCAACGCCTGAGCCGTCCCCGGCATGGCGGCGCCAGCGTCCATCCAGCAGGCGACCGCGCAGGTCGCCGTCCTCGGCGCGGGCTCGTGGGGCACCGCGCTGGCCGCGTTGATCGCCCGCCACGGCCATGCGGTCGTGCTCTGGGGCCGCGATGCCGCGGTCATCGAGGCGATCGACCGGCGCCACGAGAATCCGCACTACCTGCCAGGGATCGTCCTGCCGGACACGCTGCGCGCGACCACGGACCTGGCCGCATCATTGCGCGATGCCGACCTGGTGCTGGTGGTGGTGCCGTCGCACGCCTTCACCGAAACCCTGCATGCGCTGGCGCCGTTGCGCCCCGCGCGCGCCGGCGTGGCCTGGGCGACCAAGGGATTCGAGCCCGGCTCCGGGCGTTTCCTGCACGAAGTCGCCGCTGAGACGCTGGGTCCGGGCGTGCCGCTGGCGGTGGTCACCGGACCGTCGTTCGCCAGGGAGGTCGCCCAGGGCCTGCCGACCGCGTTGACCGTGCACGGCGACGACGCCGGTTTCGTGCAGCAGGTCGCCGACGTGCTGCACGGCCCGGAGTTCCGCGCCTACACCGGCGACGACATGCGCGGCGCCGAGCTCGGCGGGGCGATGAAGAACGTGCTCGCGGTCGCCACCGGCGCCGCCGACGGCATGAACCTCGGCCTCAACGCGCGCACCGGCCTGATCACCCGCGGCCTCAACGAGATGCTGCGGCTCAACGCCGCGATCGGCGGGCGCCCGGAAACGCTGATGGGCCTGGCCGGGCTCGGCGACCTGGTGCTGACCTGCACCGGCGACCTGTCGCGCAACCGCCGCCTCGGGCT
>JAKFDF010000214.1:0-12223 GCA_036676275.1 Lysobacter sp.
ACCATCCACCTGAAGATCGACACCGGGATGGAGCGCATCGGCGTGCACAGCTATTCGTGCGGGCCCTTCATCGAGGCGGCGGCGGCTTCATCGTGGTGCTCGCTCAAGGGCATCTATTCGCACCTGGCCTGCGCCGACGATCCGGGCTCGCCGATGACCGCGCTGCAGGTCGAACGCTTCGCCGAGGCCTGCGCGCACTTCGAGCGCATCGGCGCACCGATGCCGCTACGGCACCTGGCCAACTCCGGCGGCGTGCTGCACTTCCCGGACACGTACCTGGACCTGGTACGCCCCGGCATCGCGCTGTACGGCGTGCTGCCCGACCCGGGGTCGCGGCCCACGGTGGACGTGCGCCCGGCGCTGTCGCTGGTCTCGAAGGTGGTGTACTTCAAGGTGGTCAAGGCCGGTCGCCCGGTGAGTTACGGCGCGACCTGGGCGCCGGCGCACGATACCCGCCTGGTGACCGTCCCCATCGGCTACGGCGACGGCTGGCCGCGCGCGTTGTCTTCGCGCGGCGAGGTGCTGGTTCGCGGTCGCCGGCATCCCATCGTCGGGCGCATCTGCATGGACCAGTTCATGGTCGACATCGGGCAGGACAGCGCGTGGAACGAGGACGAGGTGGTGCTGGTCGGCCACCAGGGCAGCGCCTCGATCACGGTCGAAGCGGTGGCGCAGGCCGCCGGCACCATCCCCTACGAGATCCTGACCGGCCTCAACCAGCGCATTCCACGCCTGTATCGCGGCGGTTGATGCCGCAGCGGGCGCAAGATCCCCCGTGCGTGGACGGTTTGCCGCTGGGCAGGATTCACCCGCCGAACGCGGGCCTGCGGGCCTGCTCCACGAGCCGCTTGCCGCAGCCGGCGCCATCCCTGCTGGCGGCTAAACGACGGAACACGCCGTCACCCGATGGTGACGCATCCGCGATTACCTTGGCCGCGCATTCATTTCTGCCGCGTCGACTCGGCCGGCCACCCCCACGACCAGGAGAAACACCATGAGCAAGCTCACCACGACCGGACTCTGTGCGGCCCTTGCCGGCGCGATGCTGCTGACCAGCTGCGCCACCTACACCGGCCAGACCAATGACCCCAACGATCCCAACCGCACCCGTACCGGCGCGCTGATCGGCGCCGGCATCGGCGCGGTCGCCGGCCTGCTCAGCGGCGGCGATGCGGTCGAGCGCCGCCAGCGTGCGATGGTCGGTGCCGGTGTCGGCGGGCTGGCGGGTGCCGGTATCGGCGCCTACCAGGACCGCCAGGAAGCCGCGCTGCGCCGCGACCTCGCGGGTACCGGCGTGGATGTCGTCCGCCAGGGCAACAACATCACCCTCAACATGCCGGGCAACATCACCTTCGCCTTCGACAGCAGCAACCTGCAGCCGCAGTTCTATCCGGTGCTCGACAACGTCGCCAGCACCCTCAACCAGTACAACCAGACCGTGATCGAGGTGGCTGGCCATACCGACAGCGTGGGTACCGATGCCTACAACATGACGCTGTCGCAGCAGCGCGCCAACTCGGTGGCCGCCTACCTTTCGGGCAAGGGCGTGATGCAGCAGCGCATGATCGTCACCGGCGCCGGCGAAACCCGGCCGATCGCCAGCAACGACACCGAGGCCGGTCGCGCCCAGAACCGCCGCGTCGAGATCACCATCGTGCCGATGCAGTCGTAACGGATCGCCCGGATCGTCCGCATGCTGCCGTGCGGATTCCGGGAAAGGCGGTAGCTTCGCGAACGGGTCGCCATCGGCGGCCCGTTCGCATTTCCGCGGCCCAGACCCTGCCTTGACCATCGATCTGGTATGAATTGGAAATCTTCCGTGTCCGGGCGAAGTCCGGTCCACACCAGCAACGCAGGAGCGAACGTTGAGCCGAGCCTCCAGCCATTCCGACGCACTGGTGTTCTTCGGCGCGACCGGCGACCTCGCCTACAAGAAGATATTCCCGGCCCTGCAGGCGTTGGTGCGCGACGGCGAGCTCGACATGCCGGTGATCGGCGTCGCCAAGGCCGGATGGACCCTGGAACAGCTGCAGGAGCGCGTGCGCGACAGCCTCGCGAACAGCGAGGGCGGAGTCGACAAGGCCGCCTTCGCCAGGCTTTGCGCGCAGTTGCGCTATATCGACGGCGACTACGAAGACCCCGGTACCTTCACCCGGCTCAAGCGAGAACTCGACGGATTCAAGCGGCCGCTGCATTACCTCGCGATCCCGCCGGCACTGTTCGGCACCGTGGTGCGGGCGCTGGCGCAGTCGGGCTGCGCCGAGGATGCCCGGGTCGTGGTGGAGAAGCCCTTCGGCCGCGACCTGGCCTCGGCGCAGGCCCTAAACCGCATCCTGCACGAAGTCTTCGACGAGGATTCGATCTTCCGCATCGACCATTACCTGGGCAAGGAAGCGGTGCAGAACCTGCTGTATTTCCGTTTTGCCAACACGTTCCTCGAGCCGGTGTGGAACCGCAACTACGTCGACAACGTGCAGATCACCATGGCCGAGCGCTTCGGCGTGCAGGGCCGCGGCAGTTTCTACGACGACGTCGGCGCGATCCGCGACGTGGTCCAGAACCACCTGCTGCAGGTGGTGGCGCTGCTGGCGATGGACGCGCCGATCGGCGACGACGCGGTGGCCATCCACGCCGAGAAGCTGCGCCTGTTCCGGGCGATGAAGCCGTTGCAGCCCGGGCATGTCGTGCGCGGGCAGTTCCGCGGCTACCGCGGCGAGGCCGGGGTGGCCGCCGACTCGAACGTCGAGACCTTCGCCGCGCTGAAGCTGGAGATCGATACCTGGCGCTGGGCCGGGGTGCCGTTCTACATCCGCGCCGGCAAGCGCATGCCGATCACCGCGACCGAAGTCGTGGTCGACCTCAAGCATCCGCCGATGGCGATCTTCGACGGCGACCATGGCGAGGGGGGGAAGCCGGCGCATTCCAACCATTTCCGTTTCCGCCTCGGTCCGGAAGTGGTGATCGCCGCCGGCGCGCGGGTCAAGCGGGCGGGCGATTCCATGCGTGGCGACGACGTCGAGCTGGTCGCGCGCCACCAGCGTGCCGGCGCCGCCCCGCCGTACGAGCGCCTGCTCGGCGACGCGTTGCGTGGCGACGCCAGCCTGTTCACGCGCGACGCGGCGGTGGAAGCGGCCTGGCGCGTGGTCGATCCGGTGCTCGACCTGCCGGAGCCGGTCGCTTCCTACGATTCCGGCAGCTGGGGCCCGGCTTCGGCGCGCGAGGTCATTCCCGACGACCATGGCTGGCACGACCCCAAGCCGGAAGGCAGCTCGCCATGCTGATGCATACCGCTCCACCCACCGGGGGGCGCGGCACGCCGCCGCCCGCCGACCTGGTCATGCTGTTCGACGTCGACAATACCCTGCTCGACAACGACCGTTTCTCCGCGGACCTGGATGCGCAGCTGGTGCAGGCGCTGGGCGAGGATGGCCGGGCGCGCTATCGCCAACTCTACGAGCGCCTGCGCGACGGCCGCGGCTATGCCGATTACCTGGCGCCGCTGCAGCTGTTGCGGCGCGGGTTCGAGGACGATCCGGACCTGCTGGAACTGTCCACGTTCCTGCTCGACTATCCCTTCGGCCAACGCGTGTACCCGGGCGTGTGGCGGATGCTGGCGCAGCTGCAGCGTTTCGCCACCATCGCGTTGCTGTCCGACGGCGACCTGGTGTTCCAGCCCCGCAAGATCCGCCGCTCCGGCCTGTGGGACGCGGTGCAGGGAAGGGTGCTGATCACCCTGCACAAGGAACGCGAACTCGACAGCGTGCGCAGCCGCCTGCCGGCGCTGCATTACGTGCTGGTCGACGACAAGCCGCGGCTGCTCGACGCGGCCAAGGCCGAACTCGGCGCGGGCGTGACCACGGTCTTCGTGCGCCAGGGCCACTATGCCAGCGAAGCCGACGCCGATGCCGCCACCCATCCCCCGGACCTGCGCCTGGACCGCGTCGGCGACCTGGCCGTGATCGCACCGGACCTGCTGCGCCCGGCCGGCGGGCAACCCCGCGAACCGGTCCCGGAGCCAGGCTGAAACCACCTGGTCGGCATCGCGGCCAAAGCAACCGAAAACGAGGTGACGTCACCCCCATGAACCAGAATCTTCGACAACTGCGCGCCATCGGCCAGAGCCTGTGGCTGGACAACATCACCCGCGCCATCCTCGACGACGGCACCCTGGCGCGCTGGATCGGCGAATGGGGCCTCACCGGGCTGACCTCCAACCCGACGATCTTCGACGAGGCGATCGGCGGCAGCGATGCCTACGACGCCGGCATCCGCGACAAGCGCGCCGCCGGCAAGTCGGGCGAAGCGTTGTTCATCGAGCTGGCGCTGGAGGACCTGCGCCGCGCGGCGCGGCTGTTCGAACCCGCGCACGCCGCCACCGACGGCGTCGATGGCTGGGTGTCGATGGAAATCTCGCCGCTGCTCGCCGCCGACACCGCCGGCAGCATCGCCGCGGCCCGGCGCATCCACGAACAGGCGCAGTGCCGCAACCTGTTCGTCAAGATCCCGGGTACGCCGGAAGGCGTGCCGGCGATCGAGGAATCGATCTACGACGGCGTGCCGATCAACGTCACCCTGCTGTTTTCCGCGCAGCAGTACCTCGCCGCCGCAGAAGCCTACCTGCGCGGCATCGAACGCCGGATCGCCGCCGGCCGCACCCCGGTGGTGGCGTCGGTGGCGTCGCTGTTCGTCAGCCGCTGGGACAAGGCGATCGCCGCCACGGCGCCGCCGCAGCTGCGCAACGGCCTGGGCATCGCGGCAGGCAAGCAGGCCTACCGCGCCTATCGCGAACTGCTCGCCTCGGAGCGCTGGAAGCGGCTCGAGGCCGCCGGCGCGCGGCCGCAGCGGTTGTTGTGGGCCAGCACCAGCACCAAGGATCCGTCCGCGCCCGATACCCTGTATGTCGCGGCGCTGGCCGCGCCGGATACCATCGACACCATCCCGGAGAAGACCCTGCGCGCCTTCGCCGACCATGGCCGCGTCGATGGCGTGCTGGCCACGGACGGCGGCGACTCGGGACATTTGCTGCAGCGTTATGCCGATGCCGGCATCGACACCGCGGCGCTCGCCGCACAGTTGCAGCGGGAAGGCGCGGCTTCGTTCGTCGAGTCCTGGCAGCAATTGCTGCATCGCATCGACGCCAAGGCCGCGGCATTGCAGCATTGAAGGGTGTCGCAGCGGTTCCGGGCAAGCCGGCTTTTGTCCGTCATTCCCGCGAAAGCGGGAATCCAGTATCGTGATTTGGATGGCTCGTAGTCACGGGATCCGCGCTTTCGTAGGGATGGCGACGGATTCAGGCCTCCCCGAAGAAGAAGGGCTCCACCCAACGAGATGATGGACAGCACTTCCGAACACGCCGCGCAAAGCGCCACGCCGCTGGTCGCGCGCCCGCAATGGCAGGCGTTGCTGCAGCACGCCCGGGCGCATGGCGCGCGCAGCCTGCGCGAGCTGTTCGCCGCAGATCCGCAACGCGGCGAACGCATGGTCGCCGAAGCCGCCGGCCTCTACCTCGACTATTCCAAGCAGCGCGTCGGCGACGACACCCTGCGCCTGCTGCTGGAGCTCGCCGCAGCTTGCGGCCTGCATGCGCGCATCGAAGCGATGTTCCGCGGCGAACGGATCAACGTCACCGAAGACCGTGCCGCGCTGCACGTCGCCCTGCGCGCGCCGCGTGGCGAGCGCGTCGAACTCGACGGACACGACGTGGTGCCGCAGGTGCACGCGGTGCTCGCGCGCATGGCCGGCTTCGCCGACAGGGTGCGCAGCGGCGCATGGACCGGCCATACCGGCAAGCGCATCGCCAACATCGTCAACATCGGCATCGGCGGATCAGACCTCGGGCCGGTGATGGCCTACGAAGCGTTGCGCCACTACAGCCAGCGCGATCTCGTCGTGCGCTTCGTCTCCAACGTCGATCCGGCCGATTTCTTCGAGGCCACCCGCGACCTCGACCCGGAGCAGACGCTGTTCATCGTCTGCTCCAAGACCTTCACCACCCAGGAGACGCTGGCCAATGCCCATGCCGCGCGCGACTGGTGCCTGGCCGCGCTGGAGGACGAGGCCGCGGTCGCGAAGCACTTCGTCGCCGTCTCCACCAATGCCGCCGGCGTGCGCGCGTTCGGGATCGACCCGGCCAACATGTTCGGCTTCTGGGACTGGGTCGGCGGCCGCTACTCGATGGATTCGGCGATCGGGTTGTCGACGATGGTCGCGGTCGGCCCGGACCGCTTCCGCGACATGCTCGCCGGCTTCCATGCCGTCGATGCGCATTTCCGCGAAGCGCCCTTCGAGCGCAACCTGCCGGTACTGATGGGGTTGCTGTCGATCTGGAACAACGATTTCCTCGGCGCCGCCACCATCGCGGTGCTGCCGTACGCGCAATACCTCAAGCGCTTCCCGGCCTACCTGCAGCAGCTGGCGATGGAAAGCAACGGCAAGCACGTGACCATCGACGGCCGGCCGGTGGACTGCCAGACCGCGCCGGTCTATTGGGGCGAGCCGGGCACCAACGGCCAGCATTCGTTCTACCAGCTGCTGCACCAGGGCACGCGACTGGTGCCCTGCGACTTCATCGGTTTCTGCCAGCCGCTCGAACCAATGGA
The DNA here is from genome assembly GCA_036676275.1 of Lysobacter sp. GTDB lineage: Bacteria > Pseudomonadota > Gammaproteobacteria > Xanthomonadales > Xanthomonadaceae > Cognatiluteimonas. The sequence goes on from JAKFDF010000214.1 coordinate 6,600, forward strand.
TGCGCAACACGATTTGCTGATGGCGAACCTGTTCGCGCAGGGCGAGGCGCTGGCGTTCGGCAAGAGCGTCGAACAGGTACGCGCCGAAGGTACCCACGAGACGCTCGTGCCGCATCGCGTGTTCGACGGCAACCGGCCCAGCAGCACGATCCTCGCCGATCGGCTGACCCCGCACAGCCTCGGCGCACTGGTGGCGCTGTACGAGCACAGCGTGTTCGTGCAGGGCGCGATCTGGGGCATCGACAGCTTCGACCAGTGGGGCGTGGAGCTGGGCAAGCAACTGGCGAAGACCACCGAGGCCGAACTCGCGGCCGCCGCGCCGCAGTTGCAACACGACAGTTCCACCAACGCGCTGATCCGGCGCTACCGAGAACGACGGGGACGCAACGCCGGCTGACTCCGCGCCACCGCATCCCCCAGGAGGCCACCATGTCCGAACGGATCGACCAGCGCTGCATCGACACCCTGCGGTTCCTCGCGGTGGACATGGTGCAGAAGGCCGACAGCGGCCATCCCGGCCTGCCCCTGGGCGCCGCGCCGATGGCATACGTGTTGTGGCAGCGTTTCCTCAGGCACAACCCGCGCAACCCGGCCTGGAGCGACCGCGACCGCTTCGTGCTTTCCGCCGGGCATGGCTCGGCGCTGCTGTATGCGCTGCTGCACATGGCCGGCTACGACCTGTCGCTGGACGACATCCGGCAGTTCCGGCAGTGGGGCAGCCGCACGCCCGGCCACCCGGAACGCGGGCACACGCCCGGCGTGGAAGTCACCACCGGGCCGCTGGGGCAGGGCATGGCCAACGCGGTCGGCCTGGCGCTGGCCGAGGCGCAACTGGCGGCGCGCTACAACCGCGAGGGCTTCCAGATCATCGACCACCGCACCTGGGCGCTGGTCAGCGACGGCGACCTGATGGAAGGCGTCGCCGCCGAGGCCGCGTCGCTGGCCGGGCACCTTCGGCTGGGCAAGCTCAACTGCCTGTACGACGACAACCATGTGACCCTCGCCGCCGGCACCGACATCACCTTCAGCGAGGATCGCGGCGCGCGCTTCGAGGCCTGCGGCTGGCACGTGCAGCACGTCGCCGACGGCAACGACGTGGATGCGATCGCCACCGCCCTGGAGGCCGCGCGCGAAGAAACCGGCAAGCCGTCGCTGGTGATCGTGCGCACCCACATCGGTTACGGCTCGCCGGAACAGGACAGCTACAAGGCACATGGCTCGCCGCTGGGCGAAGCGGGCGTGCGCCAGACCAAGCAGGCGCTGGACTGGCCGATGGAGCCCGGCTTCCTGGTGCCCGACGAGGCGCTCGCGCACATGCGCAAGGCGCTGGCGCACGGCGCGGACATCGAGGACGACTGGAACACGCGCTTCACAGCCTATGCGCATGCGCATCGCGAACTCGCGGCAGAGCTCGAACGCAGCCTGCACGGTGCGCTGCCCGACGGCTGGGACGCCGACATCCCGGTGTTTCCGGCCGATGCCAAGGGCATCGCCACGCGCGAGGCTTCGGGCAAGGTGCTGAACGCGATCGCGCCGCGGCTGCCGGCGCTGACCGGCGGCTCCGCCGACCTGGATCCCTCGACCAAGACCGCGCTCAAGGGCCTGGGCGATTTCAACCCGCCTGCCGGCGCCGGCACCGACCAGCAGGGATCCGACGGCGGCGGCTGGAGCTACGCCGGCCGCAACCTGCATTTCGGCGTGCGCGAGCATGCGATGGGCGCGATCGCCAACGGCATCGCCGCCCACGGCGGCTGCATCCCTTACACCGCGACTTTCCTGGTCTTCTCCGACTACATGCGCCCGCCGATGCGGCTGGCGGCGCTGTCGAAGCTGCACGTCGTGCATGTGTTCTCCCACGACAGCATCGCGCTGGGCGAGGACGGGCCGACCCACCAGCCGGTCGAGCAGCTGGCTAACCTGCGTGCGGTGCCCGACCTGGTCGTGATCCGCCCCTGCGATGCCAACGAAACCGCGGCCGCCTGGCGCATTGCCATCGAAACCCGCAATGCGCCGGTGTCGCTGGTTCTCACCCGCCAGGCGGTACCGACCCTGGATCGCACCCGCTTTGCCGCGGCCGACAACCTGCGCCACGGCGGCTACGTGCTCGACGACGAGGGCACCAGTCCCGCGCTGATCCTGATCGCCTCCGGATCGGAAGTGCACCTGATCGTCGAAGCCGCGCAAAGGCTCCGCGCGCAGGAGATCGCCGTGCGCTGCGTGTCCATGCCCAGCTGGGAGCTGTTCGATGCACAACCCGGCGAGTACCGCGACCGCGTACTGCCACCGACGGTGCGCGCGCGGCTGGCGGTGGAGGCGGGCGCGACCCAGGGCTGGTGCCGGTACGTCGGCGACACGGGCGACGTGATCGGCGTCGACCGCTTCGGCGCCTCCGCCCCGGGCGACGCCAACCTGCGCGAATACGGCTTCAGCGTCGACAACGTCTGCGCCCGCGCCCGCGCGCTGCTGCGCAACAGGCACCACCTGTAGGCGCCGCTTGCCGCCGCGAGCCGCGCCCTCCCGCACGACCCGAGGAGCCGAAGGTCACAAACGCGCCTGCAACCGCCATCGCAACCCGGAGGATCCATGCCCAACGAATTCAAGGTCGGCGACCACGTCCGCTGGAATTCCGAAGCCGGCCATGTCAGCGGCACCATCACCAGGGTCCACACCCGCGATTTCGATTGGCACGGCTATACCCGCCACTGCAGCCCGGACGACCCGCAATACGAAATCAGAAGCGACAAGACCGACCACATCGCCGTCCATAAAGGCAGCGCGCTGCACAAGGCCTGATCCAGCAGCGGTCTTGTGGGCGCGTTCCATGCGCGGGCAGTCGCTGTCGGCGCGGTGCCGCGGGAGCGGCTTCAGCCGCGAGCCGTGGCCCTTCCAATACCGCGAAAGGCTCGCCTCCGGAGCCGCTCGCACAAGAAGCCGCCACGCCTGCAAGAAGCCGTCGCCCCCGCAGGAAGCCCATTGCCACGAATTCCCGGGCTACTCGTGCTTGACCGCATGCCCGCCGAACTCGTTGCGCATCGCAGCCAGCAGCTTGTCGGCGAAGGAATCGTCGTCGCGCGAGCGCAACCGCGCCATCAGCGACAATGCGATCACCGGAGCCGGCACGTCCAGGTCGATCGCTTCCTGCACCGTCCAGCGGCCCTCGCCGGAGTCGGCCACCCACGGCGCGATCCCGTCCAGCGTCGGGTTCTTGCCCAGCGCATCGGCGGTCAGGTCCAGCAGCCACGACCGCACCACGCTGCCGGTGCGCCAGATCTCGGCCACCTGGTGCAAGTCCAGCGCGAACGCCTGCTTGTGCCGCAGGATCGAGAAACCCTCGGCATAGGCCTGCATCAGGCCGTATTCGATGCCGTTGTGGACCATCTTGGTGAAATGGCCCGCGCCGACCGGCCCGACGTGGCCCCAGCCCAGGTCCGGGGCCGGCGCCAGCGTCACGAAGATCGGCCGCAGCCGATCCACCGCCGCCTTGTCGCCGCCGATCATCAGGCTGTAGCCCTCGGCCAGCCCCCACACGCCGCCGCTGGTGCCGCAATCGACGTAATCGATGCGCTTGCCGGCCAGCGCCGCCGCGCGCCGCAGCGTGTCCTTGTAGTTGGAATTTCCGCCGTCGACGACCACGTCGCCCGGCGCCAGCAGGCCGGCCAGCGCGGCCACCGTGTCGTCGGTGATCCTGCCCGCCGGCACCATCATCCACAGCACGCGCGGAGCAGGCAGCGCCGCGACCAGTGCCTGCAGCGAGTCCCTGGCGCCGCCGCCTTCGCCCTCCAGCACCGTCCGCGCCGCGGCATCCGGGTCGAAGCCCAGCACCTGGTGCCCGCCACGCAACAACCGCTGCGCCATGTTGCCGCCCATGCGGCCGAGGCCGATCATGCCGAGTTCCATGCAGACTCCAGGTCCCGTTGTCCAACCGCCATCATGCCCGCAGCGACATTAGCGAGCCGTGGATGCCGGGCGGGGGCATGCGATCGCAGGCACCGCATGCCGCATGTGGTGCCGCGACAGCCGCCAGGCCGGATTGCCTTGCGGAATGCGTTCCATTCGACCAGCGTGAACCGGGTACCGACCATGACCAACGCCGAAATCGCCATCGACTTCCTGCAGATGTGCTCGCGCGGCGATGTGCGCGAGGCGTACAAGCGCTACGTGGCCGAACGCTTCGTCCACCACAACGCGCATTTCGCGGGCGACCGCGAGTCCCTGCTGCTGGCGATGGAACAAAGCGCGGCAGCGGAGCCGAACAAGTCGTTCGAGGTGAAGCAGGTGATCGACGGTGGCGACCGGGTTGCGGTGCTGTCGCACCTGAAGCGCGCCAACGCCGGGGTGGAGTACGCGGTGGTGCACATCGCGCGGTTCGCCGACGGCAGGATCGTCGAGCTGTGGGACCTGGGGCAGGAGATCCCCGAGGATTCGCCGAACGCGCTGGGAATGTTCTAGGCCTGCAGGGCCAGGCCGCGTTGCCCGGGGGACCAGCGGCTGACGTCCAGTTGCGCGGTGCCGATGCCGAGGCCGCGCACCCAGCGGGCCGACGCGTCCAGCGTGCCCCAGGTCTTCGGCGCCCCCTTGCCGGTGAGCGCGACCACGGTCGCGTTGGCGGTGTCGGCCTCGACGTGGAAGCGGCTGCCGTCGGCGACGATGCGCACGCGCCGGATCGCGCCGGCTTCGACCAGGGCGCGCAGGGTCTTCTCATTCATCGCCGGGCTCCTTCGCGGTGAACAGCTCTTCCTGGCGCGGGATCTCGATGCCGCTGGCCCGGCAATGGCGGCGCACCAGCAGTTCGACCAGGTTGGCGACGCTGCGGTGCTCGCGCAGTGCCGCGATCCGCGCGGCTTCCTTGATCGCAGGATCGATGCGCAGGTTGAGGGTGGCGGTCTTCTTCGGGGGCATCTGCCAGAACCAGAAGCATGTGCAGTCAATGTAACGCATATTACGTTACATCGATACCAGCTTGGCGCAGGTGCGTCGCAGGTGCGGCACGAACTGATTCCACTTCATTTACACATATTCAGGTTGGGCTTCCGGAGCGAAGGCGACGATGGCGCCACGCTCCGCCAAGCGGGGAGTCCCATCAAACTGCTCGCACGCGCCGCTCGCGCCCGCTCTGGGCCTGGTGGATGTCCACGACAAGCCGATCGCAATCGGCTGCGGTCGCCGCACGCTGCCACGCGGGTGAGAGCCGCGACTGGATACGTGGACAGGGCGCCACATGGCACGGGGGCAGGAACAGTTCCCTCATTCCCGTTCGCGTGGCAGGAAGACAAGATCGTCCCCGAATTCGAAGCCCGAAAGAAAACGGGCCGCTTTCGCGGCCCGTCGTCCTTCGATTGGTGGAGATGGGGGGAATCGAACCCCCGTCCGAAGATGCTCCATGCCCGGCACTACATGCTTAGCCCGTTGTTCGATCTCGGATGGCGGCAACACAACGTGCGAGGCACACCGTCATCCACGCCCGCTTTGATTTCGGTACCGATTGACGGGTCGCCGCCGGAACCTATCCCTTGATGATGACCCTACATCCACGAGCAAGGGCACAAGTGGGTTCGGGGCTTACGCCTTAAGCGGCGAGAGCGTAGACGTCGTCGTTGGCGTCTGGGTTTTTGCAGCTGGATTAA
>JAKFDF010000215.1:0-8821 GCA_036676275.1 Lysobacter sp.
GGCACCATATGCGACTCCCGCGTTCCCGCCCCCATGCGGGGAATGCTGGAGCAAGCGGCAGGCCGCATCCCCCGATGCGGATTGTCGAAAACAACAGACTTTCCGGACAGGACGTCCGGTCGCCGGTCGGGATGACCGAAAGAGGACGCGCGTGCTGGCCGAATACCTGCCGACCCTGCTGTTCCTGATCGTTGCCACCGGCATCGGCATCGCCCTGATCGTCATCGGCAACGTCCTCGGGCCAAAGCGCCCGACCGCCGAGAAGCTGTCGCCGTACGAATGCGGGTTCCCGGCGTTCGAGGACGCGCGCATGCGCTTCGACGTGCGCTACTACCTGGTGGCGATCCTGTTCATCGTGTTCGACCTGGAAATCGCCTTCGTCTTCCCGTGGGCGGTCGTGTTCCGCGAACTCGGGGTGTTCGGGCTGGTCGAGATGGGCGTGTTCCTGTCGCTGCTGGTGATCGGGTTCATCTACGTCTGGAAGAAGGGAGCGCTGGAATGGGAGTGAGCCAGACCGTCGCGCGGCTGATGAACAACCCGCTGCCCGAAGGCCGGGTCGACGACATCCTGCGCCCGGAGGGCGAGAACCCGCTGGTGGAGCATGGCTACGCGACGGCGCGGTTCGACGACCTGCTGAACTGGGCGCGCACCGGCTCGATGTGGCCGATGACCTTCGGGCTCGCCTGCTGCGCGGTGGAGATGATGCATGCCGGCATGTCGCGGCTGGACCTGGACCGCTTCGGCGTGGTGTTCCGCCCGTCGCCGCGCCAGGCCGACGTGATGATCGTGGCCGGCACCCTGGTCAACAAGATGGCGCCGGCGTTGCGCAAGGTCTACGACCAGATGCCCGACCCCAAGTGGGTGATCTCGATGGGCAGCTGCGCCAACGGCGGCGGCTATTACCACTATTCCTACGCCGTGGTGCGCGGTTGCGACCGCATCGTGCCGGTCGACATCTACGTGCCCGGCTGCCCGCCGACCGCCGAGGCGCTGATCTACGGCATCCTGCAACTGCAGAAGAAGATCCGCCGCGGCACCAACTTCGGCGACAACAAGACGGGACTGCGCTGATGGGCGAGACCGCTGCTGCCTTCGCGGATCGACTGCGCGCGCGTTTTGCCGGCGCGGAGGTTTCCGTTGCCGAACCGCGCGGCGAGGTCGGGATCGTGCTCGATGCCGGCGCCTGGCACGACGGCTGCCGCGCGTTGCGCGACGAATTCGGCTTCGAGCAGCTGATCGACGTCTGTGGCGCCGACTACCTCGGCTACGGCGGCGACGAGTGGGACACCGGGGTTTCCTCGGAAGGCTTCTCGCGCGGCGTCCAGGGCAGGGGACCGGGGCGTTTCGGCTTCGGCGAGGTGCCGAGCGAACAGGTCCCGCAACCGCGGGGCCAGGCCGATACGGTCGCGCCGCGCCGGCGTTTCGCCGCTGTGCTGCAGCTGCTGTCGGTGCAGCACAACCAGCGCCTGCGCGCCACCTGCTTCGCGCCCGACGACGTGCTGCCGGTGGTGGCCTCGGTCACCGACTTGTGGCCGGTCGCGAACTGGTTCGAACGCGAGGCCTTCGACCTGTTCGGCATCGTCTTCGCCGGGCATCCGGACCTGCGCCGGATCCTCACCGACTACGGTTTCGTCGGCCACCCGTTCCGCAAGGATTTCCCGCTGATCGGCAACGTCGAGGTGCGCTACGACGCCGCGCAGCAGCGCGTCATCTACGAACCGGTGACCTCGGTGGAACCGCGGGTCAACGTGCCGCGGGTGATCCGCGACGATGCGCGCTACGCGACCGCGCGTGGCGAGGACCGGGACTTGAAGATCGACAGCGGCATCGGTCCGGCGGGAGTGGCCAAATGAACGCAGCCCCCTCCGGCATCGCGATCGCCAGCAATCCGGCCGAGGCACGGCAGGAAATCCGCAACTACACGCTGAACTTCGGCCCGCAGCACCCGGCCGCGCACGGCGTGCTGCGGCTGATCCTGGAGATGGACGGGGAAACCGTGCAGCGCGCCGACCCGCACATCGGCCTGTTGCACCGCGGCACCGAGAAGCTGGCCGAGTCCAAGCCGTTCAACCAGTCGATCGGCTACATGGACCGGCTGGACTACGTCTCGATGATGTGCAACGAGCACGCCTACGTGCGCGCGATCGAGACGTTGATGGGGATCGAGGCCCCTGAGCGCGCGCAGTGGATCCGCACGATGTTCGACGAGATCACGCGCATCCTCAACCACCTGATGTGGATCGGGTCCAACGCCCTCGACCTCGGCGCGATGGCGGTGATGCTGTACGCGTTCCGCGAGCGCGAGGAGTTGATGGACGTGTACGAGGCGGTGTCGGGCGCGCGGATGCACGCGACCTACTATCGCCCGGGCGGCGTCTACCGCGACCTGCCAGAACGCATGTCGAAGTACCGCGAATCGCCGTGGAAGAAGGGCGACAAGCTCAAGCGCTTCAACGCCTGGCGCGAAGGCTCGATGCTCGATTACCTCGAGGCCTTCGCCAACGATTTCCCGTCCCGGGTCGACGAGTACGAGACGCTGCTCACCGACAACCGCATCTGGAAGCAGCGCACCGTCGGCATCGGCGTGGTGCCGCCGGAGAAGGCGCTGGCCTGGGGCATGACCGGGCCGATGCTGCGCGGTTCCGGCGTCGCCTGGGACCTGCGCAAGATGCAGCCGTACGCCAGGTATGCGGAGGTCGACTTCGACATCCCGGTCGGGGTCGAGGGCGACTGCTACGACCGCTACCTCGTGCGCGTGGCCGAGATGCGCCAGTCCGCGCGCATCATCCTGCAGTGCGTGAAGTGGCTGAAAGCTAATCCCGGCCCGGTGATGCTGGACAACTTCAAGGTCGCGCCTCCCTCCCGCGAGGAGATGAAGGACGACATGGAAGCCCTGATCCACCACTTCAAGCTGTTCTCGGAAGGCTATTGCGTGCCGGCCGGCGAGACCTACTGCGCGGTCGAGGCGCCGAAGGGCGAATTCGGCTGCTACCTGGTCAGCGACGGCGCCAACAAGCCGTTCCGCTGCCACCTGCGCGCGCCGGGCTTCGCCCACCTGTCGTCGATGGACGAACTGGTCAGGGGCCACATGCTGGCCGACGTGGTGGCGATGATCGGCACCTACGACATCGTGTTCGGGGAGGTCGACCGATGAGAGCCACCGGCAACTTCGAGAACGCGCGCAACATCGATCCGATGGTGGCGCTGACGGACGCGACCCGCGCCCACATCGACCATTGGCTGGCCAAGTTCCCGCCGGACCGCAAGCGTTCGGCGGTGCTGCAGGGCCTGCACGCGGCACAGGAGCAGAACGGCGGCTGGCTCAGCGACGAACTGATCGCCGCCGTGGCGAAGTACCTCGGCCTGCCGCCGGTGTGGGCCTACGAGGTCGCGACCTTCTATTCGATGTTCGAAACCCAGAAGGTCGGCCGCAACAACGTCGCCTTCTGCACCAACATCAGCTGCTGGCTGAACGGCGCCGAGCAGCTGGTCGCGCACGCCGAGAACAAGCTGGGCTGCAGGCTGGGCGAATCCACCGCGGATGGCCGCGTCTACCTCAAGCGCGAGGAAGAGTGCGTCGCCGCCTGCTGCGGCGCGCCGGTCGTCGTCATCAACGGTCATTACCACGAGAAGCTCGATCCCGCGAAGGTCGACGAGCTCCTCGACGGCTTGAAGTAGGGCGACGCGAAATGGCGCAGCAACAGACATCCGGTCCGGTCGGTCCCGCCCCGCAGGAGCACAACGTCGTCTACACGACGCTGCACTTCGACAAGCCGTGGTCGTACGAGAACTACCTCAAGACGGGTGGTTACGCCGCGTTGCGCAAGATCCTCGAGCAGAAGATCGAGCCGGCCGCGGTGATCGACATGGTCAAGCAGTCCGGCCTCCGTGGCCGCGGCGGCGCGGGCTTCCCGACCGGGCTGAAGTGGAGCTTCATGCCCAAGGGCGCGGGCGTGAAGTACATCCTGTGCAATTCGGACGAGTCCGAGCCGGGTACCGCCAAGGACCGCGACATCCTGCGCTACAACCCGCACGCGGTGATCGAGGGCATGGCGATCGCCTGCTACGCGACCGGCTCGCCGGTCGCCTACAACTACCTGCGCGGGGAGTTCCACCACGAGCCGTTCGAGCACCTGGAAGAGGCGACCCGCGAGGCGTACGCGAACGGCTGGCTGGGCAAGGACATCCTCGGCAGCGGCATCGACATCGACATCCACAACGCGCTCGGCGCCGGCGCCTACATCTGCGGCGAGGAAACCGCGCTGATGGAATCGCTGGAAGGCAAGAAGGGCCAGCCGCGCTACAAGCCGCCGTTCCCGGCCAACTTCGGCCTGTACGGCAAGCCGACCACGATCAACAACACCGAGACCTACGCCTCGGTGCCGGCGATCATCCGCAACGGCGCCGAGTGGTTCCTCAACCTCGGCAAGCCCAACAACGGCGGGCCAAAGGTCTTTTCCGTGTCGGGCCACGTCAACAAGCCGGGCAATTACGAGATCCGCCTGGGCACCCCGTTCGCCGAGCTGCTGCGGCTGGCGGGCGGCGTGCGCGACGGCCACCGCCTCAAGGCGGTGATCCCGGGCGGCTCGTCGATGCCGGTGCTGCCGGCCGACACCATGATGGGCCTGACCATGGATTACGACGCGATCCAGAAGGCCGGTTCCGGCCTGGGTTCGGGCGCGGTCATCGTCATGGACGAAACCGCGTGCATGGTCCGCGCCTGCCAGCGCATCGCGCGCTTCTACTTCAAGGAAAGCTGCGGCCAGTGCACGCCGTGCCGCGAGGGCACCGGCTGGATGTACCGCATGGTCACCCGGGTCGTCGAGGGCAAGGCGACCGTGGACGACCTGCACATGCTGCGCGCCGCCGCGGGCCAGATCGAGGGCCATACCATCTGCGCCTTCGGCGAAGCCGCGGCGTGGCCGATGCAGGGCTTCCTGCGCCATTTCTGGGACGAGTTCGAGTACCGCATCGTGAATGGCCGCTTCCTGGTGGACGACGAGCGCGACGGCACCGTGGTGTCCAGGCAGGTGGCCGCATGAGCGCGGCATTCCTCCACGACCCCCGTTGCCCGCGCGCGGGCCACGCGCCCCTTGACTCAAGGGGCTGCGCTGCTCCGATGGGAGGTGTCGCATCGTGAGCGCGCAACCGATTAACCCGAACCTGCCGCCCGACCACGTCACCGTCTTCATCGACGGCGTCGAGATGGCCGCGCCCAAGGGCTCGATGATCATCCAGGCCGCCGACAAGGCCGGGATCGCGATCCCGCGCTTCTGCTACCACGACAAGCTGGCGATCGCGGCCAACTGCCGCATGTGCCTGGTGGACGTGGAAAAAATGGGCAAGCCGGCCCCTGCCTGCGCCACCCCGGTGATGGACGGCATGCAGGTGCGCACGCGCAGCGACAAGGCGCTGAAGGCGCAGCGCAACGTGATGGAGTTCCTGCTGATCAACCATCCGCTGGACTGCCCGATCTGCGACCAGGGCGGCGAGTGCGAGCTGCAGGACCTGTCGCTGGGCTACGGGCGCTCGGTGTCGCGCTTCTCGGAGCGCAAGCGCGTGGTCGCCGACGAGGACCTGGGTCCGCTGGTCGCCACCGACATGACCCGCTGCATCCACTGCACCCGCTGCATCCGCTTCACCGCGGAGATCGCCGGCACCTACGAGCTCGGCGGCATGATGCGCGGCGAGGAATTGCAGATCGGCACCTACGACGGCAAGCCGCTGACCACCGAGCTGTCGGGCAACGTCATCGACGTGTGCCCGGTCGGCGCGCTGACCAACAAGGTGTTCCGCTTCCGCGCCCGCCCGTGGGAACTGATCGCAAGGGAATCTCTCGGCTACCACGACGCGCTCGGCAGCAACCTGTTCCTGCACGTGCGCCGCGGCGACGTGATGCGCGCTGTGCCGCGCGACAACGACGCCGTCAACGAGTGCTGGCTGTCCGACCGCGACCGGTATTCGCACCAGGGCCTGTACGCCGAGGACCGCGCCGTCCGGCCGATGCTGCGCGTGGCCGCCAACGGCGACGACGGCGACTGGCGCGAGGCCTCCTGGGACGAGGCGCTGGCCCGGGCCGCGCAGATCCTGCGCGACAACGGCGCCGACCAGCTCGGCATGCTGGTGCATCCGTCCACATCCAACGAGGAAGGCGCGCTGCTGGCGCGGCTGGCCGAGGCGCTCGGCACCGGCAACCTCGACCACCGCATCGCGCAGCAGGATCTGTCGGACGGAGCCGTCGCCGAGGCTTTCGCGATGCCGGTCGCCGAGATCGAGCAGGCCGATGCCATCGTCATCGTCGGCTCGCAGCTGCGCTTCGAACTGCCGCTGCTGCATGCGCGGGTGCGCAAGGCGGTGGCGCGCGGCGCCAGGGTGCACGTGGTCAATCCGGTCGATTTCGACTTCACCTTCGAGATCGCCTCCCGGCAGGTCGTGCCGCCGTCGCAACTGGCTTCCGCGCTCGGCAGGGTGCAGCTCGGCGATGCCAGCCGCGCCGTGGTGATCGTCGGTGGCGTGGCCGAGGCCGGCCCGCATGCGAGCGCGATCCGCGCCGCCGCCCGCGCCTTCGCCGCTTCCAACAACGCGGCGCTGTGCCGCATCCCGCAGGGCGCAAACGCGCTCGGGCTGGTGCGCAACGGCGTGCTGCCGGCTTCGCGCGATGCCCAGGCGATGTTGCGCGAACCGCGCAGCGCCTACCTGATCTACGGCATCGAACCCGGCCTCGACTTCGCCGACCAGGCGCTGGCGATGCAGGCGCTGGGCAATGCGCAGGTGGTGGCCTTCAGCCAGTTCGCCTGCACGTCCACGCGCAAGGTCGCCGACGTGATCCTGCCGATCGGCGCCTTGCCGGAACTCGACGCGATCCTCACCAACCTCGACGGCCGCGACCAGTGCGCGGTCGCCGCCGGCAAGCTGCCGGGCGAGGCGCGCGCCGGCTGGCGCGTCCTGCGCGCGCTGGGCGAGGTGCTGGGCGCCGCCGGCTTCGACTTCACCGACCTCGCCGGATTACGCGCTTCGCTGGCGCAGGCGGCACCGGCGCCTGCCGACGCTTCCGCGCCGGCGTCGAAGAAGCAGGCGTGGTTCCAGGCCGACGAGCAGGAGACGCTGGAGGCGGCCCACGAGTCGGCACGGGACGCGGCGGTGAACGGCCCGTCAGCCGCTGGCAGGCTCGAAGTCGTGGTGTCGCAGGCGATCTATCGCGGCGACGCCGTGCTGCGCCGCGCCGCGGCGCTGCAGGCGCATCCGCTGACGGCCGGTGCGCGCGTCGTGCTGCATCCCCAGGACGCCAGGACCGCCGGCCTCGCCGACGGCGCGGTCGCCAGGATCGCCAACGGCACCGGCACCGCGACCCTCCCGGTCCTGGTCAGCGAGCGGGTCGCGCCGGGTTGCGCCTGGATCGAATCCGGTTATGGCGCCACCGCGGCGCTGGTATCGCAACACGTGGAGGTCCGCGGCGCATGACCCCGATCGCGACCCTGTTCGAACCCCTGCGCGACTGGATGCTGTCCTTCGGCGCCCTCGGCCTGCTGGCTTGGGTGGTGCTGAAAATCCTCGCGATCGCGGTGCCGGTGATCCTCGCGGTCGCCTTCTACGTGGTCTGGGAGCGCAAGCTGATCGGCTGGATGCACGTGCGCCACGGGCCGATGTACGTCGGCAAGGGCGTGCTGCAGGCGTTCGCCGACGTGTTCAAGCTGCTGTTCAAGGAAGTCATCCAGCCATCGGCGGCGCATCGCGGGCTGTACGTGCTGGCGCCGCTGATCGCGATGGTACCGGCGCTCGCCGCATGGGCGGTGGTGCCGTTCGATGCCCGGCTGGTGTTGTCCAACGCCAACGCCGGCCTGCTGTACCTGCTGGCGATGACCTCGATGGGCGTGTACGGCGTCATCATCGCCGGCTGGGCCTCGAACTCGAAATACGCCTTCCTCGGCGCGATGCGCGCCGCGGCGCAGATGGTGAGCTACGAGATCGCGATGGGCTTCGCCCTGGTCGGCGTGCTGATCGCCGCCGGCAGCCTCAACCTCACCGATATCGTGATGGCGCAGGCCGGCAACGGCGGATTCCTGGAATGGTTCTGGCTGCCGCTGCTGCCGCTGTTCGTGGTGTATTTCGTGTCCGGCGTGGCCGAGACCAACCGCTCGCCGTTCGACGTGGTCGAGGGCGAGTCGGAGATCGTCGCCGGGCACATGGTCGAATACTCCGGGTCGCAATTCGCGCTGTTCTTCCTGGCTGAGTACGCCAACATGATCCTGGTCAGCTTCCTGACCTCGATCTTCTTCCTTGGCGGCTGGCTCAGCCCGTTGCACGGCTGGGGGATTCCGCTGCTGTCGGTCGACGGCTGGTGGTGGCTGTTCCTGAAGGTCGGCTTCTTCGCCAGCTGCTTCGTCTGGTTCCGCGCCACGTTCCCGCGTTATCGCTACGACCAGATCATGCGCCTGGGCTGGAAGGTGTTCATCCCGTTGGCCATCGCCTGGATCTTCGCCACCGCGCTGATGGCGTATTACGGCGTGTTCGAGGTGGGTGCCTGATGGCCAATCTGATTGCATGGTTCAAGGGCCTGCTGCTGATCGAGCTGCTGCAGGGCATGTGGCTGACCCTGAAGTACCTGTTCCGTCCCAAGTACACGCTGATGTACCCGATGGAAAAGACCCCGCAGTCGCCGCGTTTCCGCGGCCTGCACGCGCTGCGCCGCTATCCCAATGGCGAGGAGCGCTGCATCGCCTGCAAGCTGTGCGAGGCGGTGTGCCCGGCGCTGGCGATCACCATCGACTCGGAGCAGCGCGCCGACGGCACCCGCCGCACCACGCGCTACGACATCGACCTG
>JAKFDF010000216.1:0-4057 GCA_036676275.1 Lysobacter sp.
CCGGCGCAGACGCGTAAAATACGGCGCCTGCGTTGGGGCTTGAATGCCCGCGTATACGCAGAATCACGATTAATCAAAGACTTACCAAACATTGTTGGCGTCGTTCGCGATTCGCGATCCGGCCGCCAGCGCTCTGGAGCACGCGATGATTTTCGAAACCCTCGACACCTTCGGCCATGAGCAGGTCGTGTTCTGCCACAACAAGGATGCCGGCCTGAAGGCCATCATCGCGATCCACAACACCGTGCTCGGCCCGGCGCTGGGCGGCACCCGCATGTGGCCGTACAAGACCGAGGCCGACGCGCTCAACGACGTGCTGCGGCTGTCGCGCGGCATGACCTACAAGAACGCGGTCGCCGGCCTGGACATCGGCGGCGGCAAGGCGGTGATCATCGGCGACCCGGCGACCGACAAGTCCGAGGCGCTGTTCCGCGCGTTCGGGCAGTTCGTGGAGTCGCTGGGCGGGCGCTACATCACCGCCGAGGACGTCGGCATCGACGTCAACGACATGGAATACGTGTTCCGCGAGACCGAGTTCGTGACCGGCGTGCACCAGGTCCACGGCGGCTCCGGCGATCCGTCGCCGTTCACCGCCTACGGCGCGCTGCAGGGCCTGATGGCCACGCTGCAGAAGAAGTTCGGCGACGAGGAAGTCGGCAAGTACAGCTACGCCGTGCAGGGCCTGGGCCACGTCGGCATGGAATACGTGAAGCTGCTGCGCGAGCGCGGCGCCAAGATCTTCGTCACCGACATCAACAAGGCCCTGGTCGACAAGGCGGTCAGCGAGTACGGCGCCGAGGCCGTGGGCCTGGACGAGATCTACGACGTCAACGCCGACGTGTACTCGCCGTGCGCGCTGGGCGGCACCGTCAACGAGCAGACCCTGCCGCGCTTCAAGTTCAAGATCATCTGCGGCTCGGCCAACAACCAGCTGTCCAACAACGCGATCGGCGACGAGGTGGCCAAGCGCGGCATCCTGTACGCGCCGGACTACGCGGTCAACGCCGGCGGCGTGATGAACGTCGCGCTGGAGATCACCGGCTACAACCGCGAGCGCGCGATGCGGATGATGCGCACGATCTACCACAACCTCAGCCGCATCTACGCGATCGCCGAGCGCGACGGGATCCCGACCTACAAGGCCGCCGACCGCATGGCCGAGGAGCGGATCGCCGTCATGGGCAAGCTGAAGCTGCCGCTGGGCCGTGCCAAGCCGCGCTTCCAGGGACGCATCCGCGGGCATTGATCCAGGGCAACGCATTGGATCGATCCCAAGGTTCGGCTTGCGAACCTGGGGCCCGCTTCGTGCGTCCGATCCCCGCCGCTTCGCGGCGCCCCCTTGACCAAGGGGGCCTGCTTCGGCAGGACCTGCGAGGAGAACGCCCGGCTTGCCGGGCGTTTTTCATGGCCATCCCGATTACGACCAGGAGTCGCGGAAGTTCCCTCTCCCCGCTCGCGGGGAGAGGGTGCCGAAGGCGGGTGAGGGGCAGCCCGCAGCCGGGCATGCCCCGAATGCGACGCCGTCGCCGAACCCTGGTGGTGGTTACTCCGCACTCGACACCTCGACGGACACCCTGGCGCACCAGCTCCGCGTGCCCCTCATCCGCCCTGCGGGCACCTTCTCCCCGCAAGCAGGGAGAAGGCAGCAACGCCGGCGTTCCGCGGTGGGGAGAAGGCAGCAACGCCGGCCTTCCGCGACAGGGAGTAGGCAGCAACGCCGGCCTTCCGCGACAGGGAGTAGGCGGCAACGCCGGCCTTCCGCGGCAGGGAGAAGGCAGCAATGCCGGCTTTCCGCGGCAGGGAGAAGGCAGCAACGCCGGCTTTCCGCGGCAGGGAGAAGGCAGCAACGCCGGCGTTCCGCGGCGGGGAGAAGGTGGCAACGCCGGCTTTCCGCGACAGGGAGTAGGCAGCAACGCCGGCCTTCCGCGGCATGGTGCCGCCGCCCGACTACAATGGACGCCATCGACCCGCCTGCGTGCGTGTTCCGCACGGGTTTTCCGGATCAATGCGAGGATTCCATGCGCCCATTTCCCCTCGGTGAAGAGATCGACGCGCTGCGCGACGCCGTGCGCCGGTTCGCCGACGCCGAAATCGCCCCGCGCGCGGCGAGCATCGACCACGACAACGCCTTCCCGCAGGACCTGTGGCCCAAGCTCGGCGGGATGGGCCTGCTCGGGCTGACGGTGCCCGAGGAGTTCGGCGGCAGCGGCATGGGCTACCTCGCCCACCTGGTGGCGATGGAGGAAATCTCGCGCGCGTCCGGGTCCGTCGGCCTGTCCTACGGCGCGCATTCCAACCTGTGCGTCAACAACCTGTACGCCAACGGCAACCAGGCGCAGCGCGACCGGTACCTGCCGAAACTGTGCAGCGGCCAGTGGAAGGGCGCGCTGGCGATGAGCGAACCGGGCGCCGGCTCCGACGTGGTCGGGTCGATGGCCTGCCGCGCGGAACTGCGCGACGGCGCGTGGATCGCCAACGGCAACAAGATGTGGATCACCAACGGCCCCGAGGCCGACGTGCTGGTGGTGTACATGCGCACCGCTGGCCGCGACGCGGGCAGCCGCTGCATGACCGCCTTCATCGTCGAAAAGGGCATGCCGGGCTTCTCCACCGCGCAGAAGCTCGACAAGCTCGGCATGCGCGGCTCCAACACCTGCGAGCTGGTGTTCGAGGATTGCGCGATCCCCGGGGAGAACGTGCTCGGCCAGGTCGATGGCGGGGTCAAGGTGCTGATGTCGGGCCTCAACACCGAGCGCCTGGTGCTGGCCGGCGGCCCGCTCGGGCTGATGCAGGCCGCGCTGGACATCGCCCTGCCCTATGTCCGCGAGCGCAGGCAGTTCGGCCAGCCGATCGGCTGCTTCGAGCTGATGCAGGCCAAGATCGCCGACATGTACACCGCGCTGCAATCCTCGCGCGCGTTCGCCTACCAGGTGGCGCGCGACTACGACGCCGGGCACAAGTCGCGGGTGGACGCCGCGGCCTGCCTGCTGCATGCCAGCGAAGCCGCGGTGCAGGTCGCGCTGGAGGCGATCCAGGCCCTGGGCGGCAATGGCTACATCAACGAGTTCGACACCGGCCGCCTGCTGCGCGACGCCAAGCTGTACGCGATCGGCGCCGGTACCAACGAGATCCGGCGGATGCTGATCGGCCGCGAGCTGTTCGACGGCAAGAGCTGACCGGCTTTGTAGGAGCTGCTGTGTCTGTGTAGGAGCGGCTTATAGCCGCGAGCTTGTGCGGCGACTGCCCGCTGAACAAGGCAGGAGCTCGCGGCTATAAGCCGCTCCTACAATCCAACGACCCATCATGGGGCTGCGAACGGCGGCCGTACCGGCGGTTTGCCGCACTGCAGCAAACCGCGCCATAATCGGGCGATCCCGGCCCTGCGCCGGTCCACCTCAGGGACCGCATGTCCCCGGAGTCCGCATGTCCGCTTCCACTTCAGATGTCGTCATCGTCGGTGCCAAGCGCACCGCCATCGGTTCCTTCCTCGGCCAGTTCACCGGCGTGCCGACCACGCAACTGGGCACCACCGCGATCGAGGGCGCGCTCGCGCACGCCGGCCTGGCGCCCGACCAGGTCGACGAGGTGATCATGGGCTGCGTGCTGCCGGCCGGCCTCGGCCAGGCGCCGGCCCGGCAGGCTTCGCTCGGTGCGCAGGTCCCCGCCTCCGCCGGCTGCACCACGATCAACAAGGTCTGCGGCTCGGGCATGAAGGCGGTGATGCTGGCGCACGACATCATCAAGGCTGGCTCGGCCAGCGTCGTCGTTGCCGGCGGCATGGAGTCGATGACCAACGCGCCGCACCTGCTCAACGGCTCGCGCACCGGCATCCGCTACGGCAGCGCCGAGATGCTCGACCACATGGCCTGGGACGGCCTCACCAATCCCTACGACGGCAAGGCGATGGGCGTGTTCGGCGACATGGCCTGCGCCGAGTACGGCTACGACCGCGCCGCGCTGGACGCCTACTCCACCGAGAGCGTCAAGCGCGCGCAGGCGGCGCAGGCGTCCGGCGCGTTCGCCGCCGAAATCGTCCCGGTCACGGTCAAGGGCCGCA
>JAKFDF010000217.1:0-2605 GCA_036676275.1 Lysobacter sp.
CTACTCCGGCCGTTCGGTCATCGTGGTCGGCCCGTACCTCAAGCTGCACCAGTGCGGCCTGCCGAAGAAGATGGCGCTCGAGCTGTTCAAGCCCTTCATCTTCGCCAAGCTGCAGCGCCGCGGCCTGGCCACCACGATCAAGGCCGCCAAGAAGCTGGTCGAGCGTGAAGAGGCCGAGGTCTGGGACATCCTCGAGGAGGTCATCCGCGAGCACCCGGTGCTGCTGAACCGCGCCCCGACCCTGCACCGCCTGGGCATCCAGGCGTTCGAGCCGGTGCTGATCGAGGGCAAGGCCATCCAGCTGCACCCGCTGGTCTGCACCGCGTTCAACGCCGACTTCGACGGCGACCAGATGGCCGTGCACGTGCCGCTGAGCCTCGAGGCCCAGCTGGAAGCGCGCGCGCTGATGATGGCGTCCAACAACATCCTGTCGCCGGCCAACGGCGAGCCGATCATCGTGCCGTCGCAGGACGTCGTGCTTGGCCTGTACTACATGACCCGCGCGCTGGAGAACACCCCGGGCGAAGGCATGGCGCTGGCCAACACCGCCGAGGTCAAGCGTGCCTACGACAACCGCGTCGCCGGCCTGCATGCCAAGGTCAAGGTGCGCATCAGCGAGACCGTGCTCGCCGACGACGGCAGCCGTTCGCAGAAGACCTCGATCGTCGACACCACGATCGGGCGCGCGCTGCTGGCCGAGATCCTGCCGGACGGCCTGCCGTTCGCGCTGGTCAACACCGAGCTGACCAAGAAGAACATCAGCCGCCTGATCAACACCTGCTACCGCATGCTCGGCCTCAAGGACACGGTCGTGTTCGCCGACAAGCTGATGTACACCGGCTTCGCGTACGCCACGCGCGCCGGCGTCTCGATCGGCATCGACGACATGATCATCCCGGGCGAGAAGAAGGGCATCCTCGACGAGGCCGAGTCCGAAGTGCTGGAGATCCAGCAGCAGTACCAGTCGGGCCTGGTCACCGCCGGCGAGCGCTACAACAAGGTGGTCGACATCTGGTCGCGCACCAACGAACGCGTGGCCAAGGCGATGATGGAGGCGATCGGCACCGAGACGGTGCTCAACGCCAAGGGCGAGAAGGTCGCGCAGAAGTCGATGAACTCGGTCTACATCATGGCCGACTCCGGCGCGCGAGGCTCGCAGGCGCAGATCCGCCAGCTGGCCGGCATGCGCGGCCTGATGGCCAAGCCGGACGGCTCGATCATCGAGACCCCGATCACCTCGAACTTCCGCGAGGGCCTCAACGTCCAGCAGTACTTCATCTCGACCCACGGCGCGCGCAAGGGCCTGGCCGATACCGCGCTGAAGACCGCGAACTCCGGTTACCTGACCCGCCGCCTGGTCGACGTCGCCCAGGACGTGGTGATCACCGAGACCGACTGCGGCACCATGGACGGCCTGACCATGACCCCGATCGTGGAAGGCGGCGACGTGGTCGAGCCGCTGAAGGACCGCGTGCTGGGCCGGATCGTGGCCGAGGACGTGTTCCTGCCGGGCGACGACGTCGATCCGGTGGTGACCCGCAACACCCTGCTCGACGAAGCCTGGGTGGCCAGGCTCGAAGACGCCGGCGTGCAGTCGATCAAGGTGCGTTCCACCATCACCTGCGAAAGCGCCTTCGGCGTGTGCGCGCACTGCTACGGCCGCGACCTGGGTCGTGGCCACACCGTCAACCACGGCGAGGCCGTGGGCGTGGTCGCCGCGCAGTCGATCGGCGAACCCGGCACCCAGTTGACGATGCGCACGTTCCACATCGGCGGCGCGGCATCGCGGGCGGCTGCGATCGACAACGTCACCGTCAAGACCACCGGCTCGGTGAAGTTCAACAACCTCAAGCACGTGCAGCATGCCAGTGGCAGCCTGGTCGCGGTTTCGCGTTCCGGCGAGCTGTCGGTGCTCGACACCCACGGCCGCGAGCGCGAGCGCTACAAGCTGCCCTACGGCGCCACCATCACGGTCAAGGACGGCGCCGCGATCAAGGCCGGGCAGACGGTCGCCAACTGGGATCCCCACAACCACCCGATCGTCTCGGAAGTGGCGGGCGTCATGCGCTTCGTCGATTTCATCGACGGCGTCACCGTGATCGAGAAGACCGACGAGCTCACCGGCCTGGCCTCGCGCGAGATCACCGATCCGAAGCGTCGCGGTACCCAGGGCAAGGACCTGCGCCCGATCGTGCGCATCGTCGACAAGAAGACGGGCGAGGACCTCAACATCCCGGGCACCGACCTGCCGGCGCAGTACCTGCTGCCGCCGCGCTCGATCGTCAACCTGCAGGATGGCGCCGCGGTCGGCGTCGGCGACGTGGTCGCGAAGATCCCGCAGGAAGCGTCCAAGACCCGCGACATCACCGGCGGCCTGCCGCGCGTGGCCGACCTGTTCGAGGCGCGCAAGCCCAAGGAAGCCGCGGTGCTGGCCGAGGTCTCGGGCATCGTCTCGTTCGGCAAGGACACCAAGGGCAAGCAACGCCTGATCATCAAGGACGCCGACGGCAACGAGCACGAGGAGCTGATCCCGAAGTACCGCCAGATCATCGTGTTCGAGGGCGAGCACGTGGAGAAGGGCGAGACCGTGGTGGACGGCGAGCCG
>JAKFDF010000218.1:0-14277 GCA_036676275.1 Lysobacter sp.
CTTCATCTTGTCGAGCAGGAACTCCATCGCGCCGATCTCGTCCATGCCGTGCAGCAGCTTGCGCAGGATCCAGATCTTCTGCAGCAGCTCCGGCTCGATCAGCAGGTCCTCGCGGCGGGTGCCCGAGCGGTTGATGTCGATCGCCGGGTACACGCGCTTCTCGGCGATGCGGCGGCTGAGCAGCACTTCCGAGTTGCCGGTGCCCTTGAACTCCTCGTAGATCACCTCGTCCATCTTGCTGCCGGTGTCGACCAGCGCGGTGGCGATGATGGTCAGGCTGCCGCCTTCCTCGACGTTGCGCGCGGCGCCGAAGAAACGCTTCGGCCGATGCAGCGCGTTGGCGTCGACGCCGCCGGACAACACCTTGCCGCTGGAGGGCACGACGTTGTTGTAGGCGCGGGCCAGGCGGGTGATCGAATCGAGCAGGATCACCACGTCGCGCTTGTGCTCGACCAGGCGCTTGGCGCGCTCGATCACCATCTCGGCGACCTGCACGTGGCGCGCGGCGGGTTCGTCGAAGGTCGAGGAGATCACCTCGCCGCGCACGGTGCGCTGCATGTCGGTGACTTCCTCGGGCCGCTCGTCGATCAGCAGCACGATCATGTGCACGTCGGGATGGTTGGTGGTGATCGCGGTGGCGATCTGCTGCATCATCATGGTCTTGCCGGCTTTCGGCGGCGACACGATCAGCGCGCGCTGGCCCTTGCCCTGCGGCGCCATCAGGTCGAGGATGCGGCCGGTGATGTCCTCGGTCGAACCGTCGCCGCGCTCGAGCTTGAACTTGCGGCGCGGGAACAGCGCGGTCAGGTTCTCGAACAGGACCTTGTTCTTCGACGCCTCGATCGGCTCGCCGTTGATCTCGTCGACGATGTTGAGCGCGAAGTAGCGCTCGCCGTCCTTGGGCCAGCGGATGCGCCCGCTCAGGTGGTCGCCGGTGCGCAGGTTGAAGCGGCGGATCTGGCTCGGGGAGATATAGGTGTCGTCGGGGCCGGCCAGGTAGCTGGCTTCCGCGGCGCGCAGGAAGCCGAAGCCGTCGGGCAGGATTTCAAGCACGCCGTCTGCGGCGACGCCTTCCGGGGTGCGGGTCAGCACCTTGAGCAGGGCGAAGATCACGTCCTGCTTGCGGGCGCGGGCAACCCCGTCGGCGATGCCCAGCTGCTCGGAGATGTCGAGCAGCTTCTGCGCCGGCATCCGCTTGAGGTCGCCCAGCGAGTACTGCGGGAAACCTTCCGGGATGGTCGGCATCGGGCGGTTGGGCTGCTGTTGCTGCGCGTTGTCGTTGCCGTCGTCGCGCGGCAGGCCATCCTCGCGGGGACGGTCGCGCTGGCGGTCGCGGCGGTTGCGGAAGCGGTCGCGGCGGTTGCCCTGGCGGCCGGCGTCGCGCGACTCGTTGTTGTCGTTGCCGGTGTTGCCATTGTTGCCGCCGTTGCCGTTGCCGCCCTCGAACGGGGCCGGGGCGTTGGCAGCGGCCTGGGGCATGGGCGCGGGCGGTGTGGCGGGTGCCGGCAGGCTCGGGGTGGCGGGGGCGGACTCGGCAGTCGCGGCCGCGGCGTCGGGCTTGCTGGCGCGCGGCTTGCGCACGCGCTTCTCGGCGTTTTCGCCGGGATCGCTCCCCGTGGGAGCGGAAGTGTTGTCGGACAAGTGCGAATTCCTCGCTGAGGCGAGCGCTCGCGGTGCGCGAGCGGGGCGGGTAAAGAAAGAGGGTCTCGAGATGGGTGCGGCAGAGAAAACCGTGCCGGTAGCGGGAAACTAGCACCGGGACGGTGCCGCGGCAAGCGCCGCGGTTCCTGCGTTCACGTCGACTGGGTCCGGGTTGCGGCCTTGCGGGAGGACGCGGCCTGCGCGGCCGGGTGGATTCGCCTGCCGGGGGTGCGCCCGGGAACCCGGTCCCGCCCCGGTGTGCGGCGGGGCCGCGCCTACAGCGCCTTGTCGATCATCTGGCTCAACTGGGCCTTGCCGACCGCGCCGATCTGGGTGGCCTGGACCTGGCCGTCCTTGAACAGCAGCAGCATCGGGATCGAGCGCACGTGGTACTTCATCGCCACTGCGCGATTCTGGTCGATGTCGACCTTCACCACCTTGGCCTTGCCGGCGTACTCGGCCGCCAGCTGGTCCAGCGCCGGGGCGATCATCTTGCAGGGGCCGCACCACTGCGCCCAGAAGTCGACCAGCACGGGCTCGTCGGACTGCAGCACGGCGCTGTCGAAATCGGCGTCGGTGGCGTGGATCACGGTGTCGTTCATGGGGGCTCCTGCGGGAAAATCGGACGGGCGCGGCCGGGAGGCGCGGGGGATGCTGTTAAACTGGGGCGTTTCCACGGGGCTTCAAGCGCGTTGCGCGACCCCGGGCGCCGACCGGCAGTCTGCTTCGCGGACGCCTCCCACGCAAGCGCGCCGCGTCGCGCCGACCACCGGATTGCATTCCAGAACGCATGAGCGACAAGCCCCTTACCGATATTTCGTTCTCCTCCTTCGACCTGCACCCGGCGCTGCTGGCCGGGCTGGAAGCCGCCGGATTCTCGCGCTGCACGCCGATCCAGGCGCTGACCCTGCCGATCACCCTGGCCGGGCGCGACGTCGCCGGCCAGGCCCAGACCGGCACCGGCAAGACCCTGGCGTTCCTGATCACGGTCATGAACCGGCTGCTGACCCGCCCGGCGCTGGCCGAGCGCAAGCCCGAGGACCCGCGCGCGCTGATCCTGGCGCCGACCCGCGAGCTGGCGATCCAGATCCACAAGGACGCGGTCAAGTTCGGCGGCCAGCTGGGCCTGAAGTTCGCGCTGGTCTATGGGGGCGTGGACTACGACAAGCAGCGCCAGATCCTGCAGGACGGCGCCGACGTGATCATCGCCACCCCCGGGCGACTGATCGACTACGTCAAGCAGCACAAGGTCGTGTCGCTGCACGCCTGCGAGGCCTGCGTGCTGGACGAGGCCGACCGGATGTTCGACCTCGGCTTCATCAAGGACATCCGGTTCCTGCTGCGGCGGATGCCGGTGCGCACCGAGCGGCAGACGCTGCTGTTCTCCGCGACCCTGAGCCACCGCGTGCTCGAGCTCGCCTACGAGCACATGAACGAGCCCGAGAAGATCGTCGTCGAAAGCGAGTTCATCACCAACTCGACCGTGCGCCAGCTGATGTACCTGCCGGCCGACGACGAGAAGATCCCGTTGCTGCTGGGCCTGCTGTCGCGTTCGGAAGGCGCGCGCACGATGGTGTTCGTCAACACCAAGGCCTGGGTGGAGCGGGTGGCGCGGGCGCTGGAGCGCTCCGGCTATCGCGTCGGCGTGCTCTCCGGCGACGTGCCGCAGAAGAAGCGCGAATC
Organism: Lysobacter sp.; assembly: GCA_036676275.1. Classification (GTDB taxonomy): domain Bacteria; phylum Pseudomonadota; class Gammaproteobacteria; order Xanthomonadales; family Xanthomonadaceae; genus Cognatiluteimonas. The sequence goes on from JAKFDF010000218.1 coordinate 3,325, forward strand.
GCTGCTGGGCAAGTTCCAGAAGGGCCAGCTCGAGATCCTGGTCGCCACCGACGTCGCCGCGCGCGGCCTGCACATCGACGGCGTCAGCCACGTCTACAACTACGACCTGCCGTTCGACGCCGAGGACTACGTGCACCGCATCGGCCGCACCGCGCGGCTGGGCGCAGAGGGCGACGCGATCAGCTTCGCCTGCGAGCGCTATGCGCAGAGCCTGCCGGACATCGAGGCCTACATCGAGCAGAAGATCCCGGTCGAACCGATCACCGCCGACCTGCTGGTTTCGTTGCCGCGCAAGCCGCGCGAAGGCGTCGAGGCGATGGCCGACGACGGCGAAAGCGTCAGCGCGATCTTCCGCGAGGCGCGCGAGGCGCGCGCCGCCGAGGAACAGCGTCGTGGCGGCGGCCGCAGCGGCGGTGGTGGCCGCGGGAGCAGTCATGGCGGCCGCAGCGCCGGCGGCGAAGGCCGTCGCGAGCGCACCCCGCGCCCGCCGCGCGCAATCGAGGCCGCCGTGCAGGCGCCGAAACCGGCGGCACCGGTTGCAGCCGCGCCGGTGGCAGCCGCGCCGGTGGCAGCCAACGCCGTGGCAGCAGCCGACGGCGAGCGAGCGCCGCGCAAGCGTCGCCGCCGCCGTGGCGGCAAGCGCATCGAGGGCGCCGAGGCGGCCGCGATCCCGCAGCAGGCGAAAGGGCCCTCGGAAGTGGTGGCCACCCGTGTCGCGCCCAGGCCCGCGGCGGCCCGTTCCGGCACCGACAAGGCCGGCGCCTCGGGTGAACCGTCGCTGCTGTCGCGCATCGGCCGTGGCCTGAAATCGCTGGTCACGCGCGCGCCGCGCTCGCAGCACTGAAGCAACGTCTTCCCCCGCCCCGCTTGCGGAGGCGGGGGAACCGCCCACGCTGGCCGTCTTCGGCCGCCCGGGCGATACTGCAAGCCCAACGCCGAGGCACGACGCAACGCCCATGTCGGTCCTGCGCTTCGACAACGTCAGCAAGCAGTATTCCGGCGGCCACGTCGCCTTGAGCGACGTCAGCTTCGAGGTGCAGCCGGGCGAGATGCTGTTCGTGACCGGGCATTCGGGCGCCGGCAAGAGCACCCTGCTGAAACTGATCCACCTCGCCGAGCGGCCGAGCCGGGGCGCGGTGCTGTTCGCCGAGAAGAACCTGCTCAAGGTGCGCGGCCGCCGCGTGCCGCTGCACCGGCGCGAGGTCGGCGTGGTGTTCCAGGACCACCGCCTGCTCATCGACCGCAGCGTGTTCGAGAACGTGGCGCTGCCGCTGATCCTGCGCGGCATGCGCCGCGGCGAGATCGGCAAGCGGGTGCGTTCGGTGCTCGACAAGCTCGGCCTGGGTTCGCGCGAGCGCGCGCTGCCGACGCAGCTCTCGGCCGGCGAGCAGCAACGCGTCGGGATCGCCCGCGCGGTGGTCGGCGAGCCGCGGCTGCTGGTCGCCGACGAGCCGACCGGCAACCTCGACCCGAGCCTCTCGGCCGAGATCATGGCGTTGTTCTCCTCGCTGCCCGAGCGCGGCACCAGCGTGCTGGTGGCCAGCCACGACCTCGGCCTGGTCAAGCGCATGAAGCGGCGCGTACTGGTGCTCGACCATGGCCAGCTGGTCGACGACATCGCGCCGGAGGACCTCGCCGATGCGTGACGCCGGCAACAGCATCGCGCGCGACCCGCGGCGCTCGGGCGTGGGGACGTGGGTCGACCACCACCTCTACAGCTTCGTCGCCAGCCTCGGCCGCTTCGCGCGCAAGCCCTGGTCGACGGGGCTGACCGTCGGCGTGATGGCGGTGGCGCTGGCCTTGCCGCTGGGGCTGTGGCTGGTGCTGGGCAACGTCGTGCGCTTTTCCGGCGACGTGCAGCAGTCGCGCCAGGTCAGCGTGTTCCTCAAGCCGCAGGTCGACGCCGCGCGCGCGCAGGCGCTGGCGGACGAACTGCGCGGTCGCATCGACATCGGCAAGGTCGAGTTGCGCACGCCTGCGCAGGGCCTGGAACAACTGCGTGCCAGCGGCCTCGGCGACGCCATCGATGCGTTGTCGCTGGACGGCGGCGGCGACAATCCGTTGCCGAGCCTGTTGATCGTCACGCCCCGGGGCGACGAGGCCTTGCTGGCGACGTCGTTGCAGGCCCTGCCGGAGGCCGACATCGTCCAGCACGACGCGCTGTGGCGGCAACGGCTCGACGGCTGGTTGCGCTTCGGCGGGCGGGTGGCGCTGGTGCTCGCGGCGCTGCTCGGGCTGGGTGCGTTGCTGGTGGTCGGCAACACCGTGCGCCTGGACATCCAGTCGCGGCGCGAGGAGATCGGCGTGCTGCAGCACCTGGGCGCGACCGACGGCTTCATCCGCCGCCCGTTCCTCTACCTCGGCGCGTGGTACGGCCTGGCCGCCGGGGCGGTCGCGATCGGCCTGCTGACGCTGGCCGCGATCGCGTTGCGCGCGCCGCTGGCCGAACTTGCCGCCAGCTACGGCAGCCGCTTCATGCTCGAAGGCTTCGACTTGCCGACCGCGGTTGCCGTCGTCCTTGGCTCGACCCTGCTCGGCTGGCTAGGGGCCGGGGTCGTCACCGGGCATTACCTGCGCCAGACCCGGCCGACGGACACCTGATGCGCACCCAGGACAGCAACGGGCAGGATCTGCGCCATGTCGTCAGCGATGCGCCGCGCTTGATGGTGGTCGACGGTTCCAGGCTGGTGCGCAAGCTGATCGGCGACGTGCTGCAGCGCGAACTGCCCAACGCGCAGGTGATCGCCTGCGACGGCCTGGCCAGCGCGCGCGAGGCGCTGGCGGTGGCGCCGATGGACCTGGTCACCACCGCGCTGGTGCTGCCCGACGGCGACGGCATGGCCCTGGCGCGCACGGTGCGCGAAGCCGCTGGCCAGAGCTACGTGCCGGTGATCGTGGTCTCCGGCGACGTGCAGTCGCGGCTGGAATCGCGCAGCCTCAACGACGATGTCACCGACTACTTCGACAAGGCGCTGGGCCACAGCGCGCTGGCTGCCTTCATCCGCGGCTACGTGCAGCCGCAGCCGGTGCCCGGCGCGCGTGTGCTCTATGTCGAGGACAGCCGCGTGGTCGCCGCCGCGACCAAGCGCATGCTCGAGCGCCATGGACTGGAAGTGCTGCATTTCGCCGAGGTCGAAGGCGCGCTGGAGCACCTGCACCAGCACCGCGGCCGCGAGGACGGCAACCTCGGCGCCGACCTGGTGCTGACCGATGTGTACCTCAAGGGCGCGCTCAGCGGCCGCGACCTGCTGTCGCAGATCCGCGGCGCCTTCGGTTACGGCAAGCGCGCGATGCCGGTGCTGGTGATGACCGGCGACGCCAACCGCGACAACCAGAGCCAGCTGCTGCGCGAGGGCGCCAACGACCTGGTGCTCAAGCCGATCGAGGAACGGCTGCTGGTGACCAAGACCCTGTTCCAGCTGCGGGTATCGCGGATGCCGGAGCAGCGCAGCTTCGACGCATGAGCGACGCGCGGCGCCTGCTTTCCACCCGTGGCAGCGGCTTCAGCGGCGAGCTTCCGGGGCGCCTGGGCCGCGGCAGGACGAGCGTGCGGCTGGAGCCGCTCCCACACCTGTCCACCGGGCGATGCCGTGGCTGAAGACCGCATCCGGCTCGAACCCTCCTGGAAGGCGCGGGTCGGCGACTACCTGCAACGCGACGAGATGCAGGCGCTGGCCGCGTTCCTGCGCCAGCGCAACGCCGCCGGGGCCCGCATCCATCCGCCCGCCCCACGGATCTTCGCCGCGCTGGACGCGACCCCGTTCGATGCGGTCAAGGTCGTGATCCTCGGCCAGGACCCTTACCACGGCCCCGGCCAGGCGCACGGCCTGTGCTTTTCGGTGCGCCCCGGGGTACCGGTGCCGCCGTCGCTGGACAATATCTTCAAGGAGCTGCAGCGCGACCTCGGCATCGCCCGCCCCGACCACGGCTGCCTGCTGCCGTGGGCACGCCAGGGCGTGCTGCTGCTCAACGCGGTGCTGACCGTCGAGGAAGGCCGGGCCGGCGCCCACGCCGGCAGGGGCTGGGAGGGCTTCACCGACCACATCGTCGAGACCCTCGGCCGCGAGCGCGAAGGCCTGGTGTTCCTGCTCTGGGGCAGCTACGCCCAGGCCAAGGGCAAGGTGATCGACCCGCAGCGGCACCGGGTGCTGAAGGCCCCGCACCCCTCGCCGCTGTCGGCGCACCGCGGTTTCATCGGCTGCGGGCATTTTTCCGCGGCCAACCAGTACCTGGCCCGCCATGGCCAGGCGCCGATCGACTGGGCGCTGCCACCGCGGGCCGCGCTGGCCCTGGAATGAGCAGCCGCCCTTGCGCGGCTTCGCGGCGCCCCCACACAGGATTGACAGCCGTCGTGCTGGAATGGGAATGGAGCGCGCGAGCGTTCCATGAATGAAACACCAGGGAACCATCCAGGCCATTAGCAGTCATACATGGCCACTGCTAAAATGGCATCCATGACCGAGACCACCATGTCCCAAGCCCCGATGCAGGCCCTCGTGGCCAGCAACCTGCCGATCCCGTCCGCGCTGGGCTCGCTCGACGCCTATATCGGCGCCGTGCACCAGATTCCGGTGCTGTCGGTCGAGGACGAGCAGGCGTTGGCGCGCCGCTTCCGCGACGACGAGGACCTCGACGCCGCGCGCGAGCTGGTGATGTCGCACCTGCGTTTCGTCGTGCACGTCGCCCGGGGCTACAACGGCTACGGCCTGCCGCTCGGCGACCTGATCCAGGAAGGCAACATCGGCCTGATGAAGGCGGTCAAGCGCTTCGATCCGTCGGTCGGCGTGCGCCTGGTGTCGTTCGCGGTGCACTGGATCCGCGCCGAGATGCACGAGTTCATCCTCAAGAACTGGCGCATCGTCAAGGTCGCGACCACCAAGGCGCAGCGCAAGCTGTTCTTCAACCTGCGCAAGAGCAAGAAGCGCCTGGGCTGGTTGAATGCCGCCGAAGTCAGCGCCGTGGCCAGGGATCTCAACGTCTCCGAGCGCGAGGTGCTGGAGATGGAGTCGCGGCTGTCCGGCCGCGACATCGGCTTCGACATGAGTTCCGACGACGACGACGACCACGCGCCGCCGGCGCCGGCCGCCTACCTGATGGCGCAGGAGGACGATCCGTCGCGGGCCTACGAGCGCGCCGACAACGAAGACCACCAGCTCGAGCTGCTGCGCGAGGGCCTGCAGTCGCTGGACGCGCGCTCGCGCGACATCGTCAAGCGCCGCTGGCTCGACGCCGACAGCAAGGTCACGCTGCAGGAACTGGCCGACGAATACGGCGTCAGCGCCGAGCGCATCCGCCAGGTCGAGGCCAACGCGCTGAAGAAGATGAAGGCGCTGTTCGCCGCATAAGCGGTTCCAGCACGCGACCGAAGACGGCCCGGGCAACCGGGCCGTTCGCGTTTCCGGGGCAGCGTCGTTCCGCGCCGGCCAGTGCGCAAGGATCGGATATCGCGGTTTTCCGATCCGGACCAGGCTGTACGCACCCACCCGGGAGCACAGCGATGGACTATGTGATCAGCGGCCTGCCGTTGCAGCCCTTCCAGCCACTGTTCGGACTCGACGACGCGGCCCTGCGCGCGCATGGCGCCGCGCGCGTCGTCGCCGACGCCAGTCCGGGCTATCCCTGCCGGATCACCTTGCAGGATGCCGAGCCGGGCGAGCGCCTGCTGCTGTTGCCGTGGACGCACCTGGCGGTCGACACGCCGTACCGCGCCAGTGGCCCGATCTTCGTGCGCGAGTCCGCGCTCGCCCAGGGCGTGTTCCGCAACGCGGTGCCGGAGCAGCAGCGCAGCCGGCTGCTGTCGGTGCGCGCCTACGACGCCGCTGGCTGGATGCGCGATGCCGAGGTCGACGAAGGCATCCGCCTCGAAGCGCTGGTCTCGCGCTTGTTCGCCGATCCGCAGGTGGCGTACCTGCAGGTCCACAACGCGCGCCGCGGTTGCTATGCCTGCCGCGTCGACCGCGCCTGATCGGCCGCCATCCGCGCGATCCTACGTCCAGCGACCGCGTGGCGCGGAAATCCCGTCGCGTCGTGATCGCAATCCCCCGCCGCGCGCGGGGAAATCCGCTTGCCCGGCCGGCATCAATACAGATCCACCGGATCCACGTCCAGCGACCAGCGCACCTTGCGCGCTTCGGGCAGGCGGTACAGCAGCGGCATGACGGCATCCAGCGCGGCATGCAGCGCGCGCCGATCGGCCGACGACAGCAACAGCTGTGCGCGCTGGTAGCCGGCGCGGCGCGGCATCGGCGCCGGCAGCGGGCCGTGCAGTTCCAGTTGCGGGTCGGCGCCGCGCAGCGCCGACTTCGCGGCCTGCAGGAAGGCCTGCGCCGGATCGGCCTGCCTGGCCTCGGCGCGCAGCAGCGCCAGGTGCGCGAACGGCGGGAACCCGGCGGCCTCGCGCTGGGCGAGTTCGCTGTCGGCGAAGGCGTGGTAACCGCCATGGACCAGCGTCTGCAGCAGCGGATGTCGCGGATGATGTGTCTGCAGCACGACCTCGCCGGGTTTCTCCGCACGGCCGGCGCGTCCGGCGACCTGGACCAGCAGTTGCGCCAGTTTTTCCCCGGCGCGGAAGTCGGCGCTGAACAGGCCTTCGTCGACACCGACCACCGCGACCAGGGTCAGGTGCGGCAGGTCGTGGCCCTTGGCCAGCATCTGCGTGCCGACCAGGATCCCGGGGCGCTCGCCCAGTTCGGCCAGCAGCGATTCCAGGGCGTCGCGACGGCGCGTGCTGCCGCGGTCCACGCGCAGCACCGGCACGTCCGCGAACCGCTGTGCGAGCGCTTCCTCCAGCCGTTCGGTGCCGATGCCCTGGGGTTGCAGCGCCAGCCCGCCGCAGTCCGGGCAGGCAGGCGGAACCGGCTGGCGCGCGCCGCAGTGGTGGCATTGCAGCCGCCGGCCGCCGCCGTGCACCGTCATCGGGGCGTCGCAGCGCCTGCACTGCGCGCTCCATCCGCAGTCGTGGCACAGCAGCACCGGGGCGTAGCCGCGGCGATTCTTGAACACCAGGACCTGGCCACCGGCCGCCAGCGCGCCGCCGATCGCCGCCAGCAGCTCCGGCGACAAGCCGGCCTGCAGCGGTCGCTTGCGCACGTCGAGCACGCGCACCGCGGGCGGCCGGGCCACTCCGGCGCGGTGCGTCAAGCGCAAGTGCGCGTGGCGGCCCGCGCGGGCGTTGTGCAGCGATTCCAGCGACGGGGTCGCGCTGCCGAGCAGGACCGGCACGCCCAGCGCCTTGCCGCGCACCAGCGCGAAGTCGCGCGCGTGGTAGCGGATGCCGTCGAGCTGCTTGTAGCTGCCGTCGTGCTCCTCGTCGACGACGACCAGGCCGGCGTCCGGCAGCGGCGTGAACACCGCCGAGCGCGTGCCGACGACCACCCGCGCCTCGCCACGCCAGGCGGCGGTCCAGACCCGTGCGCGCTGGCTGTCGTTGAGGCCCGAATGCAGCGCATGCACGGGCACGCCGAGGCGGGCGCGGAAGCGCGCCAGCATCTGCGGCGTCAAGCCGATCTCCGGCACCAGCACCAGCGCCTGGCGGCCACGCGCCAGGCAGTCGGCGATCGCCTGGAGGTAGACCTCGGTCTTGCCGCTGCCGGTGACGCCATCCAGCAGCAGCGCCGCGAAGCCGTCCCGGGTCGCGGCAGCCTGGACCGCATCGATCGCGGCCTGCTGCTGGGCATTGGCCACGAGCGCGTCCGCGCTGGCCGTCGTGGCAAGCAGGTTGGCCGGGATCGCGATGCGTTCGGCCATGCCGCGCTGCGCGAGCGCGCGCGCGGCACTGCGCCAGCCGGCACCGGCTTCGGCATCGAGCGCGTCCTCGTCGCGCGCATGCGCGCGCAGGCGTTCGGCCAGTTGTCGCGGCTTGCCGGCGCGCAGGCCGGTCAATGCGGCCTGGCCGGCCTCGGTCAGCTGCCACGCCCAGGCATGGGTTTCGGGCAAGGGATCGCCACGTCGCAACGCCGCCGGCAACGCCGTGGCCAGCACCTCGCCCAGCGGGGTGTGGGTGTAGCGCGCCAGCCAGCGCAGCGATTGCAGCAGCTCACCGTGGAACAGCGGCTCCGGATCCAGTTGTCCGAGGACTGGGCGCAGCTCGGCGCCGTCGGGCACCGGCCCGCAGCCGACCACGACCCCGACCAGTTCGCGGTTGCCGAATGGCACCCGCACCCTGGCGCCGATGGCGGCGTCCCGCGGCGGCATGCCCGCGGCCGGCAGGTAATCGAATGCCTGCGGCAACGGCAGCGGCAACGCCACCTGGCAGGCAAACGGGGGGACGGCGGGAACAGGCATCGCGGCAGTCTAGCGGCGGCGGTCGAGCGCCCACGATCCCATGGGGTTTGAACTTGTGGAGACTTGTTGTGACCGGGGGCAGATAACGGCTGCAAGTACCGGCTGCAGCAGGGATTTCGCCTTTATCCACACGAATTGTGGATAACCCTGTGCATGGTGCCCGGTCATGCGTGCGCAAAGAAGCCCATTCAAGCGTTAAGCAGCGCATGGCGAAAAAAGTACCAAACTGACTTATTTCATTTCGATCAATGGCTTGCGCGTGAAACATCGCGGTCACGCGGCGTCGTCGCGGCGTGAACGGCCGGTTCATGGCGGCACGAATACTGCTGTGCACAACCGGTTTGGGCTGGAATCCTTGCCACGCCTCGTGGAGCACGGATTTCCGGCTTGTCAAGCCGGTTCGTCGGCCGCGATCGCGCCGGTATGATGCCGGCGATGAAGTCGAACCGATGACCGCGCCCCCCCCTGTCCAGGCCGGCCCCGCGCCAGCCGCGATGACCGCTTTCCTGCGCGGCGTCGAACGTCGCGCAATCCTGTTCGCCGAGCTCCAGTGCGGCGATCCCGGGTGCGGCGACGCGGCGCTGGCGGCGACCTTGCAGGATTTCGCCGCCGGCGCCCGGCAGTGGCCGGTGGCGGACTGGCCGCGGCGCTTCTGGGGCGCATTGCTGGCGGCGCCGCCCTTGCGCGGGAGATCCCCGCAGGCGCGCTGGCCGGCACCGTTCGGGTCGCTGGGGCGGCTGGGCAGCGGGCCGCGCGCGGCGCTGTTGCTGCGGCTGGTGGCCGGGCTGGCGGCTGCCGATGCAGCCGCGGTGCTGGGCATCGCCGAACCCACCTATCGCCTGGCATTGCAACGCGCCGCGCCACGACGCGACGACGGCAGCCCGGACCCAGTCGCCTGGCAGGCGCTGGACCTGGCGGCGCGCGAGGCATTGCGGCAGTTGCCGGCGCCGCGCCTGGCGCAACTGGCGCGCTTGCGCGAGGCCGGGTTGTCCGGGCGGCGGCTGGATCCGGCTCCTGCCGCCGGGCGTCGGCGCCGCCAGCCACCGACCGGGTCGGGGCGACCGCACTGGCTGCTGCCCTGGCTGTGGGTTGCGTTGGCGCTGTGCGTGCTGGCGTTCACGGCGACGTTCCTGGTGCCGGGAGCGTGGCTGCCGCAACCCGGCGCCAGCCAGCGCATCCAGCGCCTGGCGCTGCCGGCGGTGGAGGCGCCGCAGGCGAAGTTCGACGCCCAGGCCGCCTTGCTCAGCCATCGCGATTTCGAGCAGCTGGTCTTCGAGCAGTCCGCAACCGCTACCGACCGGGCGCTGCTGCGCGACCTGGATTTCTACGCCTGGTACGCCGCCGGGATCGCAGCCCAGCCGGCAAGCGCATTGCCGTTGCCGGACGCGGCGCAACCGCTGCCCGATACGGTGGCGACCGGGGAGGGCGGCGATGCGGCGCGTTGAGCGGGCCTGCGCGGTTGCCGTGCTGGCGGCGGCACTGGCGGCGACGGCGGTTGCGGCCTTGCCGCCGGCGTTGCGGGAGCAGTTGTCGAAGCTGCCGCCGCCATTGCAGCAGCAGCTGCGTGCCCGCGAAACGACGTTGCAGCGGCTCGCGCCGGAACAGCGCGAAGCACTGCGGCAACGGATCGCCGCCTGGGACGACCTGCCGCTCGCCGAGCGCCGCGAGCGCCGCGAACACTGGCAGGCATGGCAATCGTTGCCGGCGCACGAGCAATGGCAGCTGCGTGCCGCCGCGACCGCGTACGCAGCCCTGCCGCTTCCGCAGCAGCAGGCGCTGCGCCTGCGTTTCGCGCAGCTCGACGCCACCACGCGCCATGGCTGGTTGCTGGGCCCCGCGCTGGGCGCCGACTACGCGCGGTTGCAACCATTGCTGCTGCAGGTGCCGGCGGCGGAGCGCGAGCCGCTGCTCGCGGTGCTGCGTGAGATGACGGCAGCCGAGCTGGAGGACCTGGCGACGCTCGCGCAACGCACCGCGCCCCCGCAACGCGACGCGTTGCGGCGCGACCTCGTCTCCACGTCCGCCGCCAACCGCGCGGCCTGGCTGCGTTTGCGGCTGGACCGGTGATCCGCTAGCGGCTTGCCGTTTCCTGCAATACCCGCCGGCTGGCGCGGAAGCGATCCCCGAAACGCGCGACGCCGTCGGCGCGCATCCGCGGCGCGTGCTCGCGCAGGTAGGCGTCGAAGGCGGCGCGATCGCGCAGCGTGTAGTGCACGCACAGCCCGACCTGCCCGGCGGGCGGTTGCGGTTCCAGCACCTGCAGGACCCGTGCGCCGGTGAAGCCGGGCAGGGCCGCGATCTGCGAGACGTGGGCCTGGAGCCATGCCCGGTAATCGGCGGCGATCGCGGCGTCGATCTCCAGCGTCACTTCGTAAACGACGCTCATGCCCAGACCAGGCTGGCAAGCACGGTGAAGGCCACCCCGAGCGACAGCAGCACGAGGTAGCACACGCCAAGCACGCCGTATTTCAGCAGGGTCATGATCCAGCCCTGGGCATACACGCGCTTCTGCATCAGCAGCAGGTATAGCGGCATCCACGCGAACAGCAGGCCCTCGCACGTGGCGGCGAACCCGGCCATCGCCGGCGCCGCGTGGCCGAGCGCCGAGAACCCGAACACCAGCAGCAACGTCAGGCACAGGAAGGCGTGGCTGTGCAACGCCACGATCAG
>JAKFDF010000219.1:0-2361 GCA_036676275.1 Lysobacter sp.
AACCGCTTCCTCGCCAGCTTCCCGGAGATGCGCATCGCCGTGGTCTCGGTCGACCCGACCCGCCGCCGCACCGGCGGCGCGCTGCTCGGCGACCGCATCCGCATGAACTCGCTGCGCAGCCCGCGCGTGTTCATGCGCTCGATGGCCACCCGCCGCCAGCACGCCGCGACCAACGTCGTGCTCAAGGACTGCATCGCCTTCCTCAAGTCGCTGGGCTACGACCTGGTGATCGTCGAGACCGCCGGCATCGGCCAGTCCGATTCGGAGATCGTGGATCTCGTCGACTTCCCGATGTACGTGATGACCAGCGACTTCGGCGCGCCGAGCCAGCTGGAGAAGATCGACATGCTCGACTTCGCCGACCTGGTCGTGCTCAACAAGTACGACAAGCGCGGCGCCGAGGACGCCCTGCGCGACGTGCGCAAGCAGTGGAAGCGCAACCACGTCGCCTTCAACGTCAAGGACGAGGACGTCCCGGTCTATCCCACCATCGCCAGCCAGTTCAACGACCCCGGCATCAGCTGGATGTTCGTCAACCTGTGCCGCCTGCTGCGCGAGAAGCTGCACCTGGGCGACGCCGCCCCGGCTGTTGTAGGAGCGGCTTCAGCCGCGACCGGCGGCGCAGCGAACGATGGCGTCGCGGCACCCTCCGCCGCTGCCCCTGTAGGAGCGGCTTCAGCCGCGGCCGGCGGCGCGGCGAACGATCGGGTCGCGGCTGAAGCCGCTCCTACGAGGAGCAACCCGCGCGTCGACTGGCAACCGCAGCTCGACACCACCCTCAGGGAACCGCGCGCCACCGTCCTGATCCCCGGCGCCCGCGTCCGCTACCTCGCCGAGATCGCCGAGCAGGGCCGCGCCATCAACGCCGGCATCGACAAGCAGGCCGAAGCCGCCAACCGCGCGCAGGCCTTCTGGCTGACGCTGCAGGAACTCGGCGACCCCAAACTGCCCAGGCAGCTCGACCTGTACGACACCAGCGACGTCGCCCCCGCCGGCCCCTCATCCGGTCCTGCGGACCACCTTCTCCCCGCAAACGGGGCGAAGGAAAGCCACGGCGCCGACAGCCACCCCGCGCACCCCGCCGCCCTGGATGTTGCTTCTCCCCGCCCCAACGGCGAGAAGATGCCCCAAGGCCAGGCGAGGTCCGCTCTTGATGTCGCTTCTCCCCGCCCCAGCGGGGAGAAGATGCCCGAAGGGCAGATGAGGGGCGCTCTTCCCCCAGACCGCTCCCTCCTCACCATCCGCCAGCGCTACAACGACGCCATCCACGCGCTCACCTCCGACTCGCTCAAGCTGCTGCGCGAGTGGCCCGCGCGCCTGAAGTCGATCACCGACGACGTCACCGAGTACGCCGTCCGCGGCAAGGCGATCCGCGTCGAGAACTACCGCGAATCCCTCAGCCACCAGAAGATCCCCAAGATCGCCGCGCCCACCTACAACAACTGGGGCGAACTGCTCACCTTCCTGTCCAAGGAAAACCTGCCGGGCTACTACCCCTACACCGGCGGCGTGTACCCGTACCGCCGCACCGGCGAGGACCCGATCCGCATGTTCGCCGGCGAAGGCACGCCGGAGCGCACCAACCGCCGCTTCCATTACCTCAGCGTCGGCCAGCCGGCCGCGCGCCTGTCGACCGCGTTCGACAGCGTCACCCTGTACGGCGAAGACCCGGCGCCGCGCCCCGACATCTACGGCAAGATCGGCAACTCGGGCGTCAACATCCCCACGCTCGACGACATGAAGAAGCTGTACTCCGGCTTCGACCTGTGCGCGCCGACCACCTCGGTGTCGATGACCATCAACGGCCCCGCGCCGATGATCCTGGCGATGTTCATGAACACCGCCATCGACCAGCAGGTGGAGAAATACCTGCGCGCCGACCAGGCCCGCTGGGACGCCGCCCACGACAGGATCGAAGCCTTCTTCGAAGGCCGCGAGCGCCCGCGATACGCCGGCCCGTTGCCCGAAGGCAATGACGGCCTGGGCCTGGCGCTGCTCGGCATCACCGGCGACCAGCTGCTCGACGCCGACACCTACGCAAGGATCAAGGCCGAGACCCTGTCCACCGTGCGCGGCACCGTGCAGGCCGACATCCTCAAGGAGGACCAGGCGCAGAACACCTGCATCTTCAGCACCGAGTTCGCGCTGCGGATGATGGGCGACATCCAGCAGTACTTCGTCGACAACGGCGTGCGCAACTTCTACTCGGTTTCGATCTCCGGCTATCACATCGCCGAAGCCGGGGCCAACCCGATCAGCCAGCTCGCCTTCACCCTGAGCAACGGCTTCACCATCGTCGAGTACTACCTCGCGCGCGGGATGAAGATCGACGACTTCGCGCCCAACCTGTCGTTCTTCTTC
>JAKFDF010000220.1:0-15925 GCA_036676275.1 Lysobacter sp.
CCCTACCTGCGGCGCACCCTGGCGCTCGGCGTGATCGGCGCGTTGCACTTCGTGTTCCTGTGGGCCGGCGACATCCTTTTCAGCTACGCGATGGGCGCCGCGCTGCTGATGCTCGTGTTCCACGCGCGGCCGCGGATCCTGTTCCTGCTGGCCGGGTTCTGCGGCGTGACGGCCGTCGGCTGCGCAGTGGGCTCGAAACTGCTGCATGTGCCCCTGCCATGGCAGCCGTTCCTGCTCATCGGCGTACCGCTGCTGGTGCTGGCGGCGGTCGCCGCGCTGCTGCGGCGCTCGCCGCTGTCGGGCATGCGCAATGCCGGCCTGGCGTTGTACCTGCTGCCGTTCCTGGCGATGGCGATCGGCGGCGGGGTGACGCTGCTGCATCCGCCGCAGGCGCGCCTGCAGGCGGCCGGACAGGCGGCCGCGACCCCGGCACGGAAGGCCGAACTGGCGAAGGCCGAACGGGAGCGCAAGGAAAGCCTGCAGGAGCACGCCGCGAGAGTCGTCGAAGAGACGCGGGTGATGAGCCGCGGCAGCTATGTCCAAGCGGTAGCGTTGCGCGCGCGCGGATTCGGCCGCCAGGCCGGCCAGGATGCGGCCTTCGCCTTGATCGTGATCGGCATGTTCCTGCTCGGCGCGTGGTTCGTCCGTTCCGGGGTGATGCTGGATCCCGCCGCGCACCTGCCCTTGTTCCGCAGGCTGGCCTGGTTCGGGATACCGCTGGGCGTGGGCGCGAGCCTGCTCGCGGCGGTCATCGCGACGCACCACGTGCGTGGCCAGAACGACGGCGCCTTCCAGCTGGCGACGGGGCTGGCGATGCTCGGCAACCTGCCCGCGAGCCTGGGCTATGTCGGTGCGGTGGTGCTGGCCTTCCATGGCCGCTGGCGGCGCTGGGTCGCGGCATTGGCCCCGGCCGGGCGCATGGCGCTGACCAACTATCTGCTGCAGTCGCTGGCCGGCACGCTGTTCTTCTACGGCTACGGGCTGGGCCACTGGGGCATGGGGCGTGCCGGGCAGCTGGTGTTCGTGTGCGTGGCCTTCGCCCTGCAGTTGCTGGTGTCGCGCTGGTGGCTGTCGCGCTATCGCTACGGGCCGATGGAATGGCTGTGGCGCGGCTTCACCTACCTGCGCTGGCCGCGCATGCGGCAAATGGCGGTGGCTTGAAGTCGATGGACTGGATCGCACGAGGCGACCAGCCATGAAAAACGGCCCGCTTGCGCGGGCCGTTCGATGTTGCATCGCGGTCGTGGATCAGTTGACGCTGACCGCGCTCCAGGCCGAGGCGACGCCGTTGTACTGCGGCGAACCGGAGCCATAGAGGTCGCTCGCTGCATTGAGCGTGGCGGTGCGGGCGCCGGCGTAGTTGGTGTTGGAGGTCATGTACACCGTCAGGGCGCGGTACCAGATCTTCTGCGCGGCGTCGCGGCCGATGCCGCCGGCGGCGGTGTTGCCGTTGCACACCAGCTGGGCCGGGGTGACGCTGAAGCCGGCCGGGGTGGTCGCGCCTTCGGCGAGCAGGTAGAAGAAGTGGTTGGCGACGCCGGAGCTGTAGTGGACGTCGAGGTTGCCGATGCCGCCGCTGTAGCAGTCCGGCGAGGCGCCGTCGAGGCTGGGCTTGAACATGTAGCGCAGGGCCTTGGTGCCCGACGGGTTGGTGACGTAGATCTCCTCGCCGATCATGTAGTCCGGGGTGTCGTTGGCATTGTTCGAGTAGTACTCGACCATGGTGCCGAAGATGTCGGAGGTCGCCTCGTTGAGGCCGCCGGACTCGCCGGAGTAGGTCAGGTCGGCCGAACGCGAAGTCACGCCATGCGACATCTCGTGGCCGGCAACGTCGATGTTGACCAGCGGGTAGTACGAACCGCCGCCGTCGCCGAAGGTCATGCAGAAGCAGCTGTCGGACCAGAACGCATTGACGTAGTTGCGGCCGTAGTGCACGCGGCTGAGCGCGCCCTTGCCATCGTTGGCGATGCCGTTGCGGCCATGCACGTTCTTGTAGTAATCCCACGTCTCGGCAACGCCATAGTGCGCGTCGGCGCCCACGGTGGCGCGGTCGGAGGTGGTGTTGTTGCCCCAGTTGTTGTCGGCATCGCTGAAGATCGTGCCGCTGCCACTGGTGCGCTGCTTGAGGTCGGTGGTGTAGCCGCCGCCGCGGGCGAGGTCCTTCATCTGGTAGCTGCCGTCGCTGCAGCGCTGGGTGTTGATGGCGACATCGCCGGAGAACAGCGACTGCCCGGTACCGGTGGCGCCGGTCGGGCTGGAGCAGGTGGTGCCGCTGCCTGGCTTGCCGGTTTCGATCCCGTCGTAGCGGTCCAGGATGCGGCCGTTGCCGGCATCGACGAAGTAATGCATTTCGGTCGGCGTCTGGTCGGCGCGGATGCCGCGCATCGTCACTTCCCAGGCCAGCACCGGGCTGGCGCCGCGGGCATAGACGACCTTGCGTGCGGTCGGCACGCCGTCGAAACCGGTGCCGAAGGCCGCGCCGGCCTCGGTGATCGCCTGCGACTTGCCGAGCCTGGCGGCGACGCCCGGACGCAGGCTGGTCTTCAGGGTCTGGCTGGCGCCCTTGAACTGGCCGTTGCGCGAGTGCACGACCACGTCGCCGCCGATCACCGGCAGGCCGCGGAAGGTGCGGTCGAAGCGCACATGCTCCGTGCCGTCCCTGTCGACGACGACATCGCGGGCGACGAAGCCGTCGGCATCGGCGCGGTGCAGCGCCGCGGCATGGCCGTCGATCAGGCCGAGGGCGCGACCGGGAGCCTGGGACTGGCCGGGTTGCACGGCGAGGGCGGAAGCAGGAACGGCGAGCGCGGCGACGATCGCCACGCTGAGGAGACGGTTTTGCAGATGCATTCGAATAACCCCTGGAGTCTGGCGGATGAGCCGGCGAACCGGCGGCGACATGCACGCTCCGGTCCGCGGCAGCGGCAATGGAGCGACCTTTGGGCTGTCCAGTGCGGAAGTCCTGCACGGAGGCGTTGGGGCAGGCGAAAATAGGCGGGATTTCGGACGCAAGTCATGCTGCAATGCAGCGCAGACGGGGTGGAAACGCATACATTCAGCGGTATCCGCCGAAACCGGGGTCCGGCGGCGGTCGCTACCAGGAGGATTTGTTGCAATGCACAATCGTGCGGGGGACGTACTGGTCGTCGGCGGCGGGGTGGTCGGCCTGGCCTGCGGGCTGGCATTGCTGGAAAGCGGGCGCAGCGTGCGCATCCTCGAGGCCGGCACCGTGGGTTGCGGCAGTTCGCATGGCAACTGCGGCACCTTGACCCCCAGCCACGCGCTGCCGCTGGCGGCGCCCGGCACCATCGGCCGCGCGTTGCGCTGGATGCTGACGCCGGACGCGCCGCTGTACCTGAAACCGCGCATCGACCCGGCGCTGTGGTCGTGGCTGCTGCGCTTCGCCGCGCGCTGCAACGCGCGCGACTGGATGCGGGCCGGCGCGGCCAAGGCGGCGCTGCTGCAGGCCTCGCGCGCGGCGTTCCCCGAATGGCTGGCGCGCCACCGCATCGGTTGCGAATTCGAGGCGCTGGGTACCGACCACGTGTTCCGCGATGCCAAAGCGCTTGATGATTTCACCCATGAACTCGCGGCGCTCGCCGAACTCGGCATCGCCAGCGAGGTGATCGATGGCGCGGCCTACCTGCGCGACGAGCCGGCGCTGCGCGAGGGCGTCGTCGGCGTGGTGCGCTTCCCCGGCGACGCCAGCCTGCGCCCGGACCGTTATGTCGACGGCATGGCGCGGGCGCTGCGCGCGGCCGGCGGCGAGGTCGTCGAGCATTGCGAAGTCCTGGGCGTGGTGGCCGACGGCGACGGCTGGCGCGTCACCACCACCGCCGGCGAGCACCGCGGTGGCGCCGTGGTGCTTGCCACCGGCGCCTGGTCGCCGCGGCTCGCGCTTGCGCTGTCGCCGGCACTGCCATTGCTGGGCAGGGCGATGCAGCCGGGCAAGGGCTATTCGATCACCTACGATCGCCCGGCGCAGGCGCCGCGGCGCCCGCTGGTGCTGCACGAGCGCAGCGTCTGCGTCACCACCTGGGACAGCGGCTATCGCCTGGGCAGCACGATGGAGTTCTCAGGGTACGACACTGCACTCAACCGCCGCCGCCTGGCCGCGCTGGAACGGGGCGCGCGCGAATACCTGCACGAAGGCGTCGGCCCGGTGAAGCATGAAGAGTGGTACGGCTGGCGACCGATGACGGTCGACGACCTGCCGGTGCTCGGCCCGGTGCCGGGCCGGCCGGGCCTGTGGCTGGCGACCGGGCATGGCATGCTCGGCGTCAGCATGAGCACCGGCAGCGCGCGACTGATCGCGGACCTCGTCACCGGGCGCACGCCGGACATCGACCCTGCGCCCTACCGGCTGGAGCGCTTTGTGTGAGCGCATCCACGGCGCATGGCGGCGACTTCGACCTGATCGTGCTCGGCGGCGGCTCCGGGGGGCTGGCGGGCGCGTTCCGCGCGGCCGAGCACGGCGCGCGCGTGGCGCTGCTGGAGCCGGGGCCGCTCGGCGGCACCTGCGTCAACGCCGGTTGCGTGCCGAAGAAGGCGATGTGGCTGGCCGCGGACCTGGCGCAGAAGCTGGCGCTGGCGCGGCAACTGGGCTTCGCGTTGCCCGAGCCGTTGCCGGCGCTCGACTGGCCGGCCTTCATCGCCCATCGCCAACGCTACATCGGCAACATCCATGCCAGTTACCAGCAGCGGCTGGATGCGGCCGGGGTCGCGTTGTTGCCGACCCGTGGCCGCTTCGCGGCGGCCGACACGGTGGTTTGCGGCGACGGCGTGCAGCTGCGGGCGCCGCAGGTCCTGGTCGCCACCGGCGGCCGGCCGCACCGCCCGGACATCCCGGGCGCGGACCTGGGCATGGATTCGGATGGCTTCTTCCACCTGGTCCGCGCGCCGGAACGCGTAGCGATCGTTGGCGGCGGCTACATCGCGGTCGAACTGGCCGGCGTGCTGCAGGCCCTGGGCAGCCGGGTCGAACTGTTCGTGCGCGGCCGCAGGCTGCTCGGCGGATTCGACGAGGACCTCACCGCGCAGCTCGTCGAGGACTACCGGCAACACGGCATCCATGCCCACTTCGGCCACCAGCTGCAGTCGGTCCGGGCGCAGGGCGACGCGCGGCTGCTGCGCGACGCGCAGGGAAACGACAGCGACGCCTTCGACGCGCTGATCTTCGCCACCGGCCGGCACCCCAACAGCGACGGCATCGGCCTGGAGGACGTCGGCGTCCGCCTGGGGCCGGGCGGCCACGTCGTGGTCGACGATTTCCAGCGCACCAGCGTCGCCGGGGTCCATGCGCTGGGCGACGTGACCGACCGGGTCGAGCTGACTCCGGTGGCGATCGCGGCGGCGCGGCGGTTGATGGATCGCCTGTTCGGCGGCCAGCCGGATGCACGGCTGGACTATGCCGACATCCCCACCGTGCTGTTCGCGCATCCGCCGCTGGGCATGGTCGGCATGACCGAGGCGCAGGCGCGGCTGGCGCACGGCGATGCGGTGCGCGTGCACCGCGCCGGCTTCCGGCCGATGCTGCATGCATTGGCCGACTCGCCGCAGCGCAGCCTGTTCAAGCTGGTGTGCGTGCTCGACGGCGGCGGCGGGGACGAAGCTGCACGCAACCAGCGCGTGGTCGGCATCCACCTGCTGGGCGAGGGCGCCGACGAGATCCTGCAGGGTTTCGCGGTGGCGCTGAAGCGCGGCATCACCCTGGCCGACCTGCACGACACGGTCGCGATCCACCCGACCTCCGCCGAAGAACTGGTGTTGATGCGATGAACGAACCGATGCCGGCGCTGCCGGCGCCCGCGGACGTCTTCACCCTGCATCGCGGCAGCGCGCCGCTGCTGGTCAGCCTGCCGCACGACGGCAGCCGGATACCGGAGGCCATCGCCGCGCGGATGACTCCGTCCGCGCGGCGCGCCCCGGATACGGACTGGCATGTCGCGCGCCTGTATGCGTTCGCGCGCGAGCTCGGCGCATCGGTGCTGGTGCCGCGCTATTCGCGCTACGTGGTCGACCTCAACCGCCCGCCCGACGATGTCCCGCTGTATCCGGGGCAGAACAGCACCGGCCTGTGCCCGGTCGTGCAGTTCTCGGGCGAGCCGGTCTACCGCGATGGCGAGCAGCCATCGGCCGGCGAGATCGCGGCGCGCGTCGATGCCTGCTGGCGGCCCTACCACGACGCGCTGCAGGCAGAACTGGACCGGATCCGGTCCACGCATGGTCGTGCCGTGCTGTGGGAAGGGCACTCGATCCGTGGCGAAGTGCCGTTCCTGTTCGAAGGCCGACTGCCGGACCTCAACCTGGGCACGGCGTCGGGGGCGAGCTGTTCGCCGGCGCTCCAGGCGCGGCTGGAGGCCGTTCTCGCCGCGCAGGCGCGTTACGACTGGGTGGCGAACGGCCGCTTCAAGGGCGGCTACATCACCCGCCACTACGGCGCACCGGCCGACGGAGTCGACGCGGTGCAGCTGGAGATCAGCCAGCGCATCTACATGGACGAGGCGAACTTCGCCTGGGACGAGGCGCTGGCAAGCCACACGCAACGCACCCTCCGCGCCCTGCTGGAAGCCACCACATGACACGCGACGACGATTCTTCCCGCGGCAAGCCACGCTCGATGGGCATCGGCCAGCGCCTGTTCGCGCTGTTCGTGTTCGTGTTCCTGGGCTGGCTGATCTGGCTCGCGCTCAACGGCCAGTACGACGCCGAGGTCAACCGCTTCGCCGCCTGGCTGCACCGGAACTACACGGCGTTCATGCGCAAGTTCTGAGCCTGGCCCCGTGCCTGCGGCCGCGGCGGTTCCGCCGCGGCCGCAGGTGCACCGGTTACTGCGCTTGCGGGCCGATGTACTTGTCCAGGAAGGCGGCAAGCCGGGTATACAGCGTTTCCCGGTGCTCGGGCTTGTAGAAGCCGTGGCCCTCGCCGTCGACCACCAGCGTCTCCACCGGGGTGCCGGCCGCTGCAAAGGCATTGGCCTGGGCATTGAACTGCTCCATCGGCACGCGGCGGTCGTCCTTGCCCGCGATCAGGAACACCGGCACCTTGATCCTGTCGACCTGTTGCGCGGGCGAATTGGCCGCCATGGCCGCGCGGTCGTCGCCCAGCACGCGCGACAGGTAGCGCCGCCCGGCCTTGGTGTCGGGGATGTCGCCGGCCTTCTGCATCACCGTGAGGTCGTAGACGCCGACATAGCCGACCGCGCACTTGTACAACCCGGGATAGCGGATCGGGTTCATCAGTGCCGCATAACCGCCGAAGCTCGCGCCAAAGGTGCAGATGCGCCCCGGGTCGGCGAGCTTGTTGTCGATCGCCCAGTGCACGCCATCGGCGATGTCGTCCATCATCCTGCCGCCCCACTCGCGATAACCGGCTTCCTCGAACTCGTGGCCGCGGCCACCGGAACCGCGGAAGTTGACCTGCAGCACGGCGTAGCCGCGGCTGGCGAGGAACTGCGCATCGGGATCGTAGCCCCAGCGGTCGTAGGGGCCATGCGGCCCCCCATGGGGCATCACCACCAGCGGACGCGGACCGCTGCCCTTGCTGGTGAGGAAACCGTAGAGCTTCAGGCCGTCGCGCGCGGTGAACTCGACCGGCCTGGTCGCGGCCATCTGCGCCGGCTTGATCCAGGGCTCGATTTCGGCGATCAGCTGCACCTTCACCGCGGTGCGGTCGAATACGTAATAGGCGCCGGGGTTGCGATCCGACCATACGCTGAGCAGCACTTTCTGCCCGTCGCGGCTGGCATCGACGATGGAGAGCATTTCACCCGGGAATTGCTTCAGCAGGGCCAGGTGCAGTTGCGCCCATTCCGACTTCGGATCCAGGTACTGGATCGAAGGCTTGTCCGCGTCGTAGACGACCGCGAACGGCGGGCCGTCGTAGCCCTCGTACATGAGGTAGGCGATGTCGACGTCGTCGCGACCGGCCAGCTTGCTGCGGGTCCCGGCAGCCAGGTCGAGCTTGTAGAGCTGGCCAGGTTCGCCATGGTCGGACACCACCGCGTAGACGGTATTGTTGTCGCGGTCGAACCAGGTGGTGCCGATCGAGCGCCCCGCCAGCGACTTTGGCATCGGCTGCCACTGCGCATCGGCGCCGGGGCGGTAATGCAGCACCGGTTCGTCGTCGTCGTCGCTGGTGGTCATGATGCGCGCGCGGCCGGACTGGTCGAAATCGAACGAGGCGGGTTCGCCGTAGCGCTCGACTTCGTCGCGGTGGCCGGTCCGGGTGTCGACCTTGTAGATCACCGAGGGGGCGTCCTCGCCGCAGACCCATTGCCAGCAGCTGAAGTCCACAAGCACCTTGCCCGGCTCCTTGTCCAGCACCTTGACGACGCTGGCGAAACCCTGGTCCTTGCGCCGCCCCCGGACCGAGCCGATATCGCGCACGTATGCAAACAGGGTTTCCTGGTCCTTGCCGTGGATGTCGGTCGCCATCAATTCGCCGTAGCTGACCGGCTGCGCCTTGAGCGGCTGCATGCGTGCGCGCGACACCACCAGTTGCGTGTCGTCGCTCCACAATACGTCCGAGACATGCTGCTGGTTGCCGAAGCGCAATACCTGGGTCTTGCCGCTGCCGTCCAGGTCGACGACCTGCAGTTGCGTTTCCATGCCGTCGGCGTCGGGTACGGCAAGCGCGACGCGGTCGCCGGCGGGCGAAAGCGTTACCGAATAAATCTCCGCGTGGCGGGCGAAATCCTTCACTGGCAATGCCTGCGCGCGCGCACTGGTGGCGGACAGCACAAACAACGCACTAGCCGCGGCCGCGGCAGTCCATCGATTCATTGGATCCCCATTGGTGATGCCCGCTCCCCGGGCGGGCCCAGAATAAACGCCGGCCGCGGCAGCCGCCAAATTCGACGGCTGCCACGCACCCCATGGGGCGGTCGGCCCGCGCCAGGTGCCGCTGTCCGCGGCGATGATGCCCGTGCCGTCGCCACGGCCGATGTGGCCGGACAGCCGGGTTCAGGCTTCGAGCGTGGCCAGGCCGCCCTTGGCTTCCAGCCGCGCCAGGTAGCGCTGTCGGTGGCGATGATGCCCGTGCCGTCGCCACGGCCGACGCCGCCGGACAGCCGGGGTCAGACTTCGAGCGTGGCCAGGTCGCCCTTGGCTTCGAGCCACGCCTTCCGATCCCCCGCGCGCTTCTTCGCCAGCAGCATGTCCATCAGCGAGCGGGTCTCGACGTCGTCGTCGACGGTGAGCTGGACCAGGCGCCGGGTGTCGGGATGGATGGTCGATTCGCGCAGCTGCGACGGATTCATCTCGCCCAGGCCCTTGAAGCGGGTGACGTGCACGGCGCCCTTGAGCTTCTCGCGTTCGATCCGTTCCAGCAGCAGGCGCTTCTCTTCCTCGTCCAGCGCGTAGAACACCTGCTTGCCGACGTCGACGCGGAACAACGGCGGCATCGCCACGAAGATGTTGCCGGCCGCGACCAGCGCCGGGAAATGCCTGAGGAACAGCGCGCTCAACAGGGTGGCGATGTGCAGGCCGTCGGAGTCGGCGTCGGCGAGGATGATCACCTTGCCGTAGCGCAGGCCCGAGACGTCGTCCTTGCCCGGGTCGCAGCCGATCGCCACGGCGAGGTCGTGCACTTCGGTCGACGCCAGCACGCTGCCGGACGCGACTTCCCAGGTGTTGAGGATCTTGCCGCGCAGCGGCAGGATCGCCTGGAAGTCCTTGTCGCGCGCCTGCCGCGCCGAGCCGCCGGCCGAATCGCCCTCGACCAGGAACAGTTCCGTGCGCGAGAGATCCTGCGAAATGCAGTCGGCGAGCTTGCCGGGCAGGGCCGGGCCCTGCGTCACCTTCTTCCGGGTGACCTGCTTTTCGGTCTTCAATCGCGCCGACGCGCGTTCGATCGCCAGCTGCGCGATCTTGCCGCCGAGCTCGGTGTGCTGGTTGAGCCACAACGAGAACGCATCGTGCGCGGCGCCCTCGACGAAGCCGGCGGCCTGCCGCGAGGACAGCCGCTCCTTGGTCTGGCCGCTGAACTGCGGGTCGGTCATCTTCAGCGACAGCACGAACGAGACGCGGTCCCACACGTCTTCCGGCGCCAGCTTGACGCCACGCGGCAGCAGGTTGCGGAAGTCGCAGAACTCGCGTAGCGCGTCGGTGAAGCCGGTGCGCAGGCCGTTGACGTGGGTGCCGTGCTGCGGCGTGGGAATCAGGTTGACGTAGCTTTCCTGGACCAGTTCGCCGTCCGGCACCCATGCCACGGCCCAATCCGCGACCTCGGTGTTCCTGTCCAACTGGCCGACGAACAACTCCGGCGGCAGCAATTCGAGGCCGGCCAGTTCGCCTTTCAGGTAATCGCGGAGCCCGTCCTGGTAATGCCACTGGCTGCGCTCGCCGCTGGCGACGTCGTGCAGGCGCACGGTCAGGCCCGGGCACAGCACGGCCTTGGCGCGCAACAGGTGCTTGAGCGCGCGCAGGTTGAACTTCACGGTGTCGAAATACCCGGGGTCCGGCCAGAAGCGCAGGCGGGTACCGGTGTTCTTCCTGCCGACGCCGCCGACGATCTCCAGCTGCGAGGCGCGGTCGCCGCCGGCGAACGCCATCCGGTATTCGTTGCCGTCGCGCTTGATGAAGACCTCGAGCTGCCTGGACAGCGCATTGACCACGCTGACGCCGACACCGTGCAGGCCGCCGGAGAAGGTGTAGTTCCGGTTGTTGAACTTGCCGCCCGCATGCAGCCGGGTGAGGATCAATTCGACGCCGGGGATCTTCTCCTCCGGGTGGATGTCCACCGGCATGCCGCGGCCGTCGTCGGAGACCTCGCAGCTGCCGTCGGCGTGCAGCGTCACCTCGATTTCGCGCGCGTGCCCGGCCAGTGCCTCGTCCACCGCGTTGTCGACCACTTCCTGCGCCAGGTGGTTGGGGCGGGTGGTGTCGGTATACATGCCGGGCCGGCGCCGGACCGGATCCAGGCCCGACAGGACTTCGATGTCGGCCGCGTCGTAGCGGCTGTTCATGCTGCGTGACTCGCTGGAACGGAATTCATGCGATGCGGAGCGACCGTGGGGAATGCGAAAGCGCATTGTCGCGTATCGGCGCCGGCAACGTTAAAACCCCGTTGTTCAGTTGCCAGCAGGTTCCGGCTCGCTAGGGTCGCGACGTCGTCGAGGGGCGCGACCACGACACTTGATTCCCTTGATTCTTTGATTCCAGTCAACCACGGAGATTCCACGATGACCCAGCGCAAATCATTGATCCCGGTCCTGCTCGCCACGGCCCTGGCCACCCCGTTGGCCTACGCCCAGAGCGTCGGCGTGGGTGTCGACGCCAATGCCGCTGCCGACGCCCAGGGCGCGCCGGTCGCCGCCGGCGTCCAGGCCGAGGGCCAGGTCGACGCCCAGGCGCGTACGGATGCCATCCAGCAGGCGACCGATGCCGCCCAGGCCACGGGCGACCAGGTGGGCGATGCGGTCAAGGAGGCGGCCCGGACGGGTGCCAAGGCGGCCGACCAGGCCAGCGACCAGGCCGCCGCGTCGGTGTCGGGCAATGCAAGTGCCAGCGCCAATTCGGCGGTGACCGCTGGCAGCGACGACGACCAGTCCGCGCCCGAGCAGGAAGAGGCCAGCGAGCCGGAAGAAGAAGGGGACGGCTCGCAGTAAGCCGGCGATGGCAAGTCGCCGGCCTGCCGGCCAGATCGTCCCACGACGCCCCGGAATTTCCGGGGCGTCGCCTTTTTACCGCAGGAACAACAGCTTGCACGCCATAAAGAAGATCCGCGGCGGCCACGGCGGCCCTGCTTGCCTGTAGAATGGGGCTTTCCAGCGAGCCGCTGCCGTCATGACTGCCTCCAGCCCCGTCACCCCGCTCATTTTCGTCACCGGTGGCGTGGTGTCCTCGCTCGGCAAGGGGATCGCGGCGTCCTCGCTGGCGGCGATCCTGGAAGCGCGCGGCCTGCGCGTGACGATGATGAAGCTGGACCCGTACATCAACGTCGACCCGGGCACCATGAGCCCGTTCCAGCACGGCGAGGTCTACGTCACCGACGACGGCGCCGAGACCGACCTCGACCTCGGCCACTACGAGCGCTTCGTCAACACCCGCCTGTCCGGCCGCAACTCGGTCAGCACCGGCAAGATCTACGAGTCGGTGATCCGCAAGGAACGCCGTGGCGATTACCTCGGCGGCACCGTGCAGGTGATCCCGCACGTCACCGACGAGATCAAGCGCTGCATCGACGCCGCTACCGCCGGCTTCGACGTGGCGCTGGTGGAGATCGGCGGCACCGTCGGCGACATCGAGTCGCTGCCGTTCCTGGAAGCCATCCGCCAGATCCGCACCGAGCGCGGCCCGGAAAAGGCGATGTTCATGCACCTGACCCTGGTGCCGTTCATCGCCGCGGCCGGCGAGCTCAAGACCAAGCCCACCCAGCATTCGGTGAAGGAACTGCGCTCGATCGGCATCCAGCCCGACGTGCTGCTGTGCCGCAGCGAGCAACCCCTGCCGGACGGCGAGCGCCGCAAGATCGCGCTGTTCACCAACGTGCCGGAAAAGGCGGTGATCTCCGCGATCGACCTGGACAACATCTACAAGATCCCGATGTGGCTGCACGACCAGCACCTCGACCAGATCGTGGTCGAGCGCCTGAACCTGGGCGACAAGGCCGCCGCCGACGCCGACCTGTCGCAATGGGAAGCGGTGGTCGACGCCGCCGAGCACCCGGTCGACGCGGTCACGATCGGCATCGTCGGCAAGTACGTCGACCACCAGGACGCCTACAAGTCGCTGGCCGAGGCGCTCAAGCACGGCGGCCTGCGCCAGCGCACCAGGGTCACGCTGAAGTGGCTGGAATCCAGCGAGATCGAGCGCGATGGCGCCGGCGCGTTGCGGGGCGTCGACGGCATCCTGGTCCCCGGTGGCTTCGGCGATCGCGGGTTCGAAGGCAAGGTGCTGGCCGCGCAATTCGCGCGCGAATCGGGAACCCCGTATTTCGGGATCTGCTACGGCATGCAGGCCGCGGTCGTGGACTATGCGCGCCACGTGCTCGGCCTGGCCGACGCCAACAGCACCGAGAACGATCGGCAGACCCGGCATCCGGTGATCGGCCTGATCACCGAGTGGCGCACCGCCAGCGGCGATGTCGAGCGCCGCAGCGAGGACAGCGACCTGGGCGGCACCATGCGCCTGGGCCTGCAGGAGCAGCGGATCAGGCCCGGCACGCTGGCGCACAAGCTGTATGGCGCCGACGTGGTCGGCGAACGCCACCGCCACCGCTACGAGTTCAACAACCGCTACCGGACCCAGCTCGAGGACGCCGGCCTGGTGATCAGCGCCAAGTCGATGGACGACACCCTGGTGGAAATGATCGAGCTGCCGCAATCGCAACACCCGTGGTTCCTGGCCTGCCAGGCGCATCCGGAATTCCTGTCGACGCCACGCGCCGGGCACCCGCTGTTCGTCGGCTTCATCCGCGCCGCGCGCGAGCACAAGGCGCAGGCCGGCGGCAGGCTGCTGAAGGAGGCGAGCGCATGACCGCGTTTTGCAGGAGCGGCTTCAGCCGCGACCCGAGGGGCCGTGGGCGATCCGTCGCGGCTGAAGCCGCTCCCGCAGGAACGATTGCATGAAGCTTTGCGGATTCGAAGTCGGCCTCGACCAGCCGTTCTTCCTGATCGCCGGGCCCTGCGTGATCGAGTCGATGCAATTGCAGCTCGACACCGCCGGCACGCTCAAGGAGATCACCTCGGCGTTGGGCATTCCCTTCATCTTCAAGTCCAGCTTCGACAAGGCCAACCGCACCTCGGGCACCAGCTTCCGCGGCCCCGGCCTCGAAGAAGGCCTGAAGGTGCTGGCCGAAGTGAAGCGCCAGCTCGGCGTGCCGGTGCTCACCGACGTGCACGAATACACGCCGATGGACGAAGTCGCCTCGGTCGTCGACGTGCTGCAGACGCCGGCGTTCCTGTGCCGGCAGACGGATTTCATCCAGAAGGTCGCCCGCGCCGGCAGGCCGGTCAACATCAAGAAGGGCCAGTTCCTGTCGCCGTGGGAGATGAAGCACGTCACCGACAAGGCCAAGGCGACCGGCAACACGCAGATCATGGCCTGCGAGCGCGGCGCCAGCTTCGGCTACAACAACCTCGTCTCCGACATGCGTTCGCTCGCGGTGATGCGCGACACCGGCTGCCCGGTGGTGTTCGACGCCACCCACTCGGTGCAGCTGCCCGGCGGCGCCGACGGCAAGAGCGGCGGGCAGCGCGAATTCGTGCCGGTACTGTCGCGCGCGGCGATGGCGGTCGGCATCGCCGGCATCTTCATGGAAACCCACCCGGACCCGGACAAGGCGCTCTCCGACGGCCCCAATGCCTGGCCGCTGGGCAAGATGCGCGCCCTGCTCGAAACCCTCATGGCCCTCGACGAAGTGACCAAGCGCAGCGGTTTCCTCGAATCGCAGCCGTAAATCATCGGCAGTAAACCAGCCGTAAACCATTTTCCCGACTGCTCACGAGACACGATGACCACGATCGCCAAGATCCACGCCCGCGAAATCCTCGACAGCCGCGGCAACCCCACGCTCGAAGCCGAAGTGACGCTGGCCGATGGCAGCTTCGGCCGCGCGCTGGTGCCTTCGGGCGCCTCCACCGGCAGCAAGGAGGCGGTGGAGTTGCGCGATGGCGACAAGACCCGCTACGGCGGCAAGGGCGTGCGCAAGGCGGTGGCCAACGTCAACGGCGCGATCGCGCAGGCGCTGCAGGGTTTCGATGGCGACCAGGCCGCGCTCGACCGGCGCCTGATCGACCTCGACGGCACCGAGAACAAGGGCCGGCTCGGCGCCAACGCGCTGCTCGGCGTGTCGCTGGCCAGCGCGCATGCGGTCTCCGCGTCGAAGAAGGTTCCGTTGTGGCAGCACCTGGCCAATGGCCGTCCGGTGTCGCTGCCGGTGCCGATGATGAACATCATCAACGGCGGCGCGCACGCCGACAACAACGTCGACCTGCAGGAATTCATGGTGCTGCCGGTCGGTTTCGATTCGTTCTCCGAGGCGCTGCGCTCGGGCACCGAGATCTTCCACGCGCTGAAGTCGGTGCTGAAGGGCAGGGGCCTGTCGACCGCGGTCGGCGACGAAGGCGGTTTCGCGCCGGACCTGCGCAGCAACGAGGAAGCGCTGGAAACGATCCTGGAAGCGATCGGCAAGGCCGGTTACAAGGCCGGCGAGGACGTGCTGCTGGGCCTGGACGTGGCCTCCAGCGAATTCTTCGAGAACGGCAAGTACAACCTCACCGGCGAAGGCAAGCGCCTGACCAGCGAGCAGTTCGTCGACTTCCTCGCCAACTGGGCCGCGCAGTACCCGATCGTCACCATCGAGGACGGCATGGACGAGGGCGACTGGGCCGGCTGGAAGCTGCTGACCCAGCGCCTGGGCGACAAGGTGCAGCTGGTCGGCGACGACCTGTTCGTGACCAACCCGCGCATCTTCAGGGACGGCATCGAACAGGGCGTGGCCAACGCGATCCTGGTCAAGGTCAACCAGATCGGCACGCTCACCGAAACCCTCGAGGCGATCGCGATGGCCGATGCGGCCGGTTATGCGGCGGTCGTTTCGCATCGCTCCGGCGAGACCGAGGACACCACCATCGCCGACATCGCGGTGGCGACCACCGCGACCCAGATCAAGACCGGCTCGCTGTGCCGCAGCGACCGCGTCGCCAAGTACAACCAGCTGCTGCGGATCGAGGAAATGCTCGGCGGCAATGCGAAATACGCCGGCCGCGACGCCTTCGTCTCGCTCAAGCGCTGACCGGGACCCCGATGCGCGGCCTGCGGATCGTGCTGCTGCTGTTGCTGGTACTGCTGGCGTGGCTGCAGTACCGGCTGTGGTTCGGCAGCGGCGGCCAGCGCGAGGTGCAGGTGCTGCAGCGCCGGGTGCAGCAGCAGGCGCGCGACAACGCCGGGCTGCAGCAGCGCAACGATGCGCTCGCGGCCGA
>JAKFDF010000221.1:0-10217 GCA_036676275.1 Lysobacter sp.
CTCAGCCACCCAGCCGGTTGATCTCCGCGTTTTCCACCACCGCGGGCGGATCGCCCTGGCGCAGCAGTGCCAGCATCGCGCGGCCGATGCGCGCGGTGGTGGTCATGGCCCCTGGCAGCAGGCGCACGCCCAGGCCCATGAACGGGCCGCCGAGGGCGTACACCAGCCCCAGCCCGGCGTGCGGGGAGCGCACGCCTTCGACGGGCTGGATCGCACCGGGGCGCAGCATCACCGTGCGGATCGGCAACGCGGCCAGGGCGCGCTCGGCTTCGCCCTTCACGCGCAGCGGCATCAGGTGGCTGTCGGGATTGGACGCGGCGCCCGAGACGTAGGCGAAGACCAGGGCCGGATTGAGTCGCGCCAGGGTGCGCGCCACGTTGAGCGTCAGCTCCACGGTGACGTGGCGGAAGTCGGCCTCGGTCATGCCCAGCGGCAGCGTGCCGGCGCAGTACAGGCAGGCATCGAACGGATGCAGGCGGTCCTCGACCGCGCGCAGGTCGGCGAAGTCCGGCACCACGATGTCTTCGAGTTTCGGGTCGGATTGGCCGCTGGGATGCCTGCCCAGGGCCGCGACGTGCGTGACGTCGGCGGCGCGCAGGCATTCGCGCAGCACGCCCTGGCCAACCAGTCCGGTGGCGCCGGTGAGGAGGATGCGCACGGCGATCTCCGGTAGCGCGACTTGCGAAGCCTACATCCGCGATGGTGAAGAAGGGCGCGTGCCGGGTCGACGTTCTGATTATCGGCACGCGCAACGGTGCGCGCTGGCGCCGGTTCCCGCCGAGCCGTCCGCCATCGCGCATAAGCTGTACGCCACGCCATTTCCACGAGGGTAGCCAGGGCCATGGAAGTTGAAGCGCTGATGCGAGCCGCCTTGCGCGAAGCCGGCTACGGACCCGATGCCATCGGCTCGGCATTGCCCAGGATCATGCGCATCCTGCAGGCGGAGGACGTCCGCATCGAGCTCGGACGCAGCCTGTCGCGCAAGGAGCGCGAGCATGTGCGGCTGCAACTCGAGCTCGGCCTCAGCGTGCCGGAAATCGTGGCCGGCCTGAAGCCGTGAGCGCATGAAAAAGGGTGCGGGGCGCGGACGCCCCACACCCTTGTCGCGTGGCGCGCGGGAGCTGGTGCCCGCGCCACCACCCGTCGTCGCGACTTACTGGACGGTCAGTCCGGTATGCACGACCGTCGTCACGCCCGGGGTGCCCTGGGCCACGGAGACCGCCTGGTCGTGCAGCGCCTGCGTTGCGACATGGCCGGTCAGGTAGACCGTGGTGCCGTCGACCTTGACGTCGATGCCGGCGGCATCGGTGCCCAGCGCGGTATCGAGGCTGGCGCGCACGTCGTCGGTCTGCAGCATGTTGGGGTTGGCCGGTACCGGCACCTGCACGGTGGTTTCGCCCGGGCCCGGGGTGTTCACGGTCACGGGGCGGGTGGTGCAGGCGGCCAGGGCGGCGACGGTGAGCAGGCTGGCGGCGATCAGTTTGATTTGCATGGGGACGCTCCTTGTGGGCCGGATTGGACGGCACAGGGTTGCAACCGGCCGGTCAACCCCGGGTGATGGATGGCGCAGGGGTAACGGCAGGGTTCATGTTGGAGTGGCGCATCGCCCCGTGTGGGGCGCCCCTTCGACGGGCTCAGGACAGGCTTCAGGCGCGCGCTCTTTCAGGCAGCGCCGAAACGGAAAGGCTCGCGGCCGAGGCCGCTTCCACCCCACAGCCAGATGGAGCCGCGGCCGGAATGCATTTCCCGAGGCATCGAGGGCGGCCGGGAAGCGGGGATGGAGTCGGCTTTCCCGTCGCCACGGGAAGGTGCACGCTGCCCCGTGTCGCGTTTCGTTATCCACCACCGGGGAGGGATGCATGTTCCACACCATCGTGAAGTACGGCGTCATCGCGGGCCTGGTCGTCGGCGGTTTCATGTTCGCCACCTTCCTCGGCTTCGACGGGCTGCCGCCGATGAAGTACGGCATGGCGATCGGGTACGCGACGATGCTGATCGCGCTCGGCGCGGTGTTCGTGGGCATCAGGCGGTATCGGGACGTGGACCGCGGCGGAGTGATCGGGTTCCGGGCGGCGTTCGGGATCGGCTTGGGAATCAGCGTTGTTGCAGGGCTCTTCTACGTGGTCGCGTGGGAGGCGGTGCAGGCGGTGACCGGCCTGGACTTCGCCACGTCCTATTCGCAGGCGATGCTCGACAGCGCCAGGGCCCAGGGCGCCAGTGCCGAGGCCTTGGCGAAAATGAGCGCCGAGATGGCGGCGTTCAAGTTGCAGTACGCGGACCCGCTGTTCCGCCTGCCGATGACTTTCATGGAAATCTTCCCGGTCGGGGTGCTGGTCTCGCTGGTTTCGGCGGCGCTGTTGCGCAACCCCCGCTTCCTGCCGGCGCGGCGTTCCGCCGTATAACCATCCGGCCCTCTTCCGTGTTACAATGTCTTGCGTAAATTATTGTTTTTACTGGAAAATATAGACCAAAAGGAGGCAAGCAAAATCAAGGCGACCGTCATGTCCTTGTTGTTCCGCAGCAGGCCACCACGAAAGCTGCGCCGCACGTCACCGGGTAAGTCCCGGCACGAAATCCACGCTCCGACGCTCGACCTCGGAACCGGCCTGTTCCCCGGCCCCCATGCGTTGCCCGCGCAGGCCGCAACCACCCCGCGCCGGCGTCGCCAGCATGCCGGCTATGTCCCCGGCCCCCGGCGCCATGCCATGTTCCGCGTGACCTGATCGCCGCGGTGCGCCCGAGCCCTTGCCAAACGCGGAATGCAGGTGCCTGCATCCCGGCTCCTCGCGGCCCGCGCAAGGCAGGTTGAACCCCGCGCTGCGTTGCGTGCCTCAGAACTTGTGGGTCACGCGCACGTACAGGTCGCGGTCGACGCGCTCGCGGGTGCCGGCGGGGTGCTCGAGTTCGCGGCGTTCGCGCACCCGCGCATCCAGCGAGGTCTTCGGCCGGAACTGCCATTGGTAGGCGATTTCCGCGAGCCGGTCGTTGGGGCGGAAGTCGGGCGAGAGCAGCCAGCCGGCGTCGGCGCGGCCGTACACCACGCCGATCGCCTGCTTCGGGGCGAAGTCGTGCACGCTGGCCTGCAGCTGCCACGCCAGTCCGCCGCTGTCGCCGCCGCCGCCGGTGCCCGCGGCCGCGTCGCGCGGGGTCCTCGCCGCATAGCCGACCTCGGCGCCGGCGACCAGGCGCGCACCGTCGGCGCGCAGCGGCCATTCCGCGGCGACGCGCGCATCGAGCGCCATGTAGTCCGTGCGCGAGGGATCGGCCAGGCCGCGGTCGGCGAGGCTGGCGGGCATCCAGGTCAACGCCAGCATGCGCTGGGTGATCGGGCCGAGCCGCTGCTTGTTCTCCAGGCCCAGGAACAGCGTGGCGCGGCTGCCGGGGTCGCTGAAGTCCAGCGGTGCGTGGGCGACGCCGCCGCTGCCCATGCGGTGCCGGTACTGGCCGATCACGTGGCCGCGCCAGCCGCCGGCGAGCGGCATGTCCAGGTGCACGCCGTCGGTCCAGTTGATCTCGGTGTTGGGACTGTCGTTGCGGTCCAGGCCCTTGGACGGCAGGCCGGGCAGCGCGAACGCGGTCTGGAAGCGGCCCACCCGCAGGCGTAGTCCGTCATCGGGCGCCTGGTAGCCCAGGTAGGCCTCGTCCAGGGTGACATCGCCGAACGCGGCGCCGGTGCGGCTGGGCGCATAGCCGCGCAGGTAGATGTTGCTGCCGTCCTGCGCGCTGCTGAAACGGCCGGCGAGCCGCGTGCGCACGCGCCAGCGTTCGTTGAAGGCGTGTTCGACGGCAACGCGCAGGCGCGCGTTGAACGCCTCGTCGTCGGATCGGGCGCCGTCGCGCGCGGTGCGTTCGCTGGCGAAATAGCCGGCGCGCAGGTCGCCACTGAGCTGCCAGTCCGGGGAGTCGACCGGCGCCGCGCGGGCGCCGGGACTGGCCGCGAACCCCGCGGCGGCCAGCAGCACGCAAGCGCAGGTGCGCAACGCCACCGGATCGGCGGGAAGGTTCGGAAGACGGGAAGCCATCGCTGCGCCTTGGTGATAAGGGGATGCGTGCAGGATCCGCCAGGCCCGGCCGGACCGCACTGATCCGGGTCAACCCGCCGGGATCTGCGCAGCCGAACGCGGGCCGGGCCTGCGGGGCCGGGCGCGTGCCGCTTGGATCGACCAGGGCCGGCGCGCCACGGTGCGCCCATGCGCGGGCTCGGCGCGCACGCGTCGACGGCTGCGGCCGGACGATTGCCGGACTTTGCCGGCGCCTTGCCGCGCAAGGGTGTATGAAGGGATGTGCGGCCGCGCATGGCCGCGCCGGAGGATGCAATGTCCAAGCGCACCACGCCAGACGAACCGCCCGCCACGGAGCGGCAGCCCGACGCACTCGATCACTCGCCCGACCAGGACGAACAGGTCGACCGGCAGGGCGAACAGAGCTTCCCGGCCAGCGATCCGCCCAGCTGGACGCTGGGGCCCGACAAGGCCTGAGGCCACGAACGCGGTCGGGTTGAACCGTGCCCGCGCGCACTGAAACCAGCCAGTGGAGTCCGGTGCCATCGACGATGGCCTCCGCCGCCTGATCGCCGCGGGCCAGCCCGCCGTTTCCGGCGAGCGGGCCGTGCCGCCGCCGCGCTCGACCTGACGGCCGTGCCCGTCGCCGTGGTGGCTGCGGCCGGCCCCCGGGTTGCGCGCTCGCGCGGACCCCGGCGCATGCAGCGGGATTGCATGCGCGTCCGCCGCGTCGTGCGATTGCCGGCGCCGCGCCGCGGGTAGGCAGTGACCCATGGCCTCGCGCGCCGGCGCGGCAGCCGCAGGCGAGCCCGCGACCGTGGCCGTTGACCTGCATCAAGGCGCCCGGCGGATGCCTTGTCCAGACTGGGGCGATCACTTCATCGGGTGTTGCATGGCACGCGCTATCGCCGGCTACGGACGACCACGCACCGGGGATCCCTGAGGATCGACGCAGCCTTGCGTCCCTCGGTCTTCCACGAGCATGGCATCCCGGCATGATCCAACTCAGCTACAGCACCTTCGGCCTCACCAACCTGGATTTCCTCGACGCGATCGACGCGGTCGCCGCGGCCGGTTACGAAGGCGTGGAGATCGCCTTCCACCGGCGCCAGTTCAATCCCTTCGACCTCGACGACGACGCCCTGGCCGCGGTGCGCGCGCGGCTGGACGCGGCCGGCATCGCGCCGGCCTGCGTGGCGACCGCCTCGCATTTCTTCACTCCGTCGCGGCCGCACGAGCCTTCGCTGATGACCCTGGACCTGGCCGGGCGCAAGCGTCGCATCGACCTGGTCAAGCGCGGCATCCGGGTGGCGCGTCGCCTGGGTTCGCCGCTGGTGACCTTCGGCAGCGGCTTCATCCGCGACGAGCACGTGCGCAACCCGGCGGCGGATCCCGGCGAACTGCTCGCCGACTCGATCCACGAATGCCTGCGCGAGATCCGCGACGACGAGGACATCACCCTGCTGGTCGAGCCGGAGCCGGGCATGTTCATCGAAACCATGGAACAGGGCCTGGCGCTGATCGGCGAGGTCGGTTCGCCGCGCTTCCGGCTGCACATCGACCTCTGCCACGCCTACTGTTCCGAGCGCGACTACGTCGCCGCGCTGGGCGAGGCCGCGCCGCATGCGCGCTACCTGCACATTTCCGATGCGCGCCGCGGCTACAACCTCAGGATCGTCGAGGATGCCGAGGCGCTGGCCTTCGACCTGGAGTCCGCCAGCACCTTGGTGTATTTCCCGGACACCGCCGACTACCTGCTGGTGGACCAGCACCATCCGCTGTACTTCTGCGACCGGCACCCGGACCGGAAACGGCAGTGGCGCATCGACACGCTGCTGGCGCGCGCGGGCGTCCCGGGCGAGGTGCGCATGATCGACCATGCCGGCCTGCCTGCCGGCGCGTCCGCGCTGGACGACGAGATCTTCACCTACCTGGTCTCGGTGCCGCGCCTGTCGTTCGACGTGCTGGAGCGCGCGCGGCCGATCATCGCCTGGCTGCGCGGGGCCGATGGCCCGGCCGTGGTCGACGCGATGGTCGCCAACACGCTCACCGGGATCGTGCATTTCCACGAGATCCCGGGCGCGGGCACGCTCGACCTGGCGGCCAGTTTCAAGGCGCTGACCGACAACGGCTTCCGCGGCTACGGTTCGGTCGAGCTTTACCACCACGTCGAATCCTGGCAACAGGCGCTCGACGACAGTTACCGGCACCTGGCGCCACTCACCGGCGCGCCCGCGGGCGGTGCGGGCCGTGCAGCGGCTGCGTGAGGCGACGACCGTGACCGACCTGCAAGCGCTGGGCTGGGATCCGGCCGCCGTCGGCGAACTGGACCACCGGCTGCTGAAGGCGCCCAGCATCAAGCTGCGCGCGGCGCGGACCGGTCCGCGCGGCGATGTCGTCTACAGCATCGACCTGCGCCTGCGGCAACCCAACGCCGGCCGATACCTTTCGTTCGCCGAAGCGCATTCGCTGGAGCACTTCCTGCTGGAGGGTTTCCAGCGGCTGCTCCCGGAGCACTTCATTTCGGTGGGGGTCATGGGGTGCCGCACCGGCTTTTACCTGGTGCTGCTCAACGAGGGTCGATATCGGGTCGTCGACGAAGCGCTGGCCGCCATCCTGGGCGGGGTGCTGGAGGCCGGGGCGGTGCCGTACGTGCACGCCGACCAGTGCGGCCACTACCGCGACCACGACCTGGCACGCGCCCGGGCCATCGCCGGCGAGGTGCTGGCGCAGCGATCGGCATGGGGGACGGTACTGTGAGCATGCACGGCGGCGCCGCGTGGCGGGTCAGCCACCAGCGCCGGATCGAGTACGACCTGGTCAAGGCGCCTGGCCTGTTCGACCCGGGCAACGCGGCCCTGCTGTCGATCGGCCGCGTCCGGCCGGGACGGCGCTTCGTGGTGGTCGACGAGCAGGTCGCGGCCCATCACGGCCAGCGCATCCACGCCTATTTCGCCGCACACGCGGTGAGCGCACGGATCGTCGTGTTCCCCGGCGGCGAGGCCAGCAAGACGGCCGACGCATGGCTCGACCTCGTGCGCGAACTGGACGCCTTCCCGATCCATCGCCGCGACGAACCGATCATCGCCATCGGCGGCGGCGTGCTGACCGACGTGGTCGGCTTCGTGGCCGGCAGCTATCGCCGCAGCGTGCCGCACATCAAGGTGCCGACCACGCTGATGGGTTACGTCGACGCCTCGGTCGGGATCAAGACCGGGATCAACTTCAACAACAACAAGAATCGCCTGGGCAGCTTCGAGCCCCCGTGCCGGGTGTTGCTGGACCACACCCTGCTGCGTACCCTGCCGCGCCGCCAGCTGCTCAACGGCGTATGCGAAATCATCAAGCTGGCGGTGATCCGCGATGCCGCGCTGTTCGCGCAGCTGGAAGCCCATGGCGGGCCCAGCGTGGCGGCGGCGTTCCAGGACGCCGCTGGCGGCGACATCCTCGACCGCGCCATCGCCGGCATGCTCGAGGAGCTGCAGCCGAACCTGTTCGAGGAGGAGCTGGAGCGCAAGGTGGACTTCGGCCACACCTTCAGCCAGGGGCTGGAAGCCCGCCACGGCGAACGCTTGCTGCATGGCGAGGCCGTGCTGCTGGACATCATGGTGTCGTGCCTGGTCGCGCGGCGGCGCGGTTTGCTGTCGGATGCGGAAACCCGGCGCGTCTTCGGCCTGATCGAGCGGCTGGGCATCGAGCCGGAGACCGCGCTGCTGGACGTGGAGGTGATCTGGCAATCGCTGCTGGATCGCGTCGAACACCGCAACGGCCTGCAGCGCGTGCCGTTGCCGCGGGGGCTGGGCGGCTGCGTGTTCGCCAACGACATCACCCGGCAGGAGATCGCGGAAGCGGTCGCTGCACTCAACCACCGGATGGCCGCGGAAAATGAACCGATCCTCGAACGTTGACGCCCACGAAATCGCCAGGTTCAACCGGCTCGCCCGGCTGTGGTGGGATCCGCACGGCAAGATGGGCCAGCTGCATGTCATCAACCCGTTGCGTACCCGCTTCATCGTCGACCGGGTCGCGACGCCGCAGCCGCGGATGCTGGACGTGGGCTGCGGCGGCGGCATCCTGGCCGAGGCGCTGCACCGGCACGGCGCCCGCGTCACCGGCATCGACCAGTCGCAGCTGTCGCTGGACATCGCCCGCCAGCACGCCGACGACAACGGCCTGGACATCGATTACCGCTACTGCCGCGTGGAGGACCTGGCGCAGCAGGAGCCGGGCGCGTTCGACGCGGTGACCTGCATGGAAATGCTCGAGCACGTCCCCGAGCCGGCGCGGGTGGTGGAGGCGTGCGCGCGGCTGCTCAAGCCCGGCGGGTGGGTGTTCTTCTCCACCATCAACCGCACGCTGAAGGCGTTCCTGTTCGCGATCGTGGCCGGCGAATACATCCTGCACCTGCTGCCGCGCGGCACCCACAGTTACCGCAAGCTGGTCCGGCCCGCCGAACTGCGCACCTGGGCCGCCGCCAGCGGCCTGCGCTTCATCGCCGTCGACAGCCTGATGTACAACCCGCTCACGCGCAGCTTCCGGGTCGCCGCCGACCGCGAAGACGTCAACTACATGGCCTGCTTCGTCAAGCCGGGAGCCGGCGCGTGAAGCGGTTCCTGGCCCTGTCGCGCAGCACCCATGGGCTGCTGGACCTCGCCATGCCCGGCTTCGTGGCGCTGCTCTGGCTGGGCGGTTTCCCGTCGTGGCGGGTGCTGGGGCTGTGCCTGCTCACCGGCCTGGCCGGCTATACCGCGATCTACGCGCTCAACGACCTGCTCGGCGTCAGGGACGACAAGGACAAGGTGGCCGGCGCCGGCGTCAAGCCCGGCTACTCGGTGGAAGCCTCGGCGTTGCGCTATCCGCTGGCGCGCAACCTGGTCAGCATGCGCGGCGCGCTGGCCTGGTTCGGTTTCTGGTATGCGCTGACCCTGGCAGGGGCGTGGCTGCTCAACCCCGGGCTGGTCCTGATCGTGGTCGCCGCCACCGCGCTGGAGGCGCTGTACTGCAAGCTGCTGAAGGTCACCTGGTGGCGCACGCTGGTCAGCGGACTGGTGAAGTCGGCCGGGCCCGTCGCCGCGGTGTTCGTGGTCAGTCCCCAGCCTTCGCCGTGGTTGCTGCTGCTCCTGCTGGCCTGGCTGATGCTGTGGGAAATCGGCGGGCAGAACATCCCGGCGGACTGGAACGACATCGAGGAAGACCGGCGCATCGGCGCCCGCACCATCCCGCTGCTGTTCGGGCCGCGCGTGGCCAGTGCGCTGGTGGTCGCGACCCTGGCGCTGACCGTGGCCATCAGCCTGTTGCTGCCGCTGATGTCGCCGCTGGCGCTGGGGCTGCCGTTCCGGGTCGCGACCCTCGCCGCCGGCGGCGTGCTGCTGCTGTGGCCGGGCATCCGCCTGTACCGCTCGCAGGATGGCCGCGATGCCGCGCGGCTGTTCGACCGCGCCAGCCTGTATCCGCTGGCGCAGCTCGCGATCATCCTGGTGTTCGTGTTCGCCTAGGCAACCTGTTGCGCGGCGACCCGCAGGGCGGAGCGCGTTGCGCCGGATGACGCCGGGTTCGCCCGGGCCGTGGCCCGGCTCGCCGGCAGGCGTCGGCCGTTGCCTTCACATTGGGCCCATCGTGCGTTCACCCGCGCGCGGCAGGCTTGTGCCAGGTCGAAAACCGCAGGCGCGCCGGCAGTCGTGGGCGCCGAAGTCCAAGGCCTGCCCATTTCACACGGAGACGGCAATGGCGGCACACAGGCAAGGCGAGGGCGGACGGCGCGGGAACCGATGGCGGCTGGCGATCTGGGGCGGGGCGGCATGCCTGCTGCTGTTGCCGCTGCTGGCGATGCGGTTGCTTCCCGGCAGCGGCGTCGACTGGACGCTGTCGGACTTCGTGGTGATGGGCGCGATGCTGGCCATCGCCTGCGGCGGCTACGAACTGGTGGCCTGGATCTCGA
Organism: Lysobacter sp.; assembly: GCA_036676275.1. Lineage (GTDB taxonomy): Bacteria > Pseudomonadota > Gammaproteobacteria > Xanthomonadales > Xanthomonadaceae > Cognatiluteimonas. The sequence continues at coordinate 9,940 of JAKFDF010000221.1, forward strand.
GCAACAGTGCCTATCGCGCGGCTGCCGGCATCGCGATCCTGGCCGGTTTCCTCACCGTCTGGGTCAACCTCGCGGTCGGCATGGTCGGCAACGAAGGCAACCCCTACAACCTGCTGTTCGCCGGGGTGCTCGCCATCGCACTGCTGGGCGCCGCGTTCGCGCGCCTGCAGGCCCGGGGCCTGGTGCGCGCGATGTGCGCGGCGGCGTTGGCGCAGGCACTGGTCGCGAGCGTCGCGCTGGCCGCCGGATGGGATCCCAGGGGCGCGTTGTTTTCGATG
>JAKFDF010000222.1:0-6547 GCA_036676275.1 Lysobacter sp.
GTCCTTGACCTCGCCGCGGTCCAGGAACGCGGTGCCGCCGCTGAGGTGGTAGGGCACGCGCAGCAGCTGCAGCGCCTTCTCCAGCGCGCGCGACTGGTGGTTGCCGCGGAACAGCACGCAGAAGTCGCTCCAGGGCGCGCCGCGCAGCTGGTTCAGGAACTGGATTTCGCCCGCGACCTTCTCCGCCTCGTGCGCGGCATCCTTGCATTCCCAGACGCGGATGCGCTCGCCGTCGGCCTGCTGGCTCCACAGGGTCTTGGGATGCTCGTGCGGGTTGTGGGCGATCAGCGCGTTGGCCGCGCGCAGCACGCGGTTGCTGCAGCGATAGTTCTGCTCGAGCTTGACCACCTCGAGCTGCGGATAATCGCTGGCCAGTTGCAGCAGGTTGTCGGGGTTGGCGCCGCGCCACGCGTAGATCGACTGGTCGTCGTCGCCGACGCAGGTGAAGTCGCCCTTCGGCCCGGCGATCGCCTTCAGCAGCCGGTACTGCGCATCGTTGGTGTCCTGGCATTCGTCGACCAGCAGGTAGCCGATGCGCTCGCGCCAGGCGGCCACGCATTCCGGGTCGGATTCCAGCAGCTGCACCGGCAAGCGGATCAGGTCGTCGAAATCGACCGCGTTGAAGGTCGCCAGGCGTTGCTGGTAGCGCTTGTACAGCGCCGCGGCCTCGCGTTCGCGCACGCTGGCGGCGGCATCGGCGGCCTGCTCCGGCGACAGGCAGGCGTTCTTGGCGCGCGAAACCAGCTGCTTCACCGCCTCGATCGCGTCGGGTTTGCTGCCCGGCGGCAACAGGTCCTTGAACTGCGCGCTGCTGTCCTCGGCATCGAAGATCGAAAACCCGCGCCTGAGGCCGAGCCTGGCGTGCTCGACCTGCAGCAGCTTCAGCCCCAGCGCATGGAAGGTGCACACCGTCAGGCCGTCGCCGGCATCGCCCCTGAGCCGGCGTGCCACGCGTTCGCGCATCTCGCGCGCGGACTTGTTGGTGAAGGTGATCGCGGCGATCCGCCGCGCCGGCATCCGCCCGGACGAGACCAGGTGGGCCATCTTCTCGACGATCACCCGGGTCTTGCCGCTGCCGGCGCCGGCCAGCACCAGCAGCGGCCCCTCGACATGCAGCACGGCCTGGCGTTGTGGGGGATTGAGGCCGTGCATGCGGGCACCGGAAGAGGGAGCCGCATTCTACCCGGGGCGCCGGGGTCGCTCGGCTAAACTCGCGGCCATGGCCAAGCTCTACTTCTACTATTCGGCGATGAATGCGGGCAAGACCACGACCCTGCTGCAGTCGGCGCACAACTACCGCGAACGCGGCATGCGGGTGGCGATCCTGACCCCCAGGCTCGACCAGCGCGACGGCAGCGGCACGGTCGCCTCGCGCATCGGCCTGCGCGCCGACGGCACCGCGTTCGACCGCGACGACGACCTGGAACGCATGGTCCGCGCCAGCGTCGACAACCACGGCCCGCTGCATTGCGTGCTGGTCGACGAGGCGCAGTTCCTGACCCGCGCCCAGGCCTGGCAGCTGACCGAAGTGGTGGACGCCCTGCGCATCCCGGTGCTGTGCTACGGCCTGCGCACCGACTTCCGTGGCGAGCTGTTCGAAGGCAGCCAGTACCTGCTGGCCTGGGCCGACGAACTGCAGGAGATCAAGACCATCTGCCACAGCGGCAGCAAGGCGACGATGACGGTGCGGGTCGACGACCGCGGCCATGCACTGCAGGCCGGGCCGCAGGTGGAGATCGGCGGCAACGAGCGCTACGTGTCGGTGTCGCGCGCCGAGTTCAAGAAGGTGATGCGCGGCGAGGGCGCGATCGCGCCGCTGCAGGCGCCGTTGCCGCTGCCCGCGCGCCGCGACTAATAGCAGGACGCCCGCGCGGCGGCGACACCGCGGGCGATCGCGCCACCTTCGGGCTGCGCGTTGCGGACATCGGCCTGCAGCGCCTGCAGCAACGCCAGCGCATGCTCCCGTTGCGGGCCGTGGCAGCGCCGCGCCGCCGCGGTCGCGCCGGCCAGCCAGGCCACCTTGCGCAGCTCGATCTCGCTTTGCGGGAGCGCGGCCAGCGCATCGAGTCGCGCCATCGCGTCGCGGTCGCCGCGCGCGGCCTGGAATGCGGCCAACGACAATTCCGCGCGCAGCGCGTGCGGGTGCGCGGCGCCGTAGCCGCTGCGCGTCGACCGCACGGCCGCGCGCAGCTCGGCCAGCGCGCGACTCGTGTCGCCGAGCGCGGCATCGACCTCGCCCAGCAGGCGGTCGCTGTCGCCGACCAGCGGATGCGACGGGCCCAGGCGGGCGCTGCGCAATCGCCGCGCCTCCACCAGCAGCGGCCGCGCTTGCGCATCGCGTTGCAGGTCGTGCAGCACCATCGCCTTGTTGAACAGCACGCCGGCCAGCGCGAGGGGGTCGCCGTTGCGGCGGCGGTTCGCGATCGAGCGGTCCAGCGCCGCCAGCGCCGCGGCGGTGTCGCCGCGTTCCCAGGCGATGATGCCCAGGCTGTTGTCGTCGCGGCCGATGCTGTCGTGGTCGGGTCCGAGTCGTGCCAGCAACCAGGCGCGGCTCTCGCGCAACGCGGCTTCTGCCTCCGCGTAGCGGCCCATGTCGACCTGGATCGCGGCCAGCTGGCGGCGGGCGTCGATCGTGGCCGGGTGGTTGTCCCCATGCAGTTCCCGCGCCAGCACCAGCGCGCTGCCGCAATCGCGTTGCGCGCCGATGGTGTCTCCGGACTCGCGCTGCAGCGCGCACAGGCTGCGCAGCAGGTCGATCGACAGCGGGTGGCGCGCGCCGACGCGTTCGCGCAGCTGGCGCAGGGCGTCGCGATAGCCGGCGCGCGCCTCGGCGACCTGGCCGGCATCGGCCTGCAGGCTGGCGAGGTCGGCAAGGTTCTCGACCATGCCGGCATCGTCGTGCAGCTGGTCGCGGCGCAGAGCCAGCGAACGCTGGAACAACGGCCGCGCCGCATCCGCGGCCCCGGCTTCGCGCTGGCAGCGGCCCAGTTGCGACCAGAACTCGGCGACCTGCACCGGCAACTGCTTCTGTTCGCGCTGCGCCAGCGGCTGCCGCGGTTCCATCGCCTGGACGCAGGCCCGCTCGTTGCCCAGCAGCAGCTGCGCCCGGCCGCGGTCGGTGACCGATTCCAGGCGCAGGCTGGGCGGCGCGTCGCCATCCAGCGCGGTCACGATCAGCGCCTGCCGTTCGAGCAGCTGCAATGCCGGCGCGTAATCGCCCAGGCCCATGCGCAGCCGCGCGATCACGCCGAACAGTTCCGCGCGCGCGGCCGGTTGCCGGCCCAGTTCGCGATTGCCGCGCTCCACGCCGGCATCGAGCAGTTGCCTCACGTCCAGCGGCCCGCTGCCGCTGCCGTTGCCGGCGTGTTCGAACAAGCCGACCACGAAGTCCTGCAGCGCCTGCGCGCGACTGGATTCCTGCACCGCCTGGCGCGCCTGCCAGGCGACGATGAGCAGTGCGCTGGACAACACCAGCGCCACCAGCGCGCCGGTCGACAATGCCCAGCGGTGCCGGTGCAGGTACTTGCGCACGCGATAACCGATGCTCTGCGGGCGCGCCAGCACCGGCTTGCCGTCGCGGTAGCGCGCCAGGTCCAACGCCATCGCCTCGACCGAGGGATAGCGTTGTTCCGGACGCTTGGCCAGGGCCTTGAGCACGATGTTGTCGAGATCGCCGGACAGTTCGCGCGCAAGCCGGCGTTCCGGCTGCGGGTCGCCCTCGGCGTCGCCGCCGCGCTGCACCATGAGCGATGGCCGCAGCGGATCGATGCCCAGGATCGCCTCTTCCCATTCGGCGTCGGACTGGCGCTTGAGCCGGTACGGCTTCATCCCGGTCAGCAGTTCGTACAGCACCACGCCGAGCGAATAGACATCGGTCATGGTGGTGACCGGTTCGCCGCGGATCTGTTCGGGCGCGGCGTAGTGCAGGGTGAAGGCGTGCAGCCCGGTGCGGGTGTGGTCGGGCGACAGTTCCTCGGTGTCGAGCAGCTTGGCGATGCCGAAATCGAGCAGGCGCACTTCGTCCAGCGGCGTGACCAGGATGTTGGACGGCTTCAGGTCGCGGTGCACGATCAGGTTGGCGTGGGCGTGGCTGACCGCGTCGCACACCTGCACGAACAGCCGCAACCGCATCTCAAGAGGCAGTACGCGGCCGCGGCACCAGTCGGTGATCGGTTCGCCGTCGACGTATTCCAGCGCCAGGTAGGGTTGCCCGTCGCCGCTGATGCCGGCGTCCAGCAGGCGCGCGATGTGCGGATGCGCCAGGCGCGCGAGGATCTGGCGTTCGCGGGTGAAGCGCAGCCGCAGGTTGGGATCGGCCAGGCCCGGTCGCAGCAGTTTCAGCGCGACCCGGCGCTGGTACAGGCCGTCGGCGCGCGCCGCGAGCCAGACCTGGCCCATGCCGCCCTCGCCGAGCAGCCGCTCCAGCCGGTAGGGGCCGACCAGGGTGCCTGGCCGCGCGCCGGGCAGGGGCGCGACCAGCGGCTGCGACAGGAAGTCGTCGCGCTCTTCCTCCAGCGCCATCAGCTCGGCGAGGTCGGCGCCCAGCTGCGGGTCTTCTTCGCGCAACAGTTGCAGGCTGCGCGCGCGGGTGGCCGCGTCGAGCTCGAACATCGCGTCGAGCAGCGGGGACAGGCGTTGCCAGCGTTCGGCGTCCATGCCCCTAACAAACAACACTGTCGCGCGCAGCGCGACAATCACTCCCCCTCTCCTTTTGGGAGAGGGCAAGGGGTGAGGGGGGTACGGTCGCGACGTTCTTCAACCCGCGCCGCGCAGCGCCACGATCACTCCCCCTCTCCCCTTGGGAGAGGGCAAGGGGGCGCCAGGTCGATCCCGGCATGCAGCGCAACCGCAACGCGCCGCCGCGCGCGGCATGGACCCAGCTGCGACCGGCATCGTCCCGTATCGGCGGGCGTCGCGGTTCGTGGGTTGCGATCGGCCCCAGGGAAGGGCGCCCCTCATCCGCCCTTCGGGCACCCTTCGACGGGCTCAGGGCAGGCTTTTCTCCCCGCGCGCGGGGAGAAGGAAGGCCCGGGGCGGCGCGACGATCGCTTCCTCCCGGCAGCCGCGGAGGAGGGAAAGCCGGCGTCCAGTGCTGGCTAGCGATCCGGCTCATCCTTCAGCGACGCCAGCAGGAACAGCCGCGCCTTCTGCCAGTCGCGGCGGATGCTGCGCTCGGACCGCTTCAGCAGGGCCGCGATCTCCAGTTCCGAGAGCCCGGCGAAGTAGCGCAGTTCCACGACCTGGGCCAGGCGCTGGTCGACCCCGGCCAGCTTGGTCAGGGCGGTATCCAGGCCCAGGGTTTCCTCGTCCAGGCGCAGCGCGCCCTCGACTTCCTCGGGCAGTTCGGTGACCCGGTGCAGGTCGCCGCCGCGCTTCTGCGCCATGCGCTGGCGGGCGTAATCGACCACCACGCTGCGCATGGCCGAGGCCGCATAGGCGAAGAAGTGGGCGCGATCGTCGAACTGCGCGGTATTGCGGCCGATCAGCTTGAGGTAGGCCTCGTGCACCAGCGCGGTGGCGTCCAGCGTCTGCCCGTGCTGGCCGGCGAGCTGGCGCCGCGCCATCGAGTGCAGTTCCTGGTAAAGCGTGGCGAGCACGCGATCGAGCGCGCCGCGGTCGCCGTCGCGCGCGGCATCCAGCCACTGGGTGATCTCGGCGGTATCGGCCATCGTTCTCCCCCGAAGCCACGTGGAATATAGCCCTTCGCCTGTCCGAAGTGTGACCGCATGCGCGCTCAGCGCTGGCAGTGCCCGCACCAGACGGTCGCGCGCTGCCCGATCCAGGCCTGTTTCAGCGGCCGCCCGCAGTTCGGGCAGGGCGCGCCGCCGCGGCCGTAGGCCGACAGTTCCTGCTCGAAATAACCCGGCGCGCCGTCGGGGGCGATGAAGTCGCGCAGGGTGGTGCCGCCGCGCTCGATCGCACGCGCGAGAATCGCCTGCACCGCACCGGCCAGCAGCCGGTAGCGTTCGCGCGACACCCGCCCGGCCGCGCGCAGCGGCGAGATTCCGGCGGCGAACAGCGCCTCGGCCGCATAGATGTTGCCGACGCCGACCACGATCCGCTGGTCCATCAGGAAGGCCTTGACCGGGACCTTGCGGCCGCGGCTGCGGGCAAACAGGTAATCCCCGCTGAAAACGGCCCCGCCGGCAGTCGCGCCGTCGAAGGCGGTGCCACCGGAACCCGGCGGCAGGGGCTCCGGCCCGAGCGCGCGCAGCAGCGGATGCGTGGTGCCCGGTGGCTGCCACAGCAGGCTGCCGAAGCGGCGCGGATCGGTGAAGCGCAGCACCCGTCCGCGCCCGCGACCGCCGGCATCCAGCGCGAGGTCGACGTGGTCGTGCGCATTCACCGGCGTGTCCGCCGGCAGCACCCGCAGGCTGCCGGACATGCCCAGGTGCAGCAGCGCGCTACCGGCGGCGGTGTCCAGCAACAGGTACTTGGCCCGGCGGCGGATCGTTTCGATCCGCTGCCCGGGCAGCGCTGCGGAGACTTCCGGCGGGATCGGCCAGCGCAGGTCCGGGCGGCGCAGCGTCACCGCCAGCACGCGGCG
>JAKFDF010000223.1:0-3168 GCA_036676275.1 Lysobacter sp.
GCTACCTGGCCGAGGTCTGGACGCCCTATCACCAGACCCTGGCCGCCGAGCTGGCGCGGCTCAAGGGCGAGTTCGGCTATGCGCTGCTGTTCGACGCGCACTCGATCCGCTCCTGCGTACCGCACCTGTTCGCTGGCCGCCTGCCGGACTTCAATCTGGGCACCAACGCCGGCGCCAGCTGCGACGCGCAACTGGCCGAGCGCCTGCTGGCCGTGTGCGCCAAGGCCCGGGACTACAGCCACGTGCTCAACGGCCGCTTCAAGGGCGGGCATATCACCCGTCACTACGGCCAGCCGCAGCAGCACATCCATGCCGTGCAGCTGGAGCTGGCGCAGTGCACCTACATGGAGGAACAGCTGCCCTTCGACTACCGCGAAGACCTCGCCGAGCCGACCCAGGCGGTGCTCCGCCAGTTGCTGCAGGCGATGCTCGACTGGGGCCGCGAACGCTACGGGCGCTAGTCCGGCAGCCGTTTCCGGCGACGCGCAGTGCGCGGCGGCATCACCCGTTTGGGTGAGCGTCGCCCTGGTCGGCGCGGGATAACCTTCTAGGCTTGCCTGTTGGCAAATCTAATAAGAAAGGAGTCGCCGTAGCCATGAAGCCCACCCTGAAAGCCCTGACCACAGCACTGCTGCTCGCCGGCCTGCCGACCGCGCAGGCCATGCCCTATTCGCAACTGGTTATCTTCGGCGACTCGCTCAGCGACAGCGGCCAGTTCCCCGATCTCGGCAGCCCCCTGCTCGCCGGCAACCCCACCGGTGGCCTGCGTTTCACCAACCGCACCGGCCCCAATTACCTGAGCGACAACAGCGAGTACTTCGCCGCGGTTTCCACCCAGCGCCTGGCGGCGCTGCTCGGCCTGCAGGCGCTGCCCTCGACGCCGATCCTGCCGCAACTGCTGACCGGCAATCCGGATGGCAGCAACTATGCGGTGGGCGGCTACCGCACCGACCAGGTCCTCGCCTCGATCACCTCCGCCGGCGGCTCGGTGGTGGATGCCGGCGGCGGCCTCAGCCGAACCCGCAACGGCTACCTGGTGGACGTGCCGCAGGTCGACCCGAACGCCTTGTTCTATCTCAACGGCGGCGGCAACGACGTGCTACAGGGCCTGGTCACCAACCAGGCCAGCGCCGCCGCGGCGGCGGCCGACCTGGTGGCCGGGGTGGCGGCCCTGCAGGCAGCCGGGGCGCGCACCATTATCGTCTCTGACCTGCCGGACGTCGGCCTGACCCCGGCTGGATTCGTCAGCGGCTTTCGCGCGAACTGGTCGAGCGCCTCGGCCCTGCTCAACGCCGAGCTGGGCAGTCAGCTCGCGACGCTCGGCGGCAACGTCATCCGCCTGAACTTCCGCGGCCTGCTGGCCGAGGTGCAGGGCGATCTGGCCACCTACGGCTTCGACCCGACGGTGAGCCAGACCGATGTCTGCTTCAGCGGCAGCGGCTGCTTGGCCGATCCGACCTGGGGCCTGGGCGGGCTCACGCCCAACCCCGACCGGCTGATGTTCAACGACGGCGTACACCCCACCGCGGCGGTGCAGCAGATCAGCGCGGATTACATCTACTCGATCCTCGGTGCGCCCTGGGAAGTGGCGCTGCTGCCGGAGATGGCCATGGCCAGCCTCAACGGCCACCAGCAGCAACTGCGCAGCGAATGGCAGGCCGATCGCGGCGCCTGGCAGGCGGTCGGCCAGTGGCGCGGCCTGGTCGGCGTCAGCGGCCAGCGCCAGGAGTTCCAGCGCGGCGAGGCGGTGGCCGACGGCGACAGCGATGGCTTGGGGTTGACCCTGGGCGGCAGCTACCGGCTGAACGAACAGTGGCGCCTGGGCCTGGCCCTGGGGCTGCAGGAACAGACCCTGGAAGTCGGCGAGGCCGATTCCGAGTACGACCTGCGCAGCTACCTGCTCAGCACCTTCGCCCAGTACCAGCAGGGGCGTGTGTGGGCGGACGCCAGCCTGAGCCTGGGCCAGCTGGACTACCGCAACCTCGAGCGGCAGTTCGCCCTGGGCATCGCCGAGCGCCGCGAACAGGGCGACACCGATGGCCAGCTCTGGGCCCTGTCCGGGCGCCTGGGCTACGACCTGGCCAATGCCGGCACGGGCTGGTGGGTGAGTCCCTTCATCAGCGCCGACTATGCCAAGGTGGAGGTGGACGGCTATCGCGAGGACGGTGAGCGTTCGACGGCGCTCCACTACGGCGATCAACAGCGCGACAGCAAGCGCCTGGGCCTGGGCCTGCAGCTGAACTACCAGCTGACCCCGGCCACCCAGCTGTTCGCCGAGATCGCCCGCGAGCGCGAGTTCGAGGACGACCCGCGCGAGTTGCGCATCGGCCTCAACTCGGTGGCGGGCAACCGCTTCGAGCTGCAGGGGCATACCCCCGCCAGCGGCCAGACCCTGGCCGGCCTGGGCATCGGCCATGCCGTGAGCGAGGAGCTGCAACTGCGCGCGGCCTACCACTATCGCGGTACCGACGACCGCCAGCACGGCCTGAACCTGTCGCTCAACTGGGACTGGTAGGGGCCAAGGCCACCCGCGCAGCGGTTCGCGGGTGGCGTTACTCCCAATTCAGGCGCGCCAGTTTCCACTCGCCGTCTTCCAGCCACCACTCCAGGCGCACGCCATAATGCCGCGCGCTGTCGGGGATCAGCCCTTCGGCGCCGGTCAGGGCGACCTGGGCCTCGCTGTGGCCCTTCTTGGCGTAGGTCGCGTCGATGTGGCTGCTGCGGTTCAGGGCCAGCACCCTGACCTGCTTGTGGCGCAGGAACAACAGGGTCATTGTGCGCCTGGCCCAGTCGCGGTCGAGCTCCTGCTGGGCGCTGAACTGCGGATGCAATTGCTCGAGCACTGCGCCGCTGTCCTTCGCCTCGAGGTTGTCCTGCAACCGCTGCACGGCGGCCTCCAGGGCGGCTTGCGGGTCGTCGCGAGCGCCACAGCCGGCGAGCAGGCTGCACAGCAACACGAAAGATAGGGCAAATTTCCGTGCTGGCATGCCGAACTCCTTTTTCATGGTTATGATGCGGGGCAGAGCGGAAAACGGCAGCGTAGCAAGCCGAGGTGCATAGCACGCTCCGCCTGCCCAGGAACGCACCGTACGCATACATTCAGGAGCATGCCATGCAGACTTTGTATCCGGAGATCAAACCCTACGCCCGCCACGAGCTGGCCGTAGA
>JAKFDF010000224.1:0-11995 GCA_036676275.1 Lysobacter sp.
TGGCCGACCAGAACTGGAAGATCGTCGGCGTGGCGGACTTCAACGGCGACGGGAAGTCCGATCTGCTGTGGCGCAATACCGCTACCGGCGCGAATACGATCTGGCGTTCGGGAAGTTCGGCCACGCCACAGTCGGTGGCCAGCCAGGCCACTGCCTGGGTCGCGGCCGCGACCGGCGATTACAACGGCGACGCCAAGGCCGACATCGTCTGGCGCAACACCTCGACTGGCGCCAACTCGCTCTGGCTTTCGGCAAGCATGGCGAACGCGCAGGCCCTGACCTCGGTGACGGACCAGAAATGGAAAATCATGCCGTGAGCTAGTGCCGGCAGCCGCGCACCAGCGGGTGGCTTCCTGCAGCAGTCCGGCGCCGGGCTGGAAAGGCGGCGATACAGCCCTGCGGGGCGGCCGCCGGCATGGCTCAGCGGTGAGCGGCGTTGAGGTTGCCCAGCAGGGCGCGCATTTCTTCCTTGTCGCGCAGGTCCAACCCGGACTCGCGCTGCTTGGCCTGCAGCTCGTCGATGCGCTGTTGCAGCGTCTGTTTCCCGAGCTGGGCCACGGCATCGAGGAATTCGTCGCGCCAGGCGGCTTCCTCGCCGGGCAGCGACTGCGAGGCGAGTTTCTGCAGCGCCGGGGCTTCCTCGCGTTCGCTGAAATGCTCGAGGATCGCGCCGGTGCTGATGTCCGGCCGCTCACGCACCAGCGCGACCAGTTCCGACAGCAGTTCGATGCCAGGTTGGCGCAGCGCGGCGAAGATGTAGGGCGGTTCCAGCGCAAGCGCCAGCGAGGGTTGTTGCAGCAGCAATGCGATCGCGCCGCGCACCAGGCTGCGCTTGGGCGCGGGCGTCCCGCGTGCGGCATGCGTGCGTTGCGCGGGCACGTGCGTCTGCGGGGTGCTGGCGCGCGCGCCGACGCCGGTGAGTTCGGTCAGGCGCTGCTTCATCAGGTCGCCGAAGGCGCCATCGGGGATCTGCGCCAGCAGCGGCTTGCAGCGTTCGGCCAGCCGCGCCTTGCCGTCGAGCGTGCCGAGGTTCACGTCCTGAGACATCTGCGCGAAGAAGAATTCCGACAGCGGCATCGCTTCGCGCAGGCGCGCGTCGAAACCGTCGGCACCGTCCTTGCGCACGATGCTGTCGGGATCCTCGCCCTCGGGCAGGAACAGGAAGAATGCCTGGCGCCCGTCCTTCATCCGCGGCAGCACCGACTCCAGCGCCTTCCACGCCGCCGCGCGGCCGGCACGGTCGCCGTCGAAGCAGAAATAGACATCGGGCGCGTTGCGGAACAGCAGTTCGGCGTGGTCGGGCGTGGTCGCGGTGCCGAGCGTGGCCACCGCCTGGCTGACGCCGTACTGGGCCAGCGCGACCACGTCCATGTAGCCCTCGACCACCACCAGCCGCTCGAGTTTCGAGTTTGCCTGCTTCGCCTGCCACAGGCCGTACAGCTCGCGGCCCTTGTGGAACAGCGCGGTCTCGGGCGAGTTGAGGTACTTGGGCGAATCCTCCGGATCGATGACCCGGCCGCCGAAGGCGATCGTGCGCCCGCGGCGGTCGTGGATCGGGAACATCAGCCGGTCGCGGAACTTGTCGTAGACCGAGCCCTTGTCGTTCTTCGAGAACAGCCCGGCGCGCTCGAGCAGCTGCATGCGGCGCTCGTCGGTGCCGAGTGCGTCGCGCAGCCCGCCGAAGCCGTCGGGGGCGTAGCCGATCGCATAGCGCTCGACGATGGCCGGTTCGATTTCGCGGCGTTCGACGTAGGCGCGTGCCTTGTCGCTGGCCGCCATCTGCTTGCGGAAGAACTGCGCGGCTGCCTCGAGCGCGGCATACAGGTCGCGGGTGCCCGTGTCCTCGATGTTCTGGCGCGTGTCGCGCGGCACTTCCATGCCCACGCGCCGTGCGAGCTCGTCGACCGCGTCGAGGAACTCGAGCCGGTCGTAGTTCATCAGGAACGAGATCGCGGTGCCGTGCGCCCCGCAGCCGAAGCAGTGGTAGAACTGCTTGGTCGGCGACACCGTGAACGACGCCGAGCGCTCGTCGTGGAACGGGCAGCGCGCGGCGTATTCCTTGCCCTGGCGCTTCAGCGGCACGCGCGTGCCGACCACCTCGACGATGTCGGTGCGGGCGAGCAAATCGTCTATGAAGGCGTCGGGGATGCGGGCCATGCAGGATCAGGATGCCACGCGGGCGCTCTTCGTAGGAGCGGCTTATAGCCGCGAGCTGTTGCCTCGGAACCCATGCGCCTGAAGAGCTCGCGGCTATAAGCCGCTCCTACAGGGGAAGGCGTGTCAGCCGATAGGGGTGGAACCGGCAGGCAACGTCAGCCTGCCAGCCGCTGCTTCACCAGCTTCGACACCTCGCCCATGTCGGCCTGGCCGGCGAGGCGCGGCTTGAGGACGGCCATCAGCTTGCCCATGTCCGCCGGCCCGCTGGCGCCGGTTTCCCGCATCGCCGCATCGACGGCATCGAGGATCGCGGCCTCGCCCAGCTTCGCCGGCAGGTAGTGCTCGATGATCGCCATCTCGGTGTGCTCGATCGCCGACAGGTCGGCGCGGCCGGCGGCGTCGAACTGGCTGATCGAGTCGCGGCGCTGCTTGACCATCTTCTCCAGCACCGCGAGCACGGCGGGATCGTCGAGTTCGATGCGCTCGTCGACTTCGCGCTGCTTGATCGCGGCATTGACCAGGCGGATCACGCCCAGGCGGGTCTTGTCGCCGGACTTCATCGCGGCCTTCATGTCGTCGGTGAGCTGGGTCTTGAGGGACATAAGCGCGGGAACCTGGGGAGTGGGAAGGAAGCGAAAAAGCAAAGGGCCGGCAACGCATGCGTGCCGGCCCCGGGGCTTTTCCTCTGGAAGTCCAGCCACGGATGGCCGGACTCTTGCGGATGGACCCGCGATCAGTACAGGCGCTGGCGCTTGGTGACGTCGCGCGAGCTGCGGCGGGCCTGGCGCTTCACCGCGGCGGCGGCCTTGCGCTTGCGCTCCTGAGTCGGCTTCTCGTAGAACTCGCGCTTGCGGGTCTCGGCCAGCACGCCGGCCTTCTCGCAGGTGCGCTTGAAGCGACGCAGGGCAAACTCGAAGGGCTCGTTTTCGCGGACTTTGACGCTGGGCATGCGGAACTCTCGTGATTGGGAAGCCGGCCACGGCGGGCGCGGGCTCGTGCGCTGGGTTGCGCGGCCTCGTCCGGCTGAACGGGCGAGCCGCGTATGATACCGGCTCCCCTCCTCGTGGCGCAACCGCGGGCCCCCAGGGCCGGCGGCGGGCGCAAAATCCGAATCCCCGAACCATGCGCGTGCTGGGCATCGAAACTTCCTGCGACGAGACCGGCGTGGCGGTCTACGACACCGCCCGGCCCGGCGCGGATGGCCTGCTCGCGCACGCGGTCTACAGCCAGATCGCGCTGCACGCCGAATACGGCGGGGTGGTGCCGGAGCTGGCCAGCCGCGACCACGTGCGCAAGCTGTTGCCGCTGGTGCGCCAGACCCTGGCCGAGGCCGGGTTGTCGACCGCCGACCTCGACGGCGTGGCCTATACCGCCGGTCCCGGCCTGGTCGGGGCGCTGCTGGTCGGCGCCGGGGTGGCGCGCGCGCTGGCCTGGGGGCTGGACCTGCCGGCGATCGGGGTCCACCACATGGAGGGCCACCTGCTGGCGCCGCTGCTGGAGGATCCGGACCTCGCGCCGCCGTTCGTGGCGCTGCTGGTCTCCGGCGGCCATACCCAGCTGGTGGCGGTCGACGCCATCGGCAGTTACCGCCTGCTCGGCGAGACCCTGGACGACGCTGCCGGCGAGGCCTTCGACAAGACCGCCAAGCTGATGGGCCTGCCGTACCCGGGCGGGCCGCAGCTGGCGAAGCTGGCCGAGCAGGGGCGGCCCGGGGCCTATCGCTTCGCGCGGCCGATGACCGACCGCCCGGGCCTGGACTTCAGCTTCAGCGGGCTCAAGACCCAGGTGCTGCTGGCCTGGCGCGACAGCGACCAGTCCGATGCCACCCGCGCCGACATCGCCCGCGGCTTCGAGGATGCGGTGGTCGACACCCTGGCGATCAAGTGCGAACGCGCATTGGAGGCGGCCGGCTGCGACACCCTGGTGGTCGCCGGCGGGGTCGGCGCCAACCGCCGGCTGCGCGAAAAACTCGCGGCGATGGCTGCGCGGCGCGGAGGCCGGGTGTGCTTCCCGCGCCCGGCGCTGTGCACCGACAACGGTGCCATGATCGCCTTTGCCGGCGCGCTGCGGTTGCGCGCGGGGCAGCACGACGATGCGGCGGTGCGCGTCACTCCGCGCTGGGATATGGCATCGTTGCCGGCGGTGCGCGTCGGGGAGGCGTGATGGACAAGGCGGGCGACAAGGTTTTCATCGAGGGCCTGGAGATCCACGCCCTGATCGGCATCTACGACTGGGAACGGCGCATCCGCCAGCCGCTGGTGTTCGACCTGGAGATGGCGTTCGACAACCGCCGTCCCGCCACCAGCGATGCGATCGCCGACACCCTGGACTACAAGGCGATCAGCAAGCGCCTGATCGCGTTCGTCTCGACCTCGGCCTACGGCCTGGTGGAAACGCTGGCCGAGCGTTGCGCGCAGGTGGTGCTGCAGGAGTTCGACGTCACCCACCTGCGGCTGAAACTGAGCAAGCCCGGCGCGGTGCGCGGCGCGCGCGCGGTGGGGGTGGTCATCGAGCGCAGCCGCGCCGACCTGCCGCGCCCGGCCGCTGCCGTGGCACCGGCCGCCGCGCAGCCCAAGCCCGGCGCGATGGGCGCGGCGCCCGCCGCGGCGATGTCGGGCGGCGCAGCCAAGGCCCCGTCGCGGCGCAAGCCGGCGGCGAAGTTCCGCAGTGCCAGCAGCCGCGCCTACCTGAGCCTGGGCAGCAACATCGAACCCGAGCAGAACCTGCGCGACGCCGTTGCCGCGCTGCGCGAGCGCTTCGGCGAAGTGCTGCTGTCGCCGGTGTACCGGACCGCGGCGGTCGGCTTCGAGGGGCCGGCGTTCCTCAACGCGGTGGCCGTCATCGACAGCGACATCCATCCCTTCGCGCTCAACGACTGGCTGCACGCGCTGGAAATCGCGCAGGGCCGCGACCGCCGCGACGCGTCCTACAGCAACCGCCCGCTGGACATCGACATCATCTATTTCGGCGACCTGGTGCTCGACGGCCCGGGCGATTTCCAGCTGCCGCGGCCGGAACTGCGCCACGCCTTCGTGCTCAAGCCGCTGGCCGACGTCGCGCCCGACTTCGTCGATCCGATCCGCGGCGCCACGCTGGCGCAGTTGTGGGCCGCGCATCCGCAGCATGACGCCCCGCCGCAGCGGGTCGAGCTCGAGCTCTAGGGAACTCCGGACAACCGGGATCCCGGGCGCAGCGAGAGCGAGAAAGCCACGTCGCCGGATCCTCGGGATTGCGCATTTCGCCCGGCACGGCAGTCTGATGCGTTCGGATCTGCTCAGGCTTCCAGCATCCGCCCGCCGTCGACCCGGATTACCTGGCCGGTGGTGTAGCCGGCGTCGCGCACCAGCCAGCGCACGGCTTCGGCGATCTCGGCGGTGGTGCCGATGCGGCCCATCGGGGTGCGCGCCAGCAGCGCTGCCCGGGCGTCCTCGTCCTTGTCGTCGCCGTTGTCCGGTTCCGGCCACAGGATCGCGCCCGGCGCGACCGCGTTGACCCGCACCTGCGGCGCCAGTTCCAGCGCCAGCGCGCGGGTCATGTGGATCAACGCCGCCTTGCCCATGCCGTAGACGGCGTGCCCGCGCAGCGGGCGTTCGCCGTGGATGTCGGCGAGGTTGACGATCGCCCCCTGCGCGGCGCGCAGGTGTGGCGCCGCGGCCTGGGCGAGGAAGTAGGGCGCGCGCGCGTTGACCGCGAACAGCACGTCCCACTGTCCCGGCGTGGTCGCGCCGAACGGGGTGGGGAAGAACGCCGAGGCGTTGTTGACCAGTGCATCGAGGCGGCCGTAGCGGCCGACGGTGTCGGCGACCAGCTCGGGTAGGCGGTCGAATTCGGCAAGGTCGGCCTGCAGCGCCAGCACGCTGCCGGTCCGCGCGGCCTCGAGCTCGGCGGCCAGCGCGCCGATGGCGTCGGCCGATTCGCGGTAGTGCAGGGCGAGGTCGTAGCCATCGGCGTGCAGCCGCCGCGCGATCGCGGCGCCGATGCGGCGCGCCGCGCCGGTGACCAGTGCGACGGGGGCTGGGTTGGCCTGGCTCATGGGCGCATCTTCGCACGCGGACATGGGCATGCCGCGCCGCGCCCCCGCGTGGCCGGCCGTTTATGCTGTCGCCATGCCCACGCCGCCCCCCGACGCCGACGCGCTGGCCCACAGCGCGCACCTGCGCGAGATCATCCAGCAGGAAATCATCAAGAGCCGGGTCATCGCCGCCGGTGGCGCGATCCCGTTCTCGCGCTTCATGGAGTTGTGCCTGTACGCGCCGGGCCTGGGCTACTACAGCGCCGGTGCGCACAAGTTCGGCGCCGGCGGCGATTTCGTCACCGCGCCGGAACTGGGGCCGCTGTTCGCCGCCTGCATCGCCGACGCGGTCGCGCCGGTCATGCGGCAACTCGGGCCGCAGGCTGGATTCGTCGAGCTGGGCGGCGGCAGCGGCGCCTTCGCCGAGGTCGTGCTCAAGCGCCTGCTCGCGCTGGATGCGCTGCCCACGCGCTACGCGATCCTGGAGCCCAGCGCCGACCTGCGCCAGCGCCAGCAGCAGCGGCTGCGCGAACGGCTCAACCCGTTGCTGGCCGAGCTGGTCGAATGGCTCGACGCGCCGCCGCAGGAACCGTGGAACGGGGTGCTGTTCGCCAACGAGGTGATCGATGCGCTGCCGACGCCGCGCTTCACCCTGCGCGACGGCGAAGTGTTCGAGGAGCATGTCGCGCTCGACGGCGAGGGCAACTTCATCCGCAGCGACCGCCCGGCCGATGCGTTGCTGGCGGCGGCGGTGCGCCACGTCGAGCGCCAGCTCGATGCGCCGTTCGCCGACGGCTACCGCTCCGAGCTGCTGCCGCAATTGCCGTACTGGCTGCAGGCGGTGGTCGGCGGCATGGGCAGCGGGGCCCTGCTGTTCGTCGACTACGGGCATCCGCGCCGCGAGTATTACCAGCCGCAGCGCAGCGACGGCACCCTGCGCGCGTTCCACCGGCATCGGCTGTGCAGCGACGTGTACGCGTTGCCCGGCCTGCAGGACCTGACCGCGTCGGTGGATTTCACCGCGCTGGCCGAAGCCGGCAGCGGCGCCGGTTTCGATTTCGCCGGTTATTGCACGCAGGCCAGTTTCCTGGTCGGCAATGGCTTGCAGCAGCGACTGGCCGAGGCCGAGGCGAAGGCGCGCGACGAGGCCGGCCGCTACCGCCTGCGGCAGGAAGCCAAGCAGCTGATGCTGCCCGAGGCGATGGGCGAACGCTTCCAGGTGATGGGCTTCCAGCGCGAGGTCGAGTTCGGGGTCGCGTTCCTGGCCGGCGACCTGAGCTGGCGGCTGTGATGCCTGCCCTCAAGCCGCTGCGGCGGCCGCGACTGTGGCTTTCGCTGTGGTGCGTTGCCATTGCCGCGGTGATCGTGGGCTCGCTGCTGCCGGCGGCGGACCTGCCGCCGGTGCCGGCCGGCGCCGACAAGCTCGAGCATTTCGCCGGCTATGCCGTGCTGGCGGCGATCGCGGTGCAGCTGTTCGCGACCCGCGCCGCGCTGGCGCGCGCGGGCCTGGGCCTGGTGGCGCTGGGGATCGTGCTGGAAGTCCTGCAGTCCGCGCTCACCAGCACGCGGGTGATGGATGGCTGGGACGCGCTGGCCAATTGCCTGGGTGTCCTGGCCGGCCTGGCGACCGTGATGGCGCCGTGGCGCGACCTGCTGCTGCAGCTGGAGCGGGCCCGCTGAAATCCGCGCGGCGGCGGTGGCCGTTCCTCCGGCGCGCGGGCGTTGGTCCCAACGCGGAAATCCCGTTGCCGCGGAGTGCCAGCCATGCCCAGGTACATCATCGAACGCGAAATCCCCGGAGCCGGGGCCCTGTCGCCGCAGGAACTGCACGGCATCGCGCAGAAGTCCTGCGGGGTGCTGCAGCAGATGGGCCCGCAGGTGCAGTGGGTCCAGAGCCATGTCACCGGCGACAAGGTCTACTGCGAATACATCGCGCCCGACGAAGCCAGCGTCCGCGAGCACGCGCGGCTGGGCGGTTTCCCGGCCAATGCCGTGAACAAGGTGGTGACCCGGATCGATCCGACCACGGCGGAATGACGCCCGCCCGGCCGGCGTCCAGCCACGCGCCAGGCGGGCGTTGCCCACGGCGCGCACGCCCGGAACGCGACTAGGTTGCCGCTTGCGTCGCGCCCGCGACAGCGGGCGCTGCCTTGCGCGCGGCATGGATCGCCGCGATCCGCGCCCTGCGCAGCGCATCGCCCAGCGCCGGCCCCTGCAGCCCGCGATCGGCGAGGCTGGCGGCGCGCACTGACAGGGCCGCGGCCAGCAGGCGTTGCAGTTCCGCGGCCTGCGGATAGGCGTCCTCGGCGTGGCCGGCGCGGCCGCGCTTGTCGGCTTCGCACACGAGCGCCAGTCGCGCGATCCATGCCGGCTGGCGGAAGGCATCGCAGCGCAGCAGCAGGTCGTGCACGGTGTCGTCGCGCAATTCGGCCAGTCGATGCACGTTGAGGTGTTCGCGACAGGCCATTTCCGCCAGCCTGCGATGCCCGGTCGGCACCTTCAGCCGTCCGCACAGCGCGCGCAGCGGGGCCAGGCCGGCATGCTCGTGGCCGATGTGCCGGGGCAGCGCGTGGGCCGGCGTCAGCGCCTTGCCCAGGTCATGGGTCAGCGCGGCGAACCCGACCACCGCATCGCCGGGCGCCAGCCGCGCCGCCATGTCGCAGACCAGTTCGACATGCACGCCGGTATCGACTTCGGGATGGAACTCCGCGCGTTGCGGCACGCCGTACAGGGCCTCGACTTCCGGCAGCACCGCGGCCAGCGCGCCGCAGTCGTGCAGGGTGCGCAGGAACGCCGAGGGCGTGGCGCTGGCCAGCGCCCGCGACAGTTCCTGCCAGGTGCGCTCGGGCACCAGTTCGGCGAGTTCGCCCGACGCCACCATCGTGCGCATCAAGCGCATGGTCTCCGGCGCGACCACGAAGCCCAGCGCCGCGAAGCGCGCCATGAACCGCGCCGCGCGCAGCACGCGCAGCGGATCCTCGGCGAACGCCGGGCCGGCATGGCGCAGCACGCGTGCCTCGAGGTCGCGCACGCCGCCCAGCGGATCGACCAGCCGGCCGCCTTCGTCCTGCGCGATCGCGTTGATGGTGAAGTCGCGGCGGCGCAGGTCGTCTTCCAGCGTCACCGACGGATCGGCATCGACCACGAAGCCGCGATGCCCGCGCCCGGACTTGCGCTCGGTGCGCGCCAGCGCGTATTCCTCGTTGCTGCCGGGATGCAGGAACACCGGGAAATCGCGGCCTACCGCGCGAAAGCCGCGCGCCAGCATCTGCGCCGGCGTTTGCCCGACCACGACGAAGTCGCGGTCGCCCGGCGGCAGCCCGAGCAGCCGGTCGCGCACCGCGCCGCCGACGAGGTAGGTCTTCATCTGGCCCATGCCGGGATGATGCCATTTCGCCCTGCCCCCGGGCGTTGGCGCGCGGGCATGCAGCTCGGCAGGAGCGCATTGCGGGCGCGAAGTCTTGTCGCCTTGCGCGTGCCGGAAAGCTCGCGCCGGCAAGGCGCTGCTACGGTGCCCGGGTCGCCGCGGGCCCGGGGCCCGGCTGGGCCAGCGCGCAGGTGAACGGCTTGCGCGCGCCGCCGGTGACGCCGCGCATGCGGTCGCTCAGCGGCACCGCACTGCCGTTGAGGCGCCAGTCGTAGAGCGTGCTGAAGGCGAGCACGCGGGCGACGTAGTCGCGGGTTTCCTTGTAGCTGATGGTCTCGATCCAGAAATCCGGATCCATGCCGGGGCGCTGCGACTGCCAGCGCTGCAACGGTGCCGGGCCGGCGTTGTAGCCGGCGATCGCGAAGTAGGGCTTGCCGCCGTACTTGTCCAGCATCTGCCGCAGGTAGGCGGTGCCGAGGATGATGTTGGTATCCGGGTCGTACAGCGATTGGGCGCCGCCCCAGGGCAGCCCCAGCCGCCGCGCGACCTCCATGCCGGTGCCCGGCAATACCTGCATCAGGCCCATGGCGTTGGCGCCGGAGCGCGCGTTGGGATTGAACACGCTCTCGGCGCGGATCTCGGCGGCGACCCAGGCCGGGTCGAGGCCGTTCTTCGCCGCTTCGCGGCGGATGGTCGCGTCGTGGTGCAACGGGAAGCGCAGCTGGTACAACCGGCGCTCGTCGGGCGTCTTGCCCAGCGCGAACACGGCGCGGTCGAACCAGCCGTTGTCCTGCGCGACTTCCACTGCGATCCGGCGCCGGGTGTCGTCGAAGCGCGACAGCGCGTCGTCCCATTCGCGCTGGGCCCAGCCGCTGCGGTCGATCCGGTACAGGCCCATTGCGCGCACGATCGCCGGATCGCGCGCGACCGCGGCCTTGGCGGCGTCGCTGTCGTGCGGCAGCCAGGGGCACAGGGCGTACGGCGCGTCGATGCGGTCGGCGGCGAGGAAGCCGTGGAATTCCGGGACCTGCGCGGCGCGGCGATAGGCGGCGCGGGCCGCGGCCTTGTCGCCGGTGAGTTCGAGCAATCGCGCCTCGAAATAGGTCCAGCGCGAATCCGCGCGCTGCCCGGCGTCCATCGCGCGGATCGCGGCGAGCGCGGCCGGCCAGTCCGAACGCGCCAGCGCTTCGCGCACCTGCCATTCGTGCAGGCGTTCGTCGTAGGCCGATGCCGGCACCGCGGCGAGCCGGCGCGCCGACTCGGGTTCGTACGAGGCCACCGTCCACAACGCCACCTGGTACAGCACGCGACCGCGGTCGGCTTCGGTGAAGCCCAGCGCCTGCGCGTACTTTGGCAGCTGCGCCTCGGCGGCCATCGGCACCGACTTGCCCAGCCGCGCCAGGCCCTGCGAGGCGACCCAGCGGCTGCGTTCGGTCTTCGGCCATGCCAGCGCGCGTTCGTTGATCGCTTCCATGAAGCCGGCGTAGTCGTTGGCCAGCGCCAATTGATCGGCGGGCAGGCCGCGCGCGGCTTCGCGCATCACCGCCGGATTCCATTCGCCGGCGGCCTTGTCGAAACGTTCCCAGCGCAGCGCCGGCGGCAATCCGCCCCTGGCCGCCAGCACCAGCAACGGCGCGCCGCACTCCTTCGGCGCCGGCTTGCCGCCGAGCGCGCGCCACAGCGCCTGCGCGTCGGCCGTCCACTGCGCGTCGGCGGCGCCCATGGCCTGGCGTGCGTTCAATTCGGCGCAACGCAGCGCTTCGCTCTTGATCGTCGGCGACCACGCGGCGCGGAACGCCGGCCAGTCCTCGCGCCGCGACAGCGCCGCCAGCCACAGCTCGCGGAACGCCCCGGCCACGGCCTGGCCCTTGTAGCGCGCGAGGAAGGCCTGGCCCCGCGACGCGGGCAAGGTATCGATCTCGCGCTTGAGCGCGGCGTATTCGATCCAGCCGTACAGCGGATGCGCGGCGAGGCTGCCGTACTGCGCGGCATCGAAGCGGCCGAGCTCGGCGGCCTGGATCGCGGCCCGCACCTGCGGCAGTTGCGGGTCGGCGGCTTGCAGCGATTGCGCGACAGCGGCGCCGGACGACAGCGCCAGCACGCCCGCGAGGACAAGATGATGGATGCGCGGCAACATGCACCGGACTATAGCCGAGCGAAAGTGAACGCGATTCCACGGATGGATTGGCGATCCGGAGCGCAGCCCGAAACGTGCCGCAGGCGTGGGCCGCAGCGCACGGGCCGATCGCATCGCTTGCAATGCAGGCGCCGTGGACGGTGGCGTCGGGCCTGTTGCGCCGAAGCTTCCGCCGAACGCCCGGGATTGCACCCTGGATGCCGGCACGAACGCCGGTACGCGGTATTCAAGCCTGGCGCAATGCCTGCTCGGGAACGTCGAGCTGGATCGACAGGGCCAGGTGGTCCGACAGCGCCGCCGGCAGCGCGTGCATGCTTTCCTG
>JAKFDF010000225.1:0-1712 GCA_036676275.1 Lysobacter sp.
CCTGATCGACGGCATCACCGCCGACGCGCTGGTCGCCAAGCGCACCACCGGCCTGATGAAGCCCACCGACGCGCCCAGGATCGAGAAGGCCACGCGCAAGGAATTCCCCGACGGCATCCCCGCCTTCGGCGCCGACGCGCTGCGCTTCACCATGGCCGCGCTGGCCGGGCCCGGCCGCGACATCAAGTTCGACCTCGGCCGCGCCGAGGGCTACAAGAACTTCTGCAACAAACTGTGGAACGCGACCCGCTTCGTGCTGATGAACCTCGGCGAGGCGACGTTCGCAGGCGCACCGCAACCGAAGACCGATGCGGAAAAGTGGATTCTCGCCCAGCTCGACCGCACCAGCGCCGAAGCGGCCGAACATTTCGCCGGCTACCGCTTCGACCTGCTGGCGCAGGTGCTGTACGAGTTCACCTGGAACCAGGTCTGCGACTGGTTCCTGGAGCTCGCCAAGCCGGCGCTCAATGGCGACGACGCGGAGGCCGCGCACAGCACCCGCCACACACTGGCCCACGTGCTGGACGCGCTGCTGCGCCTGCTGCACCCGCTGGTCCCGTTCGTGACCGAGGAGCTGTGGCAGGCGGTCGCGCCCAGGCTCGGCAAGTCCGGCAGCATCATGCTGCAGGCGTATCCGCAGCCCGGGGCGGTCGATGCCGCCGCCTACGCGCAGGCCGAGGCCGACATCGAATGGCTCAAGGCCGTGGTCTCCGCGGTGCGCCGCATCCGCAGCGAACTGGGCGTCTCCCCGGCGAAACAGGTGTCGCTGCTGCTGCGCGGCGGCACCGCCGACGATGCCGCGCGCGCCAGCCGCCACGCCGCGCAGCTGCGCTTCCTGTGCAGGCTCGAGCGCATCGAGGCGATCACCGGCGAGCCGCCGGCGGCGGCACCGGCCGTGGTCGGCGCGCTGCAGCTGTTCGTCCCGCTGGAAGGCCTGGTCGACCTCGGCGCCGAACGCGCACGCCTGGACAAGGAAGTCGCCAAGGTAGCCGCCGAGAAGGGCAAGAGCGAAGCGAAGCTGGCGAAGTTCGGCGCGAACGTGCCGGCTGCGGTGGTCGAGCAGGAACGCGTGCGCCTCGCGGACTGGACCGGCAAGCTGGATGCGTTGCAGGCGCAGCGCGCACGCCTGGCCTGACCGTTCGCGACGGGCGTTTGCGTTGCTCTCCCGCATGACCCGAGGGAGTCGTGCCCATGCACCGGTTGTTCGCCTGCGCCCTGTTGTTGGCCTCGACCCAGGCCTTGCCCGCCGACCTGGTCCTGCATAACGGCAAGGTGTGGACCGGCGACGCCGCGCAACCGGCAGCCAGCGCCATCGCGATCGACGACGGCCGCATCGTCGCGGTCGGCAGCGACGCCGAGATCCTGGGGCTCGCGTCCGCGGCCAGCCGGCGGATCGACCTCAAGGGCCGCCGCGTCGTCCCCGGCATCAACGACGCGCATACCCATGTCACCGTGGGCCTGGCTTCGATCGACCTGAAGGTGGATAGCGCGGGCGGCAGCGCCGCGGTGCGGGCGGCGCTCGCCGGGCAACCGCGGGACGGCGATCGCTGGCTCACCGCCGACATCGGCATGGACGTGCTGGCGGACCCGACGATGCGCCGGCGCCAGCTCGATGCGCTGCAGCCCCGTCGCCCGGTGCTGCTGACCGGCTGGACCGGCCACGGAATGCTGGTCAACAGCGCCGCCCTGCAGGCCCTGGGCCTGTCGACGGA
>JAKFDF010000226.1:0-26537 GCA_036676275.1 Lysobacter sp.
CGCTCGCGTCGAGCGTACCGGAAAGATGGACGGTTCCCGATTGCTTGTCGGCGAGCAGCAGGATCGAGCCGTTGTGGTTCTGCAGGGTCCGCGCCTGGATCACGCCGGTGTTGTTGACGACGGAGTCCAGCAGGTCGCCCGCTGCCTGTGCGGTCAGCACGACGTGCCCACCGTCGGCCTGGATGAGGCCGCCATTGGTCACCAGCGCATTGACCGCGCCCTTGGTGACGGCAACCTTCAACAAGCCGTCCCCCGCGACGTCCAGCGTGACGTTTTCGCCCGCGGCCAGGGCAATGGTTCCCAGTCGCGCGGAAATGACGCCCTGGTTGCTCACGCTTCTACCCATCAGCGCGACATAGCCCCCATTGGCGACATGGATGTTTCCCTTGTTCACCACCGAACCCGGGCCGGCACCGCTGAAAGCGTAGCGGCCCGCCATGAAATCCGCATTGGTGATGTCCATGGTGGTGGCGACCAGCCCACCGACGTTGACCGACGCGCCATTGCCGAACAGGACGCCGTTGGCATTGACCAGGAAGACGTTGCCGTTGGCGGTGAGGCTGCCCAGGATCACCGATGGGTCCGAGCCGATCACGCGGTTCAATGCCACCGAGGTGCTCCCCGGCTGCAGGAACTGCACCGATTCACCCGAACCGATGCTGAAACTGTCCCAATTGATGATCAGGTTGGCCGTGGCTTGCGTGATCGTGGTCGTGGTACCCGAGTTGGTGATGTTGCCGACCCCCGAGACCACCACGCCGCCGTCCGGGCCGCCGGCGTAACTGGCCGTTGCGAACACCAGCAACATCGAGGCGGACAGGGTCGAGATGGCGAAGCGCCGTCCGCCGACGCCGGCCGCCGGGACCTTCGCGTGTGCACGGGAAGCGTCCCGGGTGGTGGCCGTGTCACCCCTGCCGGGTGGGCGCAGGGAGGTGGAGCGGTGGAGGGTACTCATGGTTGAAATCCTCGTTGCGCGTTCGTCGCCCCTTGAGGGGCTGGGGCATCAGAAAAACTTGATCGCCTGGATCCAGAAGCGACCCGACTGGTCGGGAGCGGAGACCGCATCCTCGCCACCGAGCTTCTGGGCGTAATACGTCCTCACCGCGAAATTGCCGGGATCGTCCCAGGTGAGGCCGACCCCGGCGCTGCTCAGCGCCCGGCTGTTGTCTGCTGCATTCCAGGGGTTCTTGTTGATGGTGATGTGGCCGCCGTCGGCGAACGTGAGCAGGTGGACCTGGCCCGGGACATGGGTGGACAGCCCGGCCAGCAGCAGGCTCGCTTCGAGGCTGGCCAGGTAGCCCTGGTCGCCGAACGCCTCGCCCTGCGGGTAGGCACGGGCGCCGTCCATTCCTCCGAGGACCATTTTTTCCGACGGGTCCAGGTTCTTGGATGCCAGCTGGCCGGTGACCGAGGCGCGCAGGGAAATGACGTCGGTGATCCGTTGCGCGCGCGCCACGTTGAACCAGAGCTTCTGGTATGAACCATTGGTGCGGGCGCTTGCCGCATCGGCGGCCAGCGCCTGCGGCGACTGGATGTCGAGCGAACCCGCGGTCAGGGCCACGGAGAATGAGTTCATGCCCCCGCCACCGATACCATCCTGGCGGTTGCCGTTGAGACTGGCGATCCCGACGTGCGCCTTCCGGTCTGTCACCGCGTCGAAAAGATCGATCCGGTCCTTGAAGGTGCGGTCTTCGTAGGCCAGCCCGGCATACAGGTTGCTGCGCCGCGAACGGACCAGGTTCAGCGTGCCGAACACGCTGGCGACTTCCGCCGAACCATTGGCGTCCAATGCCTCGAACTGCTCGCCCAACCGGTAATCGAGCTTGCTGTACGCCACGCCCGCCCCGAAACGGGCGCCGAACGGCATCTGGTAGGACAGGCGGCCGTACCTGAGGCCGCGCCCGGAGGTGAGCAGGCGAAGACTGGCGAGGTCGCCACGACCCATCGGGTTGTTGAGGTTGATGGTGGCGCCGACGCGTTCCTCGCCGGTGTACGGGTTGCCGGCGTTATCGGCATCGACGCTGCCGGTGATCAGCGGCCCGGGCACGATATCGACGACGAGATCGGAACTCCCCGGCGTATCCCCGGGAACCAGCGTCGATGTCGTGCTGATGCCGGGCAGGTCCGAGAGCAGCAGCAGCCGGCTTTCCAACGGGGCCAATGCGATCGGGCTGGCATGATCCAGGCCAGCGAGCCGGGCCTGTGCCACGCCGTCGGACAATCGGCTCGTGTTGCGCAATGTCACCTTGCCATAGGTGCCTTCGATGACGGCGATGGTCACCGCATGACGGGTCACGTCCTGGGGCGGAAGGTAGGCGCGTGCGACGATGTAGCCATGCTGGCGATAGAACGCCGTGATTCGCGCGGCCATGGCCTCGAGGTCGGACAGCGTCAGTTCGGAGCCAGGCTTGAATTGCGCGACCGCGGTCAGCTCGGCGGCTGTAAACCGGGTCGCCCCTGTCACATGCAGTTCGTCGACGAGCACCTTGACCGAATCCGCGCCTGGCGCTGCCGGTGCCACCGCCGGCTCGATGAGGATCCGCGGTTCGGCTGCCGGTTGCTGCGGCGGGGGCGGCAACTGCTGCAACTGCGTGCCCGCGCCCGGAATCTGCTGCGCAGCGACGCCTTGGCCGAACGCGAGCAGGACCAACGGCAACAATTTGATTTTCACGATTCGTTTCCCAGTGTGAGTCAGTCCCACAACCCACGTGTCGGCGAGCGGCTCGGCCCGTCGATTACGTTGTCGCAAGCGCAATGAAGCAGGCCCACCTCGCGGGTGGCCAGCCAGTCAATCAGAGGATCAATCAGAGGAGATGCCGAATAGGGGAGTGCACGGCCGAAAATCCTTCCTGCTCCCTGCAGGCGCGGAATCCAGGCCGTCAACAAAAGTGCTACGTCCAATCGGCAACCGGCGAGCTTGCCGGTTGCAACGGACACTCCCGTTGGCTCGGCCATGGGGCGCCGGGCGGCATGAATCGCATGTGAAATCCGTCCGACCACTCCCGGTTCTGGAGCGTGCGGCACACAATCCCGTACCGGCATGCCGGCGATGCGGCCGGTGACGGCCACCGCCACGCGTCGATCATGCTTGCCGCTAGTCCAGGAACAGATCCGGCAGCAATGGTTGCGACGGGTCCACGGCATAGCCGGAAAAGTCGCTGATGCCGGCGGCGATCAGGACGTCGTCGTCGATCAGGAAATGGCCGTGGAAGTCCTCCGCGGCCCGTACCAGGATCGCGTGCGCGGCGTCGGCGACGATTTCCGGCGTGCGGCAGCGCCCGGATTCGACCCCGGGGATCATGTTGATCGCATCGGTGGCGATCACCGTGCGTGGCCACAGCGCATTGACCGCGACGCCCTGCGGGCCGAATTCGGCGGCCAGGCCCAGGGTCACGAAGCTCATGCCCATCTTGGCCAGGGTGTAGCCCAGGTGCGGGCCCCACCATTTGGGTTGCAGCGATGGCGGCGGCGCCAGGGTCAGGATGTGCGGATTGGGGGCCTGCAGCAGGTAAGGCAGGCACGCCTGCGCGCACAGGAAACTGCCGCGGGCGTTCACCTGCTGCATCAGGTCGAAGCGCTTCATCGGCGTGTCCAGGGTGCCGCGCAGCCAGATCGCGCTGGCGTTGTTGACCAGGATGTCGATGCCACCGAATGCGTCCACCGTGGCCGCGACCGCGGCGCGTACCTGTTCCTCTTCGCGGATATCGCACTGCAGCGCCAGCGCGCGGCCGCCGGCCGCTTCCACTTCCGCGGCGGCGCTGTGGATGGTGCCCGGGAGCCTGGGGTTGGCGACCGCGGACTTGGCGGCGATCGCGACGTTGGCGCCGTCTCGCGCGGCGCGCCTGGCGATCGCCAGGCCGATGCCGCGCGACGCGCCGGTGATGAAGAGGGTCTTGCCGGACAGGTCTTTGATGGCGGGCTCCCCGCGGGCCGAAACGTGCCCGGACGGCAGCGCATTGTGCTCCCATCCATGTCCGATCGCACGGCACGGCAACGATCGCTGCGCCCGGGTCCCGCATCGGAAGCGTTCCATCCACTGCCTATAATCGGGCGATGCCAAGTGCCTGGTTCGACAACGCCGTTGCATGGATCAGCACGCACCCGGTCGCGGCCGGCGGGCTGGTCTTCCTGGTTGCCTTCTGCGATGCGCTGGCGGTGGTCGGGATCGTGGTGCCGGCGTTGCCGTTGCTGTTCGCGGTCGGCGCGCTGGTGGGGCTCGGGCATATTTCCGGACCCTATGCGATCGCCTGCGCGGCGCTGGGCGCACTGCTCGGAGACGCGCTCAGTTTCTGGATCGGCCAACGCTGGGGCCCGCAACTGCGCGAGCACTGGCCGTTCCGCCGCTATCCGCAGCTGCTCGACCGTGGCGAGGCGCTGTTCCGTCGCCACGGCAGCAAGGGGATCGTGATCGCGCGCTACGTCGGCGCGGTGCGGCCGTTCGTACCCGCGGTCGCGGGCATGCTGCGGATGCCGTTGCGGCGCTACCTGCCGGCAAGCGCGTTCGCCGCGCTGAGCTGGGCCGCGGTATTCCTCGCCCCGGGCTGGGTTTTCGGTGCTTCCTACGACGCGGTGGCCGCGGTGGCCGATCGCCTGGTGCTGGCGCTGCTGGCCCTGCTGGCGGTGCTGGCGCTGGTGTGGGCGGCGGTGCTCTACACCTGGCGCTGGTTCGCCGACCGCGCCGACAGCCTGCTTGCGCGCGCCTTGCGCTGGAGTCGCGCGCATCCGCGACTGGGCCGCTACGCGGTCGCGTTGATCGATCCCAACCGCCCGGAATCGGCGTCGCTGGCACTGCTCGCCGCCTGCCTGCTGGCGATCGGCTGGGCCTGGTTCGCGCTGCTGGCCACGGTGCTGGCGCGCGGCGCGCCGTTGCGGCTCGACCAGAACGTGTATGCCGCAATGCTGGCGCTGCGCAATCCGCTGGCGGACCGGCTGATGGCCTCGCTGGCTTCGCTCGGCGATGCGGTCGTGCTGGTCCCCGCCTGCACCCTGGTGCTGGGCTGGCTGCTGTGGCGGCGCCGTTTCATCGCCGCGGCGCACTGGCTCGGCGCGCTCGCCTTCGGCCTGGCGCTGACCGCATGGCTGGGCGCGGTGGTCGAGATGCCACGGCCGCCCACCGCGCCGGCCGGGTTCGGCTTCCCCTCGATCGCGGTGACGATGGCCACGATCGCATTCGGGTTCTTCGCGGTGCTGATCGCGCGCGAGTTGCCCGGGCGACGGCGGGTGTGGCCGTACCTGCTCGGCGGCGGCCTGGTCGCGCTGCTCGGCTTCGCGCGCCTGTACCTGGGCGCGCACTGGCTCAGCGACGTGGTCGGTGGCGCGTTGCTGGGCATCGTATGGCTGCTGCTGCTCGGCATCGCCTACCGTCGCCATGTCGCGCGCTCGCTGTGGATGCGGCCGCTGGCGGGCGTGTTCTACGGGGCATTCGTGGTGGCCGCGCTGTGGCATGCCCCGCGTGCGATCGACCCGCTGCTGGCGCGCTTCAAGCCGCCGCCGCCAACGACCGTGCTGGAGACCGATGGCTGGTGGAATGGCGAGGCGTGGCGCACGCTGCCCGCGCATCGCAACGAACGCGACGCCAGCCTGCGTTGGCCGCTCGACGTGCAGGTCGCGGGCCCGCTGGCGCCGCTGCAGGCGCAACTGCGGACGCGCGGCTGGCGGGTGCAGCCGCAGGCGGACTGGGTCGCCACCCTCGGCCTGCTCGACGAGGATCGCGACCCGGCGACGCAGCCGGTGCTGCCGGCGACCCTCGACGCCGGGGCCGAGGCGCTGCTGCTGCGTCGCCCCGGCGCGCGCGCCGGCGAGGTCCAGGTGTTGCGGCTCTGGCCTGCGCCCGCGCTGCTCGATGACGGCACCCCGCTATGGCTGGGCAGTACGCAGACCCTCCACTACACGCGTCCGTTCGATGCCTTCGGGCTGTGGCAACCGCAGGCCGACGATGGCGGCGCGCACCTTGCGTTGCGCGATGCGCTGGCGGGTTTCGCGCTGCGCGAATCCCCGCATCCGGCCGGCGGGGCCGCCATGCTGCGCATCCGCAGCGACGATCGCTAGGGCATCAGCGCCAGCAACTGCTGCAGGCGCGCATGCGGATCGTCTTCCTGCAGCAGCTGCTGGCGTTGCAGGTCGGTGACCGGCAGCAACTCCGCCAGTCGCCAGCCGACCCAGGCCGCGTCATCGAGCTGCGCCGGGGTCGCGCCGGCGTGCTCGCCGCCGGCCTGGTCGAGGATGCGCTGCAGCAGCAGGCCGAGCAGCGCGTGCTCGGGCCGCAATTCGTCGTCCGGGTCGGGGTCGCGCCACTGGACCTCGCCGACCACCAGGCCATTGCCGCGGATCCGGGTGCGCAGCACGCGAAAGCGCCGGCGGCCGCGCACGCGCAGGGTCAGCAGGCCGTCGTCGTTGCCGAAATCCTCGATCCGCGCTTCGGTGCCATAGGCCGCGGGCGCGGCGGCCGTGCCGTCCTCCCCGCCCTCCCCGGGCAGCAACAGGCAGACCCCGAAGCCGCTGCCCTGGCGACCGCACTCGCGCACCAGGTCCAGGTAACGCGGCTCGAACACGCGCAGGCCCAGCGCCGCCCCCGGCAGCAGCACGGCCGGCAGCGGGAACAGGCCGAGGGTCTGCAGCTGCGTTGGCATCGGCGTCGACGGCATCGCCGCAGGGTAGGGATCAACGTTGCAAGGCGGCGAGAAAGCGCCGCGGGGCGCCGTCGAAACCGCCGTTGGACATGAATACGACATGGTCGCCGCTACGCACGCGCTCGCGCAGGGCCGCGATCAGCGCATCCACGTCGGCCGCCGTGATGCCTTCGCCGTGCAGCCCGGCGACGACCTTGCCGGCGTCCCAGGCCAGTTCCGGCCGCTGCAGGAAGACCACGAGGTCGGCATCGTCCAGCGACGGCGCCAGCGCCTGGGCGTGCGCGCCCAGGCGCATCGAGTTGCTGCGCGGCTCCATCGCCACCACGATGCGGGCGTCGCCGATACTGGCGCGCAGGCCGGCGAGCGTGGTCGCGATCGCGGTCGGATGGTGGGCGAAATCGTCGTACACGGTCGTGCCGCCCTGCTCGCCGATCACCTCCATGCGCCGCTTGACGCTGCGGAACCGCGCCAGGGCCGGCAGCACCGGCGCGACATCCACCCCGACCGCGTGCGCGGCCGCCAGCGCCGCCAGCGCGTTCATCACATTGTGGCGCCCGAGCAGCGGCCAGTGCACTTCGCCGATTTCGCCGCCGTCGTGCAGCACCACGAACGCGCGGCCGTCGTCCTCGAGCAGGCGCGCGCTCCAGTCGAAGCCCGGGCCGTCGCCGGCGTCCAGGCCGAAACGTTCCACCGGCGTCCAGCAGCCCATCGCCAGGACTTCCGCCAGGCGCGTGTCCTCGCCATTGACGACCAGCCGGCCGCGACGCGGCACGGTGCGCACCAGGTGGTGGAACTGGCGCTGGATCGCGGCCACGTCCGGGAAGATGTCGGCGTGGTCGTATTCGAGGTTGTTGAGGATCGCCACCAGCGGCCGGTAGTGCACGAACTTGCTGCGCTTGTCGAAGAACGCGGTGTCGTATTCGTCGGCCTCGACCACGAATTCGCGGCCCTTGCCCACGCGCGCCGACACGCCGAAATCCTCGGCGACCCCGCCGACCAGGAAGCCGGGCTCGCGCCCGGCGGCCTGCAGCAGCCAGGCCAGGATCGTGGTGGTGGTGGTCTTGCCGTGGGTGCCGGCCACGGCCAGCGTGTCGCGCCCCGGCAGCACGTTTTCCGCCAGCCACTGCGCGCCGGAGGTGTAGGCGCGGCCGTCGTCGAGCACCTGTTCGACCGCGGCATTGCCGCGCGACAGCGCGTTGCCGACCACGATCGCATCGCAGTCGGCGGAGATGTTGCCGGGCGCATAGCCCTGGCGCAGCGCGATGCCGAGTTGTTCCAGTTGCGTGGACATCGGCGGATAGACGGACTGGTCGCTGCCTTCGACGTCGTGCCCGAGTTCGCGCGCCAGCGCGGCGACGCCGCCCATGAAGGTACCGGCAATGCCCAGAATATGAATCTTCAAGAAACTTCTGCCATCCAAGTGAAAGCGGAGCTTATCGAAGCGGCTCCCGCACGGCACCAACTCCCCCTCTCCCCGCTGGCGGGGAGAGGGCAAGGGGTGGGGGGCAGCGAGACGCCGCGTCGCGCCAAAAGCAGCCCCTCATCCGCCTTCGGCACCTTCTCCCCGCAGGCGGGGAGAAGGGAAAACCGACGCGCCGCCTTGATGCCCGGCGCAAGCTCCAGCTTCCCGCAATGCGGGAATGGCGACCTTCAGCCGACTTCGCGCACCGGCGCGATCGCCTCGAGGATGCGGGTGAACACTTCATCCAGCGTGCCGACGCCGTCGACCACGGTCAGCATGCCGTGCTGGCGGTAATACTCGACCACCGGCGCGGTCTGCTCGTTGTAGATGGCCAGGCGCTTGCGCACCGATTCCGGATTGTCGTCGGCGCGGCCTTCGGCATTGGCGCGTCCGGCGATGCGCTCGATCAGCAGTTCGGTATCGACATCCAGCTGCACGGCCTGGTCCATCGGCTGGCCGATGCGCTCGAGCAGGTCGCCCAGTGCGCTGGCCTGGGCCAGGTTGCGCGGGTAACCATCGAGGATGAAACCGCCGCGGGTGTCCGGGCGCGAAAAACGATCCTCGAGCATGCCCAGCAGGATCGCGTCGCTGACCAGCTCGCCGCGGGCCATGATGCCCTTGGCCTCCAGCCCCAGCTTGCTGCCGGCGGCGACTTCGGCCCGCAACAGGTCGCCGGTGGAGACGTGCGGCACCTGCAGGTGCTCCTTCAGCCGCGCCGCCTGGGTTCCCTTGCCGGAGCCCGGCGCGCCCAACAAAACCAATCGCATCAGCCACTCCCCGAACGGATCCATCGCCTGGCGGGCCGCGCGCTAGACTCCCTGCAACGTGCGGAAACCACGCCTTGCGGCCGGGCCCCAGCTTACCGCATCCCGGCCATCCAACAGGAGCCGCCATGCCCTCGGGAACCCTGCTCTACGCGCAGTCCGGCGGCGTCACCGCCGTCATCAACGCCACCGCGTCGGCCGTGATCCAGGCGGCACGAGCCCGCAAGGTCAAGGTGCTGGCGGCGCGCAACGGCATCCTCGGGGCACTGCGCGAGGAGCTGATCGACACCTCGCGCTTGTCCGTCGCAACCGTCCGGGCGCTGGCGCACACGCCCGGCGGGGCGTTCGGCTCGTGCCGGGTCAAGCTGAAGTCGCTGGAGGCCGACCGGGCCAGGTACGAGCGCCTGATTGCGGTGCTGCGCGCCCACGACGTGCGCTGGTTCCTCTACAACGGCGGCAACGATTCGGCCGATACCGCGCTCAAATTGTCGCAACTGGCCGCGGAATTCGACTACCCGCTGACCTGCATCGGCGTGCCGAAGACGGTCGACAACGACCTCGCCGTCACCGACTGCTGCCCGGGCTTCGGCTCGGCGGCCAAGTACACCGCGGTCTCGGTGCGCGAGGCCGCGCTGGACGTGGCGGCGATGGCCGAGACCTCGACCAAGGTGTTCGTCTACGAAGCGATGGGACGCCATGCCGGCTGGCTGGCCGCGGCCGCCGGGCTCGCCGGGAAGACGCCGGAGGACGCGCCGCAGATCATCCTGTTCCCCGAGCGCGCCTACGACGAGGCCGCCTTCCTGGCGCGGGTGGAACGAGTGGTCGCCCGCGTCGGCTGGTGCGTGGTGGTCGCCAGCGAAGGCATCCGCACCGCGGACGGGCGCTTCGTCGCCGATGCCGGCGCCGGCCAGGACGCGTTCGGCCATACCCAGCTCGGCGGCGTTGCCGCGCACCTGGCCGGGCGGGTCAAGGAGGTGCTGGGCCACAAGGTGCACTGGACCCTGCCCGACTACCTGCAACGCTCGGCCCGGCACATCGCGTCGAAAACCGACTTCGAGCAGGCGCAGGCGGTCGGCCGCAAGGCGGTCGAGTTCGCGCTCAAGGGCATGAATGCCACGATGCCGGTGATCGTGCGCACCGGCGATGCGCCGTACCGCTGGAAAATCGAAGCCGCGCCGCTGTCGCGCATCGCCAACCGCGAGAAGAAGATGCCGGCAGGCTTCATCCGCGGCGATGGCCATGGCATCACCGCCGCGGCCCGCCGCTACCTGGAGCCGCTGGTCCGTGGCGAGGCGTATCCGCCCTATCGTCGCGACGGGTTGCCGGCTTACGTCACGCCGCGGCATGCCACCCTGCGCCGCAGGCTGCCGCCCCGCGAATGATCCGGCACGCGGTTGAAGGCCGCTGGAACCCGGCCATTTCCCGATGAACGGCGCCGCGGCCGGGATGTGGCGGCGTATGTTGCAAACCACTTCCAAGCTGATGGAGGTGAGCATGAACGCCTGCATCTTCCGCGGGCTCGCGGCCACGGCGCTGGCACTGGTTCCGGCGTTCGCGTGCGCCCAGAACGTCCGCTACGAATGGCAGGGCAAGGCGTACGTCGACGCCGAGAACGAGTTGATCGCCGAACGCGTGGTCAACGGGGTGATCGGCGCCAGCCCCGGCACCGGGTCGCAGGTCGTGTTCTTCCGCACCGACGACCAGCTGCCGGGCGAAGTGGTGCTGGGCGGCAGCGACGGCGCGCTCGCGCAACTGCCAAGCGGCGCCTATTACGCCATCGCCGTCGCACCGGGCGACCATACCTACAGCGTCGATGGCCAGGCGCTATCGGTGCGCGTGGCGCCGGGACAACGCGGTTACGTCAGGATCGGCGACGCCCCAGCCAACCACCGACCCAGGGTGAGCAACGCCCTGACCTTCCTGCGGCTGGTGACCGGCAAGCGCGAGCCCCTGTACGCCAGCAACTAGTCGCGCATCGCGCCATCCCGGTCCGCCGGCATCCGGAAGGCAGCGCCGCATGGCGGCGCGCCCCGCCGCCCGTCACCCACCCTTGCAGGGCACCCCTTCGACCTGCATCGAGACGGCATAGATCGGGGTCGGTGCCAGCTGGCCAGCCTTGGCCTTGGCCAGCGATTCCTTCAGGTAGATGCGCGAGCGGCCCTGCCCGTCGAGCGTGGGCGGAGCGACGTCGGCCGCATGCCGCCAGACCCGCACCACCGCCTGCTGGGTGGCGCAGGCGGCATTGGGCACGCGGATCACGTCGTTGAAGCTCCAGCCCGCGTTCGCCGACGGCTTGGCCCTGGCCGCATCGACCAGCCTGGCGCGCGCCTGGCAGCCGGGGCTGGTGCGCACCACCGCGAACTTGTACGGCTGCGCCGGGTCGCCGGTGAACTGGCCCTCGAGGCGGGCGCAGGCCTCGGGGATGACCCTCAGGGTATGCACGACGCCCGGCGCCTGCGCCGGTGCCGGATCGCGCCTGATCTCGGGGGACGGATCCGCGGCCAGGGCCGGGGCGGCGACGGCGGCGAGCAGAACTGTGGTGACCAAGCGCATGGCGGGCTCCCGGGAAATGTGCGGATGGCGCGCAGGCTGTCACGCAACGGCTGAACGCGGCCATGACGCCCAGGGTGGTCGGCGCCGCATGCGCCGGGCCCTGCGTATTTCCCCGGACTCCGGCGCTGTGCGATAGTCGTGCGGTTGCCACGCGTCCGGCTGCTCTCGGCGGCCATGGTGCGGCTTCCGCGGCAATAGCCACCACATCCGAAAGTCCGATGTCCACTCTGGGGAGGGGTTCATGCTGGAGCAGTACGGTCTAGTCCTGGCGCTTGGTTGCGCCGTCATCGCGATTCTTTACGGAATCGTCTCCGCGCGCTGGATCAATGCGCAGCCCGCCGGCAACGAACGCATGCAGCAGATCGCCGGCGCGATCCAGGAAGGCGCCCGCGCCTACCTCAACCGGCAATACACCACCATCGCCATCGCCGGCGTGGTGCTGTTCGTGCTGATCGGGTTGTTCCTGGGCTGGCACACCGCGATCGGTTTCGCGCTCGGCGCGGTGCTCTCGGGCGCGGCCGGCTACATCGGCATGAACGTCTCGGTGCGTGCCAACGTGCGCACCGCCGAAGCCGCGCGGCGCGGCATCAGCC
This sequence comes from Lysobacter sp., assembly GCA_036676275.1. Taxonomy (GTDB): domain Bacteria; phylum Pseudomonadota; class Gammaproteobacteria; order Xanthomonadales; family Xanthomonadaceae; genus Cognatiluteimonas. Next base: position 12,002 of record JAKFDF010000226.1, read on the forward strand.
CGGCGATGGACGTCGCGTTCCGCGGCGGCGCGATCACCGGCATGCTGGTGGTCGGCCTGGGCCTGCTGGGCGTCGCCGGCTACTACCTGGTGCTGCAGCGGATGGGCGTCACCGGCGAACCGGCGCTGCACGCGCTGGTCGGCCTGGCGTTCGGCGCCTCGCTGATCTCGATCTTCGCGCGCCTGGGCGGCGGCATCTTCACCAAGGGCGCGGACGTCGGCGCGGACCTGGTCGGCAAGGTGGAAGCCGGCATCCCCGAGGACGACCCGCGCAACCCGGCGGTGATCGCCGACAACGTCGGCGACAACGTCGGCGACTGCGCCGGCATGGCCGCCGACCTGTTCGAAACCTACGCGGTCACGATCATCGCCACGATGCTGCTCGGCGGCCTGATGGTGGCCGAAGCAGGGCGCAATGCGGTGCTGTACCCGCTGGTACTTGGCGGCGTGTCGATCATCGCCTCGATCATCGGCGCGTTCTTCGTCAAGGTGAAGGAAGGCGGCTCGATCATGGGGGCGCTGTACAAAGGCGTGATCGTGTCGGCCGTGCTGGCCGCGGTCGCGTTCTGGTTCGTCACCACCGACATGATGGCCGACAACAGCCACGGCGCGATCAACCTGTACGGTTGCGCGCTGATCGGCCTGGTGCTCACCGGCCTGATCGTGTGGATCACCGAGTACTACACCGGCACCCAGTTCAAGCCGGTGCGGCACATCGCGCAGGCCTCGACCACCGGCCACGGCACCAACATCATCGCCGGCCTCGGCATTTCGATGAAGTCGACCGCCCTGCCGGTGATCGTGATCTGCGCCGCGATCTGGGGCGCATTCGCGCTCGGCGGCCTCTACGGCATCGCCATCGCCGCGACCGCGATGCTGTCGATGGCGGGCATGATCGTCGCGCTCGACGCCTACGGCCCTATCACCGACAACGCCGGCGGCATCGCCGAGATGGCGGACCTGCCGCCGGAAGTGCGCGGCGTGACCGATCCGCTGGATGCGGTCGGCAACACCACCAAGGCGGTGACCAAGGGCTATGCGATCGGTTCGGCCGCGCTGGCGGCGCTGGTGCTGTTCGCCGACTACACGCACAACCTCAACACCGTCGGCGAAGCCAAGGCCGCGCTCAGCGGCGTCGCGTACGAGGCGATGCGTTTCGACCTGTCCGACCACATGGTGATCATCGGCCTGCTGATCGGCGGCCTGATCCCGTACCTGTTCGGCGCGATGGCGATGGAAGCGGTCGGCCGTGCCGCGGGCGCGGTGGTCGAGGAAGTGCGCCGCCAGTTCCGCGACATTCCCGGGATCATGCAGGGCACGGGCAAGCCGCAGTACGACAAGGCGGTCGACATGCTGACCAAGTCGGCGATCAAGGAAATGATCGTGCCGTCGCTGCTGCCGGTCGCGGTCCCGATCGTCGTCGGCCTGCTGCTTGGGCCCAAGGCGCTGGGCGGCCTGCTGATCGGCACCATCGTCACCGGCCTGTTCGTGGCGATCTCGATGACCACCGGCGGCGGCGCCTGGGACAACGCCAAGAAGTACATCGAGGACGGCAACTTCGGCGGCAAGGGCTCCGAGGCGCACAAGGCCGCGGTCACCGGCGACACCGTCGGCGATCCGTACAAGGACACCGCCGGCCCCGCGATCAACCCGTTGATCAAGATCATCAATATCGTCGCGCTACTGCTGGTGCCGCTGCTGTAGTCGAAGCGATTCCCGCACGGCACGATCGCCCCTCTCCCGCGTCGCGGGAGAGGGGAACGGGGTGAGGGCGCGCCGCAGGCGCGATCAAGATCATCAATATCGTCGCGCTACTGCTGGTGCCGCTGCTGTAGTCGAAGCGATTCCCGCACGGCACGATCGCCCCTCTCCCGCGTCGCGGGAGAGGGGAACGGGGCAAGGGGCGGCATGAGTCACACCGTGAACGGCGGCCCCAGGGCCGCCGTTTTCCGTTTGCTGCACCGCAGCGAGTAAAATTCGCCCCCCGCAGCACACCGGAGCAGCACCCCCATGGGCCTGGACCTCGTCCCCACCGGCAGTAACCCGCCGGACGAAATCAACGTCGTCGTCGAAATTCCCAAGGACGCCGAGCCGGTCAAGTACGAGGTCGACAAGGCTTCCGGCGCGATCTTCGTCGACCGCATCCTGTCCACGCCGATGCGCTATCCCTGCAACTACGGCTACGTCCCGCACACGGTCTGCGGCGACGGCGACCCGGCCGACGTGCTGGTGATCCTGCCGCTGCCGCTGATCCCGGGCTCGGTGATCCGCTGCCGCCCGGTCGGCGTGCTGAAGATGTCCGACGAGGCCGGCGGCGACGAGAAGATCCTCGCGGTGCCGATCGACAAGGTGTTCGCCGGCTACCGCCACATCCTCGACATCGACCAGGTCAGCCCGCACTGGCTCGAGCGCATCGGCCACTTCTTCGAGCACTACAAGGACCTGGAGAAGGGCAAGTGGGTGAAGCTCGACGGCTGGGGCGGCGCCGATGAAGCCAGGCGGATCCTGTCCGAGTCGATCGCGCGCTACAACGCGGAACCTGACAAGCCGAACTTCTGAGCACCCACGGTTCCAGCGACACGCAGTCCGCGCGATGCGGCGTTCGTGGTTTCAGCGCCGGTCGTGGCGGATGATGGTCAACCCGATCAGCCGCGACACCACCGTGGCGATGTAGCCGACCCCGGCGAACTGCTCGAGCATCACCAGCACGCGTGCCGGCGAACTGACCGGCATGATGTCGCCGGAACCGGTGGCCGAGAGGTTGGTGAAACTCAGGAACAGCAACTCCAGCCAGCGCCGCGGCCGTTCCGGCTCGATCAATCCGGTGAAGCTGTCGGGATACCAGGCCTGGCAGACAAAATACGCGTAGGCGAATCCCCAGGCCAGCAGGGTGAAGGTGGCGCCCGCGGCGAACAGTTCGTCGGCGCTGACATCGTGGTCGTGCAGCATGTAGGCGATCAGGCCGCCCGCGGCGTAGAAGTACAGCGCGGCCTCCAGGGTCGCCGAGAACGGCAGCAGCCCCGGACGATCGAACAGCACCCCGGCGACGGTCAGCAGCATCGCCGGGATCGCCAGCAGCCAGGCCACCCAGCGCACCGACGGGCTGCGGTTGACCACCCACACCGCCAGCGGCACCACCACCAGCGCGACCGCGCCGAACAGCAAGCGCCCGCTGGCGGTGTCGTCCATGGAGGGATACAGCAGCAGGCTCAGCAGCTGCGCGGCCAGCAGGAACGCCGACGGGTGCCGGCGCGCCAGCACCGTCCACGGCCGCGACCACAGCGTGGCCTGCTGCATCAGCCGATCACCCCGTACTGGTAGCGCAGCGCGTAATACACCACGTACAACCACGACAGCAGGCCGTGCACGATCGCCCACAGCAACGACTTGTTCGCCGTCCACGAGATCGCGATCGCCAGCGCGCTGCCGAAACTGACGCCCGCCTTCACCACCTGGGTTCCGGTGCGCATGGCTCAGGCCTCCCGGTAGACGCGGGCGCCGGTTTCGCGGAACTCGGCGGCTTTCTCGGCCATGCCGGCATCCAGCGCATGGGCCTCGTCGACGCCGTGCTCGGCGGCGTAGTCGCGCACGTCCTGGGTGATCCGCATCGAGCAGAAGTGCGGGCCGCACATCGAGCAGAAGTGGGCGAGCTTGTGGGCATCCTTGGGCAGGGTCTCGTCGTGGAACGACTGCGCCTTCTCCGGGTCCAGCCCGAGATTGAACTGGTCCTCCCAGCGGAACTCGAAGCGCGCCTTGGACAGTGCGTTGTCGCGCACCTGCGCGCCCGGATGGCCCTTGGCCAGGTCGGCGGCGTGCGCGGCGATCTTGTACGCCATGATCCCGTCGCGCACGTCCTCCCGGTTGGGCAGGCCGAGGTGTTCCTTGGGCGTGACGTAGCACAGCATCGCTGTGCCGTACCAGCCGATCATCGCCGCGCCGATCGCGCTGGTGATGTGGTCGTAGCCCGGCGCGATGTCGGTGGTCAGCGGCCCGAGCGTGTAGAACGGCGCCTCGCCGCATTCGGCCAGCTGCTTGTCCATGTTTTCCTTGATCAGCTGCATCGGCACGTGGCCTGGGCCTTCGATCATGGTCTGGATGTCGTGCTTCCACGCGATCTTCGTCAGTTCGCCGAGCGTTTCCAGCTCGCCGAACTGCGCCGCGTCGTTGGCATCTGCGATGCAGCCCGGGCGCAGGCCGTCGCCGAGCGAGAAGGCCACGTCGTAGGCCTTCATGATTTCGCAGATGTCCTCGAAGTGGGTGTAGAGGAAGCTTTCCCTGTGGTGCGACAGGCACCACTTGGCCATGATCGATCCGCCGCGCGAAACGATGCCGGTGACGCGCTTGGCCGTCAGCGGCACGTAGCGCAGCAGCACGCCGGCGTGGATGGTGAAGTAGTCCACGCCCTGCTCGGCCTGCTCGACCAGCGTGTCGCGGAAGATCTCCCAGGTCAGTTCCTCGGCACGACCATCGACCTTCTCCAGCGCCTGGTAGATCGGAACGGTGCCGATCGGCACCGGCGAATTGCGGATGATCCACTCGCGGGTTTCGTGGATGTGCTTGCCGGTCGACAGGTCCATCACCGTGTCGGCGCCCCAGCGGATCGCCCAGACCAGCTTCTCGACTTCCTCCGCAATGCCCGACGACACCGCGCTGTTGCCGATGTTGGCGTTGATCTTGGTCAGGAAGTTGCGGCCGATGACCATCGGCTCGCTCTCGGGATGGTTGATGTTGTTGGGCAGGATCGCGCGGCCGCGGGCGATCTCGTCGCGCACGAACTCCGGGGTGATGCGCTGCTGGATGCAGGCGCCGAAGCTTTCGCCGGCGTGCTGCGCCAGCAACCCGGCATCGCGCACCAGTTCCAGGCGCTGGTTCTCGCGGATCGCGACGAACTCCATTTCCGGGGTGACGATGCCCTTCTTCGCGTAATGCATCTGCGATACGTTGGCGCCGGCGATCGCCCTGCGTGGCAGCGGCCGGTTGCCGAAGCGCACGCCGTCGAGCCTGGGGTCGTGCTCGCGCCCGCGCCCGAACGACGACGACAACGCCGCAAGCGGCTCGCTGTCGCCGCGCTCGGCGATCCATGGCGCGCGCATTGGCGGCAGGCCCAGCGCCAGGTCGATGCGGGCGCCGGGATCCGAATACGGACCGGAGCAGTCGTACACCGTGATCGGGGGATTGTCCTCGCCGCCGAACAGGGTCGGGGTCGCGGTCTGCACGATCTCGCGCATCGGCACCCGCAGGTCGGCGCGGGAACCGGCGACATGGATCTTGCGCGACCCGGGTATCGGACGGGTCACGGCCTCCGAGAGCTGCTCGGTCTGGCGGATGAGTTCGGAGGGCACTGCATTCATGGCTGGTTCGCTCCCGCGTCGCTTGCATGGTATTCCGCGCGTACCGGCACGGACTCTTGCGAAGCGGGGCGCGACCGGGGCGTGAAGGCGCCGGCCGCGAAGCTCCCTACGCCGGTGTCAACCGGTATCGGCACGTATGCCCAGGTTCGAAGGGACTGTCTCAACCGGCTGCGCCGGTACCCCCGCTTCCCCGCTATTGCACCACGTCCGGCGCCGGGATGGGGTATTTCCGTGAAGGGACGCCCCGGGCCCGGCATTCCATGCGCCGGGGCCGGCCCGAGGCGGCCCCCGCAAGAAGTCGAGGCTTCCCGGGTCAGCGCAGGGAGCCGTTGATGCGGGCCAGGGCATCGCTGCCCGGGCAGAGTTCGGCGGCTCCGAGGGTGTTGAGCGGCGCGGCGATGGTGTTGATGTGGCCGTGCAGGTCGTCGGCCTCCGGATCGACGTACAGCAGCCCGGTGATCACCTCGCCGTGGGCATGGCGCTGCTGGATGATGTTCATCGCGGCGATCCGGTCGCGCGGGTCGTAGCCGGCGTCGAGCTTGCGCAGCCGCAGCAGCGAGCCGTCGTGCTGCCGGACCTCGATCATCCGCCCTTCCGCGTAGTCGACCGCGATCTCCGCGCGCGGCGGGATCACGTCCATGCGGTTGACCGCGTCGTTGTGTTCGCGCACGTAGTCGTAGCTCTTGGTGCTGCCCGCGTGGTTGTTGAAGGCGACGCACGGGCTGATCACGTCGAGGAACGCGGCGCCGCGGTGCGACAGCGCCCCCTTGATCAGCGGCACCAGCTGCGCCTTGTCGCCGGAGAAGCTGCGGGCGACGTAGCTGGCGCCGAGCTGCAACGCCATCGTCACCATGTCCAGCGGGCTGTCGCTGTTGGCCACGCCCTTCTTCGACACCGAGCCCTGGTCTGCGGTGGCGGAGAACTGGCCCTTGGTGAGTCCGTACACGCCGTTGTTCTCGACGATGTAGACCATGTCCACGCCGCGGCGGATCGCATGCACGAACTGGCCGATGCCGATCGAGGCGGAATCGCCGTCGCCGGACACGCCCAGGTAGATCAGTTCGCGGTTGGCCAGGTTGGCGCCGGTCAGCACCGAGGGCATGCGCCCGTGCACGGTGTTGAAGCCGTGCGACTGGCCGAGGAAATAGGTCGGGGTCTTGGAGCTGCAGCCGATGCCGGAGAGCTTGGCGACGCGATGCGGCTGGATGTCCAGCTCCCAGCAGGCCTGGATGATCGCGGCGGAAATCGAATCGTGGCCGCAGCCCGCGCAAAGGGTCGAGACCGCGCCCTCGTAGTCGCGGCGGGTGAAACCGGCCGCGTTGCAGGCGAGCGTGGGATGGTGGAGCTTGGGCTTGGCGAGATAGGTCATGGCTCAGGCCATCCTGGTTCCGGCAGGGCGCAGCCGCGCCCCGATCGCGTCGACGATGAAACGCGCCGTGATCGGGGTGCCGTCGTAGTGCAGCACCGCGACCAGGCGCGCCGGATCGATGTCGAACTCGTTGGCCAGCAGGCTGCGCAGCTGGCCGTCCCGGTTCTGTTCGACCACGAACACGGATTCGTGCGCGAGGATGAATTCGCGCACCGCTTCCGGGAACGGGTAGGCGCGCACCCGCAAGGCGTCGAGCGCGATGCCGTCGGCCTGCAGGCGTTCGAACGCCTCGTCCATGGCCGGCGCGGTCGAGCCGAAGTAAACGACGCCGTGGCTGGCAGGCTGTGTCGCCCGCCGCGTCACCGGTGGCGGCACCAGCGATTTCGCGGTATCGAACTTCCGCAGCAGCCGTTCCATGTTGTAGACGTAGTCCGGCCCGCGTTCGGAGTACTTCGCCTGCGGATCGCGCGAAGTGCCGCGCGTGAAGTACGCACCCTTGTCCGGATGCGTGCCCGGCCATGTGCGGTACGGGATGCCGTCACCGTCGACGTCCTTGTAGCGCGCGAATTCGCGCCCCGCCTCCAGTTGCTCCGCCGTCATCACCTTGCCGCGGTCGTAGCCGCGCGCGTCGTCCCAGGCGAAGGGCGCGCAGAGGCGCTGGTTCATGCCGATGTCGAGGTCGCTCATCACGAACACCGGCGTCTGCAGGCGATCGGCGAGGTCGAGCGCCGCGGCCGCGAACTCGAAGCACTCGGTCGGATCCTGCGGGAACAGCAGCACGTGCTTGGTGTCGCCGTGGGAGGCATGGGCGCAGGCGAGGATGTCGGACTGCTGCGTGCGCGTCGGCATCCCGGTCGACGGGCCGCCGCGCTGCACGTCGATGATGGTGACCGGGATCTCGGCGAAGTATGCCAGGCCGATGAATTCGTTCATCAGCGAGATGCCCGGGCCGGAGGTCGAGGTGAATGCGCGCGCGCCGTTCCAGCCGGCACCGACCACCATGCCGATCGAGGCGATCTCGTCCTCGGCCTGGATCACGGCGTAGCGGTTCTCGCCGGTCTGCGGATCGACGCGGAATTTCTGGCAGTACTTCTGGAACGCCTCGGCCAGCGAAGAGGACGGCGTGATCGGGTACCACGCGCACACCGTCGCCCCGCCGTAGACGCACCCGAGCGCCGCGGCGGCGTTGCCCTCGACGAAGATGCGATCGCCGACCGCGTCCGCACGCTGGACGCGCAGGCCGATCGGGTGCGGCAGGTGCTCGCGCACCCAGTCGCGGCCCAGGTGCAGCGCCTCGATGTTGGGCGCCTGCAACTGCGGCTTGCTCCTGTACTGTTCTCCGATCAGGGTTTCGATCACCGCGGCGTCCAGGTCGAGCAGCATCGAAAGCGCGCCGATGTACATGATGTTCTTGAACAGCTGGCGCTGCCGCGGATCGCTGTAGGTGGCGTTGCAGATTTCGGTCAGCGGCACGCCGATGACGGTGACGTCCTCGCGGAACTTCGACCGCGGCAACGGCTTGCTGCTGTCGTGGAACAGATAGCCGCCCGGCTCGATCTCGGCGACGTCGGCGTCCCAGGTCTGCGGGTTCATCGCCACCATCAGGTCGACGCCGCCGCGCCGGCCGAGCCAGCCCCGCTCGGACACCCGGACTTCGTACCAGGTCGGCAGCCCCTGGATGTTGGACGGAAAGATGTTGCGCGGGCTCACCGGCACGCCCATGCGCAGGATCGCCTTGGCGAACAGCTCGTTGGCCGACGCCGAGCCGGAACCGTTGACGTTGGCGAACTTGACGACGAAATCGTTGGTCGCGACCAGCGCCGGGATTTCGGCGGCAGCGATCACGGACGCAGCCATGGGCCCGTTCATGCCGCCTCCCTCGCCTTGCGATTGCGGCATCCGGAACCTGCGTAGGTCTCCAGCAGCAGGAACTTCTGCATGTCCCACGCGCCGGTCGGGCAGCGTTCGGCGCACAGGCTGCAATGCAGGCACACGTCTTCGTCCTTGACCATCACCCGCATCGTCTTCAGCGGCCCGGAGACATACAGGTCCTGCGCCAGGTTGAGTGCGGGCGCGGTCAGGTGCCTGCGCAGTTCGGGTTCATCGGCGTTCGCGGTGAAGGTAATGCAGTCGGTCGGACAGATGTCGACGCAGGCGTCGCACTCGATGCACTTGTCCTTGGTGAATACCGTCTGCACGTCGCAGTTGAGGCAGCGCTGGGTCTCCTTGAACGCGGTGGCGGCGTCGAAGCCGAGCTCGACCTCGGTGTTGATGCTGTCGAGTTTCTTCGCGGCTTCCGACCACGGCACGAGGTAGCGCTCGTCCGGCGAGACCGCGTTGTCGTAGCTCCACTCGTGGATGCCCATCTTCTGGGAGACGAGCTGGACCATGGGGTCGGGGCGCTCGCGGGTGTCCTCGCCGTGCAGCAGCTTGTCGATGCTGATGGCCGCGGCGTGGCCGTGCGCGACCGCCCAGATGATGTTCTTGGGTCCGAACGCGGCGTCGCCGCCGAACAACACGTTGGGCAGCGACGACTGGAACGTGGCCTTGTCCACCACCGGCATGCCCCACTCGTCGAAGGCAATGCCGGCGTCGCGCTCGATCCACGGGAACGCGTTCTCCTGGCCGACCGCGATCAGCACCTCGTCGCAGTCGAAATGCTCGTCGGGTTCGCCGGTCGGCACCAGCTTGCGGCGGCCGTTGTCGTCGTATTCGGCGCGTACCTTCCCGAAGGTCATGCCGGTCAGGCGGCCGCCTTCGTGCACGAAGCTCTTGGGGACGCGGTAATCGAGGATCGGGATGCCTTCGTGCTGCGCGTCCTCCTTCTCCCACGGGCTCGCCTTCATCTCGTCGAAACCCGAGCGCACGATCACCTTGACGTCCTTGCCGCCGAGCCGGCGCGCGGAGCGGCAGCAGTCCATCGCGGTGTTGCCGCCGCCGAGCACCAGCACGCGCCGGCCGATCGCGGTGACGTGGCCGAAGTAGACGCTGGCCAGCCAGTCGAGGCCGACATGGATGTTCGCGGCCGCCTCCGCGCGCCCGGGCAGGTCGAGGTCGCGCCCGCGCGGCGCGCCGCTGCCGACGAACACGGCATCAAAGCCCTGCGCCAGCAGCGACTTCATCGACTCGATGCGCCGGCCGCCGACGAATTCGACGCCGAGGTCGAGGATGTAGCCGGTCTCCTCGTCGATCACTTCCTCCGGCAGGCGGAAGCGCGGCACCTGGGTGCGCATGAAGCCGCCCGCCCTCGGATCGGCCTCGAAGACGGTGACGTGGTAGCCCAGCGGCGCGAGGTCGCGCGCAACGGTCAGCGACGAGGGCCCGGCGCCGACGCAGGCGATGCGCTTGCCGTTGCGTTGCGCGGCCGCCTGCGGCATGCGCGCGCGGACATCGCCCTTGAAGTCGGCGGCGACGCGTTTGAGCCGGCAGATCGCGACCGGCTCGGGCCGGCTCTCAGGATCGGCGCCATTGTTCTCCTCGACCCGCCCGCGCCGGCATGCCGGCTCGCACGGGCGGTCGCAGGTGCGCCCGAGGATCCCGGGGAAGACGTTGCTCTGCCAGTTGACCATGTAGGCGTCGGCGTAGCGGCCGGCTGCGATCAGCCGGATGTATTCCGGGACCGGCGTGTGCGCCGGGCAGGCCCACTGGCAATCGACGACCTTGTGGAAGACGTCGGGATTGCGGATATCGGTCGGCTCCAACGCCTCTCTCCCGCCTGCCGACCGGACCTGCCGGCCGTCGCCAGCCGGAGTCTATCCCCGATCCGGATCCGATGGAGAGGTACCCAAAGGCAACATCGGGGCATGTGGAATACGCGAAGGTTGTCCCAGGTACTCTTTCCACTTTCCATCGGATTCTTCTCCCCACCGAAGGAAAGGGCGCCGCGTCTGCAGGATGACGGGGCGTCGGGTACGGATGCCCTCGGGTGCGAATGTCCTCCGGCGCCGGCCTGCGGCCGACGCCTCCTCCTTTACTTCGCACCCGAGGACATCCGCACCCGGCGTTGCGGGTTGCGCGGTGGCTCACAAGCAAAGCAGGGCCTGGCTTTTCGGCAAGCCTGCAATCCTAGCCCCGGTGCGACCGGCCGCCCTTCGGGGCAAATGTCCCCCGGCCTCCGCCTGCGGCGGATGCCTCCTCCTTGATTTCGCCCCGAAGGGCGGCCGGTCGCGCCGGGGCCCGTCAGGTCGCCGCGAAGCATGTGACCAAGCAATCAGGATCTTTGCCTGAGTCGGGCGAAGAACCGCTTTTCAGGTCAGCGACGGACGCGGAACCAGGCGGCGTAGAGGGCGGGCAGGAACAGCAGGGTCAGCGCGGTGGCCACGGTGAGCCCGCCCATGATCGCCACCGCCATCGGCCCGAAGAAGGCGCTGCGCGACAGCGGGATCATCGCCAGGATCGCGGCCAGCGCGGTCAGCACGATCGGGCGGAAACGGCGCACGGTGGCGTCCACCACCGCGGTCCAGCGATCGTGCCCTGCGGCGATGTCCTGCTCGATCTGGTCCACCAGGATCACCGCATTGCGCATGATCATGCCAGCCAGGGCGATCGTGCCCAGCATCGCCACGAACCCGAACGGCACCCGGAACACCAGCAGGAACAGGGTGACGCCGATCAGCCCCAGCGGCGCGGTCAGCAGCACCAGCACGGTGCGCGACAGGCTGCGCAACTGCAGCATCAGCAGCGTCACCACCACGAACAGGAACAGCGGCATCCCGGCGATGATCGAATCCTGGCCGCGCGCGGCATCCTCGACGCTGCCGCCGGTCCGCAACAGGTAACCCTCCGGCAACTGCGCGCGGATTCCGTCGAGCGTGGGCTCGATCTGCGCGGCGACGGTCGCCGGCTGCAGCGCGTCGCGGATGTCGGCGCGCACGGTCACGGTCGGCAGGCGGTCGCGGTGCCAGACGATGCCGTCCTCGAACGCGTACTCGAGGGTAGCGACCTGCGACAGCGGCACCGACTGCCCGCTCGCGGTCGGCACCGCGAGGCTGCCGAGCATGTCCAGGCGGCTGCGCTCGTCGTCGGCGCCGCGCAGCAGCACCTCGATCAGCTCGTTGCCTTCGCGATAGGTGCTCACGTGCAGGCCGGACAGCGACCCGGCGAGGAAATGCGCGAGGTTCGCGGAGCTGACCCCGAGTGCGCGGGCACGATCCTGCTGGATCTGCAGGCGCACGACCTTGCTCGGCTCGTCCCAGTCCAGGTTGACGTTGGCCACGTGCGGATTGGCGCGCACCCGGTCGGCGACCTGGCGCGCCAGCGCGCGCACGCGGTCGATGTGCTCGCCGGAGACGCGGAACTGGATCGGGTAGCCCACCGGCGGCCCGTTCTCCAGCCGGGTCACGCGCAGCTGCAGCTCCGGGAACTTCGGCGCGACTTCGTCCGTCAGCCAGGTACGCAACCGTTCGCGGGCGTGGATGTCGTCGGCGCGGACCACGAACTGGGCGAAGTTGGCCGCCGGCAGCTGCTGGTCCAGCGGCAGGTAGAAGCGCGGCGAGCCGGTGCCGACATAGGCCACGAAGTTGTCGATCCCGGGGTGGCCCTGCAGCATCGCCTCGAGCTTGCGTGCCTGCGCCGCGGTGGCGCGCAGCGACGAGCCCTCGGCCAGTTCCATGTCCACCATCAGCTCGGGCCGGGTGGAATCGGGGAAGAACTGCTGCGGCACAAAGCGGAACATCGCGATCGACAACGCGAACGCCGCCACCGTGGCGCCGATCACCAGCCAGCGGTGCGCCAGGCACCAGTCGAGCAGGCCTCGGAAGCGGCGGTAGAACGGGCGCTGGTACGGATCGTGCGGGTGTGCGTCGCGTGTCCGTGGCTCCGGCGCAAGCAAGAAGGCGTATTGCGGCCAGCGGTCGGCCAGCCGCGCGCGCCATGCCTGCCAGCGCGCCGCCAAGGATCCGGCCTTCGGCGCCTGCGGGTGCGCGAGGTCCGGCAGCATGCGATCGCCCAGGTACGGGATGAACAGCACCGCCGCGATCCACGACACCACCAGCGCGATCGTCACCACCTGGAACAGCGAACGCGTGTATTCGCCGGTGCTCGACGCGGCCGTGGCGATCGGCAGGAAGCCGGCCGCGGTCACCAGGGTGCCGGTGAGCATCGGGAACGCGGTCGATTCCCAGGCGAAGCTCGCCGCCTTCAGCCGCGAGAATCCCTGTTCCATCTTGATCGCCATCATCTCCACCGCGATGATCGCGTCGTCGACCAGCAATCCCAGCGCGAGCACCAGCGCACCGAGCGAAATCTTGTGCAGGCCGATGCCGAAGTAATGCATCACCGCGAAGGTCATGGCCAGCACCAGCGGGATGCTGACCGCGACCACCAGGCCGGTGCGCAGCCCGAGCGAAAAGAAGCTCACCAGCAGCACGATGCACACCGCCTCGGTGAGCACGCGCATGAACTCGCCGACCGATTCGCGCACGGCTTCGGGCTGGTCGCTGACCTTGCGCAGCTCCATCCCCGCCGGCAACGCTTCCTGCAGGCGCGCGAATTCGTGCTCCAGCGCGTCGCCGAGCCGGAGGATGTCGCCGCCGTCCTTCATCGCCACCGCGATGCCGATCGCGTCCTGGCCCATGAACCGCATCTTCGGCGCGGCCGGATCGCTGAATCCGCGGTGGACCTGCGCGATGTCGCCCAGGCGCAGGGTGCGGTCGCCGGCGCGGATCGGGAAGTCGCGGATCGCCTGCACCGAGCCGAACGCGCCACTCACGCGCAGCTGCACGCGCTCGCCCTTGCCTTCGAAGAAGCCGGCGGGAGTGACCGCGTTCTGCTGTTCCAGCGCCTGCTGCACCGCCGCCAGCGGGATGCCGAGCGTGGCGAGCTTGGCGTTGTCGACCTCGATCCAGACCTTCTCGTCCTGCAGGCCGACCAGTTCGATCTTGCCGACGTCGGGCACGCGCTGCAGTTCCAGCTCGACGCGCTCGGCGTAGTCCTTCAGCACCGCGTAGTCGAAGCCCTCTCCGGTCAGCGCGTAGATGTTGCCGAAGGTGGTGCCGAATTCGTCGTTGAAGAACGGGCCGACCACGCCTTCGGGCAGGGTCGGGCGGATGTCGCCGATCTTCTTGCGCACCTGGTACCAGAGGTCCGGCACGTCCCTCGACGGCATCGAGTCGCGCGCCATGAAGATCACCTGCGACTCGCCCGGGCGCGAGTACGAGCGGATGAACTCGTACTGGCCGGTGGTCATCAGCTGCTTCTCGATCCGCTCGGTGACCTGCTCGGCCACCTGTTCGGCGGTCGCGCCGGGCCACAGGGTGCGTACCACCATCGCCTTGAAGGTGAACGGCGGGTCTTCCGACTGGCCCAGGTGCCGGTACGACCAGGCGCCGACCAGCGCCAGCACCAGCATCGCGTAGACCACCAGCGCGCGGTTGCGCAGGGCCCATTCCGACAGGTTGAAACGGGGCACGGGTCAGCGCTTCCGATGCGATGCGGAGACGGGAATGCAGGCAGGCGAAGACATGTTCATCGCGCGAAACGCCACCGACCCGCGCCGCGACCGTGGCCCCCATCCCGATCCCTTCCCCCGCAGGCAGGGGAAGGGCGCAGGTGCCATGCGGGAACCGCTGCGGACGGATACAAACATGTTCATCGCACCGGCTTCGGCGGAATCGGTTTAATGGGGCGGTTGTCGCGATCGACCGGCAACACCACTTCGCCTTCGCGCAGCAGGTGGCCGCCGGCGGCGACGACCCAGTCCGACGCGTCGATGCCACCGAGCACCGGCACGCTGTCCTCGGCGAAAGCGCCCAACCGCACCGGCGTGGAATGCAGCGCATGGCTGGCCGGGTCGACCACCCAGGCCGCGGTCGCGCCGC